>CAJAAV010000199.1 GCA_903937835.1 uncultured Chlorobiaceae bacterium | reverse complement strand
AGAACCCGATCGAATGCATGGAGTTCATGCGTGAGAAAATGGCTGATACCAAAGACAATAAGGACTTTTTCAAAAATATGAATGCCTGATGCTCCCTTTTTACGCTGTATATCGAGATATAAACCGGTAGTAGCGGAAGGGATTTCCGAACGATGAACATGCCGCCCCTTAAAGAAGGTGAATTTGAGTTTTGTGGTGAATTAAGGTTTGTTGTTTTGAAAAAACTTTCTATATTATCTGCCTTTAAAACAAGAGGAAAGACACTTACTATATGCCCTGCGGAAAAAAGAGAAAACGTCATAAAATGGCGGTACACAAGCGAAAGAAAATGCGCCGTAAGAATAGGCACAAGAAGCGCCAGAGATACCAGAATAAGTAAGTTCCGGTACTCAAGTACCTTGGTTATAGGTTGAGAATATAGCTCAGTCGGTAGAGCATCTGCCTTTTAAGCAGAGGGTCGAAGGTTCGAGTCCTTCTATTCTCACTGGATGTGCGTAGGCATTCAGAAATTTGACAGGCCCGAGTGGTGAAATTGGTAGACACACTATCTTGAGGGGGTAGCGCCGAAAGGTGTAGGAGTTCGAATCTCCTCTCGGGCACCTGTTTTTTAAAAAAAGCCGCTTTAATGCGGCTTTTTTTTTATGTTACACCTGCGTTCGTATCAGCATCAGCGATCACGAGAATCCTCTGTGAATATTGCGGGATGTGTCTGTCAGATAGATCAGGCTGGCAGAACAGTCGAACCTTCGCTCTATTTTGCTTGCGATCGGGTGCACTCCAGCATCTTGCCAGGATCGGAGCCGCCAGTACGGTGGCTGCAATCAATAGTGACAGTCAAGCACCGATTTTTCATATTGCTGATTACGATAGAGTTGGCGATGTTCAATTGGTCTTGCTTAAACGGCTTGATGCGCTACAGGAATTTTTGAAGACGAAATGATTAACAGTACTTTAGTGTTAGAAAAACTGGATTCAAATATTTCATCCATCGATACAATGTTAATTTATTTAGCTCATGCGTAAACTTCAGGTAGATATTCTCGGGCTTTCTACAAGCCCTCATACTAACGGAGCTTATGCTCTCATTCTTTATGAGTTGGAGGGGAAACTAAAGCTTCCGATTATTATTGGTGGTTTTGAAGCACAGGCAATTGCCCTGAAGCTTGAAAATATAAAACCACCGCGGCCCTTTACTCACGATCTTTTCAAGAATATTGCCGATGCTTTTCATTTGCACGTTAATGAAATCATTATTGATGAACTGCACAATGAAACTTTTTATGCCAAGGTTATCTGTGAGGTGAACGGTGAAGTGCATGAAATCGATGCACGTCCCAGTGATGCCATTGCAATTGCTGTGCGTTTTAATGCACCACTGTTTGTTACCGAAGAGATTATGAACGAGGCTGGTATCAAGGAAGAACAGAAAGAGGAGACCGAGGCTGCGATGGAACCCGAAGGAGTCAGTACAGGTCTGCTCACTCTTGATGCACAGCTCGATGAACTCCAGTCAGACCTTAATGATGCTATAAGCAATGAAAACTATGAGGAGGCCGCAAGGCTGCGGGATGAAATATCCCGTCTGAAAAGAAGTTCATGAGCAGAGGCATCTGAACGTGATACCTCTGTACTCTGTTTGTTTCGCCTTATTCTGTTGTTGTGCCGAAGCTGAACAAGAAGCTCCATCCCTGTTTTGTTTTTGTGGGAAGGCTTTTGACGGCATCGAAGCCATAGCCGTAATCAAGCCCGATCTGCCCGATAATAGGCAGGTAAAGCCTGAGGCCAAGGCCAGCCGATTTTTTCAGGTCTGAAAAATTGACGGCTTGCGTATTTTCCCAAAGATTGCCAGCCTCAACGAAGGTCAGTCCGTAAATGCTCAAAGACTGTGACATGGTAATGGGATAACGCAGTTCCGATGTGAATTTCGAGTAAACCTTTCCCGCATACAGACTGGTGCTTGTTGTGGAGCTGGCACCAAGCTTTGAGCCGAGGCTCCGGTCATCATAGCCTCTGAGAGGAACGGTGGGGAGAGAGGACATGCCGCTGCCTCCCATATAAAAATACTCTGTGTAGGGGATATAATCGTTTTCGTTAAAGGTCGCAAGATAGCCGTGTTGTGTCGAAACGTTCCAGACGAGATTCTTTGTAATTGGAATGTACCAGCTTGAGGTTCCGAGAAATTTGTAAAAATCAACCGTGCCAGGCAGTGGTCCTCCGGTAAGTTGTCCCGTGATGGTGTTTTTGCTGCCCTTGCGCGGAAAAAGTGGGCTGTCGATGCTATTACGGGTAACTGTTTGCGTTATTGAAAATTGATCAGCCTGATCGGGAGCATTAGGATCAGTATAATCGATAAAACTCAGGAATCCGCCTTTGCTGTGCAGGTATTTCAGCTTCCAGTTAATGGCGCAGTAGTCGTCCGGCCAGGTCAGGCGTCTTCCAACTGAAAGGGTTGTCCCATACTGGTCAATGATGGTCGGGTTGTAGTTACTGTCGTTGGTATAGTCATAAGCGCTATGGGTTTTGAAGGCTGAAAATCCCACTGCAGTTGGTCCGCCGAATGCCCATGGTTCAGTAAAATTAAGGCTGAGAGTTCTGTAGTTGTTGGTGCCGAACTGCCACTGGAAGCCGAGTTGCTGCCCATCTCCGTGTGGTAAAGGTTTGTAGGCGTCAGTGTTGAAAATATCTTGCAGCGAGAAGTTATTGAAGGTGACGCCGAGTGCGCCGGTAAAACCGCTGCCACTATAGCCGACTGAAGCGTTAAAAGTATCGGTCTGTTTTTCGGCGACATTATAGGTCAAATCAACGGTGTTGGTCTCGGGGTTTGGCTCAATATCAGGAGTAATCTGGGATGGGTCAAAATAGTTAAGCATGCTGAGTTCCCTGATGCTGCGCACAACATTTTTTCGGCTGAACATGTCGCCAGGAACAGTGAAGAGCTCACGTCGGATCACATGATCTTTCGTTTTGGTATTGCCTCTGATATTGATGGTGTTGAGTTGGAACGGTTCGCCTTCCCTCAGAGAGATAACCAGATCGACCATATCAGGTTTGATGACTTGTTCCTCAAGATTTGCCTTAAAGGAGAGGTAGCCACGATCAAGATAGATCGAGCTGATGTCGGAGTTGTCCTGCGAGAAATTCAGACGTTCCTGAATCAGTTTTGCGTTGTATATATCGTCCTTTTTGATCCTGAATGTTTTATCAAGAATGTCAGTCGTCGCAAATTCTTTTGTATTGCCTGACCATGTTATGTTTCTGATATGGTATTTCTGACCTTCCTCAAGATAAATGTCGAGAAAGAGCCCCTTTTTTTCAGGGGTATAACTGATCGAATCGCGTAAAACACGTGCATCGCGATAGCCGCTATTGCGGTAAAACTCAACCAGCAGGTTTTTATCGTCATTAAATTTTTCGGTATCAAGTTTTGGACTGCCGAAGATTCTGCGCCACCAGGAATTTTGACTGGTTTCCTTGAAAACCCCTCTCAATTTTTTTTGGTCAAACGAGGTGTTGCCGTGAAAGGTGATTTTTTCAATGGCGACCTTTGATCCTTCGGTAATTGAGAACAGTGTGTTTACATGATTTTTAATCACTTCCAGGCGCTGAAATTTTACCTCTGCAGTCAGATAGCCCTTTGATGCATAAAATTTTTCAATTTTTTTCGAAGCGGTCAGCAATTCCTGTTCGCTGATTTTCTTGCCAGTCACAAGAGCCGCAGTTTTTATTAGTTCAACACTATCGAACTTGTTGTTACCTTCAAAGGTAATCTTGTCAAGCACTGGCAGTTCACTGACAATGAATTTCAGTGCGATGTTGCTCTCTCCGAGATCATTTCTTTCAACAGTGATATCACTGAAAAGCTGCTGTTTCCAAAGGTATTGCAGTGCTCCTGAGAGTTCCACTCCGGGAATTGTAATCCTGTCCATGGTTTTGAGCGGAAGACGGGCCGTTAATTCCTGTTCGCTGAGAGATTCAAGGCCGCTGAAAGAGATGTTTTTTACGGTGTAGAGATCTTGTTTTACCTCGCGTATTGTCTTCTGTTCAATAATACTGGACTGTTTGGTCGGCAGATTTTTCGCTTCAACATTTTTTCCCGCAGGATTAAGGGCAAGAGCAAACAGAACAAAGGCTATCAGTTTTTGGGTTTGTTTCATGAAATTTGAGGAATCAATCAAGTTAAAGCTTGTTGGAAGGGAAATCTTTTGTCTGAATTTGTTCGCTGGTTTGGCCAAACCTTCGTTCCCTGCTTTGAAATTCCCGTATGGCATCATAAAGCTGTGAACGACGAAAGTCAGGCCAATAAGTGTTTGTAAAGTAAATCTCGGAATACGCGCTTTGCCAGAGCAAAAAATTGCTGATTCTGAACTCTCCGCTTGTACGGATCAGAAGTTCCGGGTCGGGTATCGATGCTGTTGCAAGGTATGAGGCAAGAAGCTGCTCATCGACAGCTTCAGGATTGATCAGCCCTGCCTTGACATCAAAAGCAATAGCCTTGCACGCTTGCATAATATCCCATTGGCCACTGTAACTGAGTGCAATGGTCAGTACAAGTTTATTGTTGTTTTTGGTGAGTTCCATCGTTTTCTTTAAAACAGCGCTCACCTCTTTCGGCAGCAGATCCATCTCTCCAATGACATTAAGACGGATATTGTTGTCATGGAGTTTACGGGATTCCCGGCCGATAACCTTGACAAGAAGCTGCATCAAAGCGGAGATCTCTTTTTCCGGTCGTTTCCAGTTTTCTGTCGAAAAGGTGAAAAGAGTGAGATATTTAACGCCAAGTTGCGAGCACGATTCAACCACATCCCTGACTGATTCCACACCAGCAGCGTGACCATCAATTCTTGTTTTTCCTTTTAGCCTTGCCCATCGACCATTCCCGTCCATAATGATGGCAATATGGCATGGGAGGTCACACGATGACTTCAGCTCAAACTGTACCTGTTTATCTGCAACGTCAGTATCTGGAGAAAACCAGTGTGCTTTAAGTGTTGATGAAAAGTCTGCTATTTTTATGAGTGCCATAACTCCAGATTATTCCTTACCTATTGACGGGCATTCATGGTGGGTGTAACTCATGAATAATTACTTCTATAGACTAAATCAAACCAGATTGAATTATATGCAGTTATTTCTTATTATACAAACTTTACATGGAGAGGAAATGCTGCAAGGAGATCGGTGTTTTTTCTTTTGAAAGTCATCACTGTCAGTCACCGATACTGTTCTCTTAAAATAATTCACAACAAACGTGAAATTAAGTAGTTACGAAGAGCTTCGATCCAGGCTTGTGTCACACGAGGTAACCTGTGAAGAGGTTGTGCGTTTTTATCTGAAACGTATAGATAGTCACCGGGATGACAATATTTATATAACGGTTCTTGCTGAGCAGGCGCTGGAACGGGCAAGAGGCCTTGATCGAAAACTCAGAGAAGGAGGGCATCCCGGAGCCCTATTCGGTATGCCGATGGCAATCAAGGATAACATTGCCATAAAAGGGGAACGACTTACTTGCGCCTCAAAAATTCTCGAGAATTACGAAAGTGTCTATGATGCAACATCAGTGATTCGTCTTGAAGAGGAAGACGCTATTTTTCTGGGTAAAACTAACATGGATGAATTTGCCATGGGTAGTTCGAATGAAAATTCAGCGTATGGCAATGTTCCGAATCCTTTTGATAAAAAAAGAGTGCCCGGCGGTAGTTCGGGGGGGTCGGCTGCGGCAGTTGCCAATGATCTTGCCCTGGTGGCTCTTGGGTCAGATACTGGCGGATCTGTCCGGCAGCCTGCAGGTTTCTGCAATATTGTTGGCTTGAAACCAACATACGGAAGAATTTCTCGCTATGGCCTTGTGGCTTTTGCCTCCTCTTTCGATCAGATAGGCGTGCTTGCCCGTAACTGTGAAGATGCTGCGCTGGTGCTTGGGGTTATGGCAGGCAAGGATGGACGGGATGCTACCTCTTCCTGCCGTACCGTGCCTGATTACTCTGCTGAAATGGCAACGGTTTCTGTTGAGGGATTGAAGATTGGTGTTCCAAAGGAGTATTTCCCCGAGAATCTTAATCCGGATGTTGCCTCTATGGTGAAGGGAAAGCTTTTTGAGCTCCGCGATCAGGGAGCTGAACTTGTAGAAATCACACTTCCGGATAGTAAATATGCTATAGCTGCTTATTATATTTTAGTCACGGCCGAAGCCTCGTCAAACCTCGCCCGTTTTGATGGAGCAAGGTATGGTTATCGTGCACAAAATGCCGAAGATCTTGCAGCCATGTATGTGAATTCGAGGACGGAAGGGTTTGGCAGGGAGGTCAAGCGCAGGATTATGCTTGGAACTTATGTCCTTTCGGCCGGATATTATGATACTTACTATAAAAAGGCACAGCAGGTACGACGCGTGTTTCAGGATCGGTATCGGGAGGCGCTTGAAAAGGTTGACGTTATTGCCGGGCCGACATCGCCGTTTCCTCCCTTTGGTATTGGTGATAAAACCGGCGATCCTCTTGAAATGTATCTTGCCGATGTCTTCACCGTTCCGGCAAGTATTGTCGGTATGCCAGCTATCAGTGTGCCGCTCGGGTTTGACAGTTCCAGCCTTCCTGTTGGCATGCATCTTATCTGTAATTTTTTTGAAGAAGGAAAGCTGCTTGGTATCGCAAAACGTATGCAGCCGTCATTATAATTTTTGTTGGAGTATGTAGCATTAATCTTAATAAATCTGTACCATGAGTGTATTAGTCAACAAGGATACTCGCCTGCTTGTGCAGGGGATAACCGGTGCGGAAGGTACCTTTCATACCTCCCAGATTCTTGAATATGGAACCAATGTCGTTGCTGGAGTCACTCCCGGAAAAGGGGATATCCTGTATAATGGCAATGAAAAAGACAAATTTTGCCGACCAGTACCTGTCTTTAACACGGTACGTGAAGCTGTAGAGAAGGCCGAAGCCAACGTAACGGTTATCTTTGTTCCGGCTCCGTTTGCAGCTGATGCTATTATGGAGGCTGCTGAGGCCGGGCTGAAAGTCATTATCTGTATTACCGAGGGGATTCCGGTTAACGATATGATGAAAGCCTTTGCTTTTGTCAAGCAAAAAGGAGCCGTGCTTATCGGGCCGAACTGTCCGGGCGTTATTACTCCTGGTGAAGCCAAAGTAGGCATCATGCCTGGTTTTATTCATAAAAAAGGCACTATCGGCGTCGTTTCCCGCAGTGGCACCCTGACCTACGAAGCAGTACACCAGCTTACCCAGGTTGGTCTCGGTCAATCAACCTGCATCGGTATCGGTGGAGATCCAATCATAGGCACCCAGTTTATCGACGCAGTCAAGCTCTTTGCTGAGGATGATGAGACTGAAGGACTTGTGATGATTGGTGAGATTGGTGGAAGCGCAGAGGAAGAAGCTGCCGCCTATATACAGAAATATTTCAAAAAGCCGGTAATAGGATTTATTGCCGGACGTACCGCGCCTCCAGGTCGCCGTATGGGCCATGCCGGTGCAATTGTATCCGGAGGAAAAGGAACTGCCGAAGACAAGATAAGAGCGATGGAAGAGGCGGGCATCAAGGTTGTTGACAGCCCGGCGGATATAGGTGAAGCTATGCTCAAAGCTCTCGGCAGACAGTAACTTGATTGTTTATAGAGGGCTTATAAAATAAATCCGGTAAGTCCTCTATATCGAATAGTTAAAATCCCTCAGAGACCCAGAGTGACGAGATCGTGAATATGCACTATACCCACCGGACGCTGTTCATTGTCGCAGACCAACAACTGGGTAATACGGTAAGTTTCAAGAATATCAAGGCATTCTTTCGCCATGGTGCTGGTTGTGACGGTTTTTGGATTTGCTGTCATGACAGTTCCTGCACTGAGGCACAGAAACTCCCTGCCACTCTGAACCAGGCGGCGAAGGTCACCATCGGTAAATATGCCGCAGAGACGTCCTTCACTATTGACTACAGCGCTGACGCCATATCGCTTCGAGGTCATCTCAAGGATAAGATCGGTCACTGAGGCACTTTCTGCTACGAGAGGCAAGGCGTGGTCTTTTGCCATAATATCAGTTACTTTGACGGTCAGCCGTCGTCCTAGTGACCCTTTAGGATGGGTCAGCGCAAAATCTCTCTGGGTGAAATTTTTTTGTTGCATCAAACAAATGGCAAGGGCATCTCCCATTGCCAACATTGCTGTTGTTGACGTTGTCGGCGCCAAATCGTACGGACATGCCTCTTTTTCTATATCGGTATCAAGCATGATATCAGCGTTTTGAGCAAGAAAAGAGCGTTGATTGCCCGTCATGGCAATAATCTTTGCACCGATCTGCCGGAGTGCCGGGATAATGAAATTCAGCTCCTCTGTCGTGCCACTTTTCGACAGACATACAACAACGTCATCATGGTCTACAATACCAAGGTCTCCATGGGCTGCATCTGCCGGGTGAAGAAACAGCGCTGTTGATCCTGTTGATGCCATGGTTGCCGCGATTTTTTGACCGATAATGCCTGATTTTCCCATGCCTGAGATGATGATTTTCCCTTTGCATGACGCCAATAGTTTCACTGCATTCGAAAAATTGCTATCAAGCCGTTTTGCTATCATAAAAATGGCCTGAGCTTCCTGTTCAAGAATTGTTTTGCCAGTTTCGGTAATGTGTTCGCATTTGGATGTTGCGCTCATATCTTGTCAGAATAGATACTTCAATGAAGAAAAGATTGTGGGTTGCTATTTTTATATACTGTAATATCGGCTAAATTGTGTGAATATAATTTTCTTTGCTAATCATAAACAGTTTCTCATGAGTTGGGTACCTCTACTTGGCTTTTCCTTTTTGGTTTTTTTTCTGTTGGTTTTTCTTTTCAGCAAGTTTTTGGGCTATATGAAAAAAGAACAGAATCTGGTCATTGAATCCTTCAAGGATTTGCTTATTGACAAAGATAATCCTGTTGGCCTTAATCGGGAAGAACTTGAAAAACTCAAGCAGCAGCAGCAGGAAGCCCAGCGCCACCTCAGTGATGTCATATCAAGAATACCTGTGATTCAAAAAGATGGCAGATTTCAGATTGATGAGGAAGCGATACGGCAGCGCCGGGCTGCGGCTCACGACGAGGGGACATCAGGGACGGTTAATGACGGTATAATTTAAGTTGTTCTGATTTTTCTTCTGCATGCTCTCAAAGTTAAAGCTTCTCTTTAAAGATACCGTTATCTACGGTTCGAGTACTATTCTTGCCCGTAGTCTCAATTATCTTTTGGTTCCCCTTTATGCCAACAAACTCACCACGTTTGATAATGGTGTGCAAACAATTATCTATGCCAATATTGCACTCGCAAATGTTCTGTTTTCTTATGGCCTTGAAACCTCCTATCTCAAGGTAGTTTCGGATTCTGCACATCGAGACAGGGATGAAACACAGCTTTTTTCCACGGCGTTTATCACTCTCCTGGTGACTTCAACGCTTTTTGCTGCCATCATTGCCCTTTTTGCCCCCTTTATTGCTCAACTCATAGGGCTCTCTGCCGGAGATTACCTCTTTGTCCGATATGCGGCCCTTATTTTATGGATTGACACTCTTCTGGTCATTCCATTTGCAGAACTTCGCCTTAAGAGAAAAGCCGTGCAGTTTGCCATTGCACGAGTTGTCGGTGTTATAGCGGTTGTCGCAAGTGCAATTATTCTCATTGTTCCTTTTCATGTCGGATTGCCAGGAGTTTTTATCGCGGAGGCATTTGGTTCATTGATCAGCCTTCTGCTGGTTATTCCCGTTTTCCGTCAGTTCAGGATCTTTTTTTCAACCATGCAGTTGCGTGAAATGCTTCGCATCGGTTTGCCTTATGTGCCAACCGGAATTGCAGGGTTGCTGATACATCTGATTGACCGGAACATTTTAATTCGCATACCACCTCCAGAGATTGAGCGAATCTATGGACATGGCTATCAGGCTTCTGATATTGTCGGCATTTATGGAAGAATTGCAGCTTTTGGTGTTGTGTTGCAGCTTTTTATTCAGGTATTCCGTTTTGCATGGCAGCCGTTTTTTCTGCAACACGCCAAAGATCCCGAGGCAAAAAGGCTTTTTCAGCACGTACTCAGCATTTCAACCCTTTTTACCATGTTTATGGCGCTTGCCGCCACTTTTTTTGTCCCCGATCTTGTCCGCCACCACTATTATGACCGCTTTTATCTGCTTCCTCCGCGTTACTGGATTGGACTTTCAATTCTGCCCTGGATTTTTTTGAGTTATGTTTTTGACATGATCTCAACAAATCTTTCTGCAGGACTTCTTATAACCGGTAATACCCGCTATCTGCCTGTCGTCACCTTTGCGGGTGCGGCAGTGACTGCTCTTTTTTGCTGGTGGCTTATCCCGCTGAGTGGAATGGACGGCGCCGCCTATGCCATTGTTGCCGGTACGGCCGTGATGTGCCTTGTTATGGCCTGGTATTCTCTGAAAGTGTTTCCTGTCCGTTATGACTGGCTTAAACTTTGCCTGTTGCTTGTGGCGGGTATCGCACTGGCCATGTTGCAGTTCAATACAGCTCCGCTCTTGCAGAATACATTAACGATTATGGTATCGAAAGTGGGACTCCTGGTCATTTATTTTATGATCGCACTCGCCTTATTTCGCCAGGAGGTTCAGCTTGTTGCGGTCAAAGTTGCTGACAAATTCAGGGCGAAATGATGTTAAATCTATAGTGATCTTTTCAAGGCCGAGGCCCGATCGAACGCTCCACTCTTATTAAGTGCCTTTTTGTTGCGATACGATCAAGCACTTTTTTCAGTGAATCCCGTTGTTCCGGTGTGCATACTTTGGCAAGTTCATGAAAATGAAGCGCAAGCTCACGTTCTATTGATGTCTGATGGAATCCGATTCCCCTCGTAATGGTCTCAATTTTTTTACTGTCTGGATGATCTTTCAGCGATTCTTCAACCAGTTGTGTTTTGAGCACGGTAATCGTCTCCATTTCAGGTCTGACTTTGAGAAAATGTTCCTTGCGCAGTTTACGGAAGGTGAGGTTTTGCGAGTCAGTAAGGCCAAGAGTTTCAATAAAAGAGTCCGGTTGTCCATTATGATGCCTTTGATGCAACAATGGTGGTAACTTGTGAGAGTTCTGCAACCACAGAACACCAAGCAATGTTACATTGAACAGGGCGAGAAGCACAAGCGCTGTTGAAACAAAGCGTTTTGAAGAAATAAAGTTCATGGAGCGGCTACTTTGGTTGTCCGGGTATAAATCAAGGCAGGCCGACGCCTCATACCGGCCTGCTCATCAACAACTCGGGTTTGATTACTTATTGCCACATCATCATTCGGCAATTGCCACGAATGGGCATGAAATCCTTCATTGCTTTCATGGAGGAGTCGCGCTGGGCTGGGGTTAATATTGAGTTCATTTCAGTTACATGAGCGCTCCTTATGCGTGCAAGCACGGTATGCTGTTTTCCAATCTTTTCTGCAAGCAAGTCAATATTTTTTGCCTCAGGGGTTGCTTTCAGCGATTCTTCCCTTAACTGACGCTCAAACGTATCGAGCTTTCTCTGCTCAGCAGAAACAATGCGGAAATTCCTTGCCTGAAACTCCTCCATCTGCTCACATTGCTTGTCGTTCAGCCCGAGATTGCCCTGCATCATATCCATTCTGCATTCCTGCATCCTTCCTGGCCCAAAACAACCCATACCGCGTTGAACATTTGGAGCCGCTGAAGCAGTGCTGAAACCAAGAAGTAATGCACTTGTTAAAATCATCAATGTTTTTTTCATCGAATTTCCCTTTTTGATTAGCTGAATTATAACGTGTTTCTTGCTAAATAATTCTGGCGATCAAGGAGTCTGGCTTTCATAAGAGGCGACCTGATCATAATAAGCAAACTCCTGATTCGAGTAGTCATCACTCTGGTTAAAAGGCACTTCACTGATCGTTGCTATTGATTCGTCACCTTGCTGAACTGACAGCATCGTGGATCCAAGATTAATGACAACAACAAGCACCATGAATGCGAGTCTGTAATCAAAGCGAAAGCCGAAATATTTTGAGCCGATTTCACTCTCGACTCTGTGCATCAACCGAACCCTGAACTGATGATGGAGCTCGAGAGGAGCCAACTCATCAAGAAAACTCATGGTCTTGCTGACTTCCGCTTCTATGTTTTCATCATGCTGTCTCATCATTGTATCCTGTTTCATTAAGTGTGACGACAGGTTTGTCAAAAACTTGTGGTTTAAAAAAAATTAATGTTCCGAATAATAGACATAGAGTTTGTCGTGAAGTTTTTTTTTTGCTCTGTGTACCAGAGATTCAACTGCTGAAACCGATGTTTTGAGGATATCAGCAATCTCCTGATTACTGTATCCCTCCTGCTTGCTGAGCAAAAATGCTGTTTTCTGGCTTTCAGGAAGCGTATTAAGAGCATCCAGCAGGATTTTTGCCCGTTCGGTTTGGGCTAATGCTTCGGGTGGATTATCATGGGAGGGTGAAGCAATATCATCTGCCGGGTCAGTAATACCTATCATCCGTTTCAGCGAACTGAACCGTTTTTTTCTGTTCAGATGGCGCAAGTGGTCAAGGGATTTCGTGACAGCGATTCTGTATATCCATGTTGAGAGTTTTGACTCTTCACGGAACTGGTCAAGAGATCGAAATACCTCGACAAAGACATCCTGGGCCAGATCCTCAGCATCTTCACGGTTAAAAACAAAGCGGTAACAGGTATTGACGACCATCTCCTGGTGGTCGTCCACAATGCCCCTGAACAGCTTTTCTTTTGATGCCATCCCGGGTTGTATTTTATTTCTTCTCTGTTGGTTGAGACTCAAGCCAGTTTTGAGGCAAAGGCAAGAACTTTATCAACCTTTTCCTGTGAGTCTGCTTCACAATAGAGGCGCAGTACCGGTTCAGTACCGGATGGCCGGATAAGCATCCATCCGCCTTCAAAGTGATATTTGTAGCCGTCGAGATCGCTGAATTTCAGAACTTTGTAGCCAGCGATGTTTGTGATATCACCCGTTGACGCACGATCGATAATAACCTGTTTTTTTGCTTCGCTGACACGCAAGTCTAAGCGGTTATAACAGAAAAAGCCATACTCATCGTAAAGCTCCTGAACAAGTTCAGCAAGAGTTTTTTCCCTTCGTGTCATCATTTCGAGGATCACAAGAGCGGTATAAACTCCGTCGCGTTCCGGCAGAAATGCAGGAATGCCTATGCCGCCCGACTCTTCCCCGCCAATAAGGATGTCATTAGTGGTCATGAGTTTGCTGAGATACTTGAAGCCTACCCGGAGCTCATGGATGATGAGATGATGTTTCTCGCATATCTTGTCGATGACATCGGTCAAAGCAAATGTTTTAGCAACTTCACCCGTTTTGTGCTGATACTCGACCAGATCCTTGAGAATAATAGCAAAGAGTTTATGGGAATCCACAAATGTGCCATTTTCGTCAAGCATGCCAATCCTGTCGGCATCTCCATCATTGATAATACCAACATCGGTTTCAACCTCATTGAAGAATTCGATAAACTCTTTGATATACTGAGGCATTGGCTCTGGATTGATGCCTCCAAAACTGGGATTGATGCTGCAGTGATAGCAACTGAGCATTGATTCATCAAACAGGCTGGAGACAAGATCCTGTCCGGCACCGAACATGGCATTATGTGCTATTTTTATTCTGGACTCGCGGATCATGGGGAGATCAATGCTGCATTTCAAATGGCTGATATAAAATCCCTTCATATCAATCAGCTCAATCAGTTTTTTATCGGGCACAATTATCGTTTGCGGGTCTGTCAGCGTAAGATAGTTTTCAATTTCAGCGATCACTTCCGGATCTGCGGGGCCACCGCTGGGAGATTTGATTTTGAAACCATTATAGATGGCAGGGTTATGAGATGCAGTAATTACAATACCGCCTGCAAGCTGTTTGGCTTTCGAATAAAGAGAGACTGCTGGTGTTGACACAAAGCTGTCAGAGAGCAATACTCTGAGCCCCTGTGATGAAAGAACGCTGGCAGTATATTCGGCAAATTCTTTGGACATGAAGCGGGTATCATAGCCGATACAGACGCCTTTTGCCCTGTTTGGATGGTCAAGAAAATATCGGGCAGAAGCCAGTGCCACAAGTTTCAGGTTATCGAAGGTATAATCTTTTGCTATAATTGCGCGCCATCCGTCAGTACCAAATCTAACTTGCATTCTTTATTGATGTTGATATAATTAAGAACAAAATTCTCTCATTCATTAGGAAGAAAAACAAATAAATATGTTAATAAGGTACGGATTCCATATCGTTCATCCAATTATCTCTCTTTTTTAATGCAAAAGATGTTGTTTGTTTTAGCAGGAGAAGTATCCGGGGATATGCATGCTGCCGGAGTTATTGCTGAATTGTTGAAAGCCAGGCCTGATATCAAGGTTTTTGGCATAGGCGGTCAAAAACTTCGGAAGCTTGGTGCGGACTTGTTATATGATACTGCACAGATGAGCATTATGGGGATTGTCGATGTGCTGAAACATGCGGCTTTTCTTCGGCGGGTTATTCGTGACCTCAAGGAGGCTGTACACCGTGAAAAGCCCTTTGCGGCTTTCCTTGTTGACTATCCTGGCATGAACCTTATGATGGCCCGTTTTTTTCATCAACTCGGAATACCTGTTATTTATTATATCTCCCCCCAGGTTTGGGCATGGAAAGAGGGGCGGGTCAAGGCTATTCGCGCTCATGTTGACAGGTTGCTTGTTATTTTTGACTTCGAGGTTGAATTTTTCCGCCGCCACGGTATTAAGGCGGAATTTGTCGGTCATCCCGTTATTGAAGAGCTTGCTGAAGTCACGCTTCCTTCCAGAGAGCTTTTTTTCAAAAAGCATGCACTTTCGTCGGAAATCAGGCTTGTCGGACTTCTTCCGGGAAGCCGCAAGCAGGAGATTACCCATATTTTTCCGGAAATGCTGAAAGCGGCACGGTTGCTGAGCAGTAAGTATCCTGCCTTTTTTCTTTTTGGACGTGCTCCGAATCTTGACGAAGAGGCTTACCGGGTTTTGTCGCAGTACCGTGACCTCTCCGTTATCAACTGTTCTGCCTATGAGGTCATGCAGTACAGTGAGCTTGCCCTGGTGACTTCGGGTACCGCTACGTTTGAATCGCTTTGTTTTGGTGTTCCCATGATTGTTGTTTATAAAACAGGAAGGCTTAATTACATGATTGGTCGCCAGTTGGTAAAGCTGAAGAATATATCACTGGCAAATATTGTGGCCAAAGGGCTTATGAGTGGTGAAAGGGCGGTGCCTGAGCTTATTCAGCATGAGGCCCATGGAGCAGAGATATACCGTCATGCTCGAATAATTCTTGATGACGCCAATGTTGCCAGCACGATGCGTCGTGAGTTGCTTGCTGCGCGGGCAAAGCTTGCCGAAGTTTCTCCCTCACCCAGAGTTGCCGGTATTTTACAGGAATACCTTTAAACGAAAAACGTGCTCCTATGGAAAAAGCTTTTGACTATCTTGCGCATCATCCGGTGCTGTTTTTTATTGCAGTCATTGTTGCCTTTATGATTCTGTTCTCTTTTCTTAAAAAAGTTGTACAGGTTTTTCTCGTTATTGCAGCTTTTCTTGTGCTCTATGCGGCATATCTCTCTCTGAGCGGAGGCCATATTCCTGAAGCATTTCACCACATCGAACAGTTGGTTAATAACTCGCTCCATTTTTTGTCCGACCTGTTCAGGTCGTTCCTGAAATTCCCGAAAAAGGAAGTGTAAATACTCGACGAGTTCAGGATATTTATTTTCAACGGGTTAACGCTTTTTTCACTGTTATGGAACGACGTGAGTTTATAAAGAAGCTGCTGATGCGCACCGGTATTGGCGCTGGTGTTGCCATAGCAGGAACCGCAGGGCTTATTGGACATTACCAGCCGAGAAAAGAGTTTTACGGCAGTGATGCAGAGGGAGCGGAAGGGAAAGAGAGGCTCGAAGGATCAAAAAAAGTGGTAGTCATTGGCGGCGGTCTGGCGGGTATCAGCGCCTCTCTTGAACTTGCCCTCAGGGGTTTTGATGTGACGCTGGTTGAATCTTCTCCTCTCCTTGGAGGCAAACTCACTGGTTGGAATCTTGATGCTCTTGGCGAGAGTTTTCCTGTGGAGCACGGGTTTCATGGCTTTTTTGACCAGTATTACAATCTCAATGAGATGTTTGACTCTGCGGGTGTCAAGCAGGAGGTTTTTTCAGCCTCTCCCGGATATCCTGTGATGTTTAAAAATTCTCCTGAAGAGGTATTCGGCCAGACGCCAAAATTATTCCCTCTCAATGTGCTTTCTATTTTAGGGCAGTCCCGCAGACTTGACTTGATCTCTTTTCTGAAAAATTCCAAAGGATTACCTTCAATGGGGGAGTTGTTCCGATACGAGTACAAAAAAACATTCAGCAAGTATGATTCGATTGATTTCATGACTTATTGCCGCCAGGGAGAGGCGTTGCCCACCTTTGTTGATACGGTGCTGCATCCTTTTTCTGATGCAACCATGAATCGGATGGAGGTGTTGTCGGCGGCCGAGGCTCTCCGCTATTTCCATTTTTATTTTATGGGCAGTCCTGAAGGGCTTGCGTTTAAAATAACGAATCGCGATTGTATGACCGCTCTTGTCAATCCACTTGAGGCCAGGCTGAAGCAGCTCGGGGTGAAGCTCCGGAAGGGGAGTACGGCAAGAAGCATGAAGGTCAATGGGGAGAAGGTTGTCGGGGTTGTTGTGGACTCGCCGGAAAGTGGCGCATCTCTGTTCTTTCAGGTTGACCCGGCGGAGGTACCGCAAAAAAGCTTTGCGGCTTATGTTACTGCCGATGGGGTACCGATTATGGTTGGACGAAAGGGTAGCGGTTATATCGCCTATGACGGGCGATGTACCCATGCAGGCTGCACGGTAAGACCCGATTCTTTGGCTGGCGGGTTTTACTGCCCGTGCCATGCAGGCTGGTATAATGCATCAGGTGTACCGGTGAGTGGGCCACCCAAGGCGCCCCTTGCCAGGCTTGCTGTTGCGCTTGAAGGAGGAATGCTTGTGGTGAGCCGTGAAGGGAGTTTTGACGGGGGAGAGGCGGAATTGTTGGCTTGTGATTATTGTGTGGTAGCTTCTGACGTGCGGGGTACCCGGAAGTTGATAAAAGCATCAGAGTTGGGCCGTCCTGAATTTGAGTCGCACGTGGCCGCGCTCGGAGAAGCGGATCCCTATGCGGTATACCGTCTCTGGATTGATCGTCCGCTTGATTCGGCAGAGTTTCCTTTCTATACCGTTTCGGGTTATACCTATACCGATTCAGTCTCTCTTTATTCTCATTTCCAGGAGCCGTTTATCTCATGGGCCAAAAAGCATGGAGGCTGTGTTGTAGAACTGCATGCCTACGCCATTGCGCCGAAAGATATCAGGCCAGAAGAGGAGATCAAGGCTGTGATGCTTCAAGAGTTGTATCTCTTGTTCCCTGAATCCAGAGCGGCAAAGGTTTTGCATGAACTCTTTATGCAGCAGTCTAATTTTACCCGGTGGGCTCCTGGAGATCACGCCCGTCGTCCCGGCCTTGAAACGCCGTTCTCCAACCTTTTTTTTGCTGGAGACTGGGTAAAAGTTGATGCTCCGGTTTTTCTCATGGAGGCGGCAGCCTTCACCGGACGCTTGGCTGCCAACGCCATCTTCCGGCAAGAATCGCTAAAACCCACTCCGCTTCCTATTGTGCCGATGGAGGGTTTGTTTGCCTGACCAACCCCAGGCACTGCACGACAGTGTTGTGAAGCAGTGGTCGGAACTTGCGGATTTTGATATTGTCTGATGTCGGGTAAACCCTGTTGCTGAGAAGAATAACGGCAAGTTTCTTTTCAGGGTCAATCCAGACACTGGTTCCGGTGAAGCCAAGGTGACCGTAAGAGGAGTTTGAAAAAGAGTTTCCTGCTGAAGAGTGCCCCTCAGGTGAGCGCAAATCCCAACCCAATGCTCTCGGAGATTTGCTCCGGGAGAGAAATGTTCTGAGTGTGCCAGGGCGGAAATAAACTCGGCCTTTGCTGCTCCCGTCGTTCATCAGCATTGCCGTCATAAGAACAAGGTCTCCGGTTGTTGCATACAATCCGGCATGACTGGCAACGCCTCCAAGAAGCGCGGCATTCTGGTCATGAACCAGCGGACGCTTTGTGCTGAACGGCCAGAGTGTATCTTTCTCCACGGGAGCAATTCGCCAGATGAGTGATGGTGGCGGGGTAAACATGGTTGATCTCATCCCGAGTGGTGCCGCAAACCGTTCATGAAAGTTTGCCGACAGAGATTTGCCTGTGATGGTTTCAACAATTTTTCCAAGGAGCATGAAACCAAGATCGCTGTACAGGGTCGTTGTACCGGGTGCAGAGAGGAGGGAATCGGCATCAATGGCATTGAAGAGCTGTTCCGGGGTTGTACAGCTTTTTGAAAAATAAGTGTGGGCTCTCAAGCCGGAAGTGTGGCGCAGGAGCTGCTCAATCGTCACCTTTCCCTTGCCGTTTTTAGCAAAATCAGGCAGGTATGCTGATACTGGTGCCCGAAGCGAGAGCGAATCCCGTTCGACAAGCTGCATGACAATACTGGTAGTGACAACAGCCTTGGTCAGTGAAGCAAGATCATAGATGGTTGTGGTATCAACGGGAGTGCTTTTTGGGCTATAGGTCATTCTGCCGAACGCCCTGTGAAAAACAACCTTCCCCTTGTAGAGAACGGCAAGACTTGCTCCAGGAAAAACAGTGTCGCTGATCGCGTGCTCAACAACAGCTTCAAGCGGCTTGAAATTATATGCGTTGAGCTCTGCTGGCAGCGATACGGTCAAAGCTGCAAAAATCATGCATGAGGCAATAACGAAGCGAAGCAATTGCATTGAGTCTTTCTGCCGTTAAAAGAACGAGAACTTGACATAGCGATTCGGGTGCGCCTTCAGGTCGACAAGCACAGAATCAAGTGACGAAAGCGTTCGTGACAAATTATTATAAAGCAAGGGATTTGAAGAAAGCTGACCCAGAGTGCCCTTCTCGTTGTTGAGTTTGGTCATCAGTGATTCGGTTTTCAATGCTGTCTGGTTAAGACGTTCGAGAGTCTCTTCGGTATTTTTTGCCAATGCCTTGTCATTGAGGAGCTTTGGAAGAAGACCTGATCCATTGGAGGCTTTCTGTGTAAGTTTTGAAAGTTCAGAGGTTGTAGTTTTCAGACTGCTGACCGTTTCAGCTAGCTCTGTTCCCATTTTTTCATCAGAGATCAGCCTGCCAGCCATACCCTTGCCACTGTTCAGGTGATCGAGAAGCTCATTGATTTTAACAAAAGCGTTGTTTGCATTGCCAGTGAGGCTCGCCATACCTTCCTCGGTCTCAAGGGGGATATAATCTCCATTTTGAACAGAAGCCCCTTTTCCCGTCGTGATATCAACGTACTTGTCGCCAAGCACGCCCAGTGACTTGATGGTAGCTTTGGCATCCTTTGTGACAAGGGGAGCGTACTCATTTTTCAGCCGTAGAGAGGCGACAACGAAAAGCGAGTCATTCCTCCTGAAAAAATCCATTTTTGAAACCGTCCCTATTTTTTTGCCAGACACCGAGACAAAATTGTTTTCCGCAAGGCTTTGCACATCTCTCGATACTATTTTTATGGTCGTCACACCGGTAAAAAGATTGGTGTTTTTACCGATGACCAGCCCCATATAGGAGGCAAAACCGATGCCAAAAACAAAAAAAATGCCGGTTTTCAGATCGCTCCATTTCAAAGCGTTCGGATTTTTCATACAGGTGAAAGTCTTAAGTGAACGTTATAATTCAAGAATTTTATCAGAAAGAATCGAGCGTATAAAAGGATGCTCAGCATCATGAAGTTTTTCAGTCACATCATCAAAAATGATTTCACCCTGGTAGAGCACGGCAACGGAATCGGCGACATTGAAAACATCATCGATAATATGGGTAACAATGACTGCCCCAAGATTGTTATGATGGCGCAGGGAGCTGATGAGCGAAAGAATTTTTTTTGAGCTCACCGGGTCAAGCCCTGCCGTTGGTTCATCAAAAAGGATCATGTGCGGCTTGAAAATCAGCGCTCTTCCTATGGCAACCCTTCGGCGCATTCCTCCGCTCAGACTTTCCGGAAGCTGATCTTCATAGCCTTCAAGCCCGGCAAACTGGATCTGTTCGGCAACTCTCTGGCTGATCTCTTTTTCCGGGAGTTTCATGTTTTCACGAAGAAAGAATCCAAGATTCTGGCTGATGGTCAAAGAGTCGAAAAGCGCATTTCCCTGAAAAACCATCCCCATCTTTCGCCGTATATCGTAAAGACTGGTCTCCTTCATACCGGTGATATCCGTCCCGTCAACAAGAATCTGCCCATTGTTCGGCTTGATAAGACCGAGCATCAGTTTCAGAATCGTACTTTTTCCGACGCCGCTCGGTCCGAGGATTGCCTTGATCGTGTTGTCCTGGACAGTCAGTGATACGTTTTTAAGAATCTCCCTGTCACCGTATTTTAAGCCGACCTTTCGTAATTCAATCATGTAGGTTACATGTTTTCCAGCACTATCTTTGAAACGTAGAAATTGGCTATCAGTACAAGTCCCGATGAAACAACAATGCCTTTAATGGTCGAACGCCCGACCCCGGCGGTTCCTCCTCTTGCAGAAAAGCCATTGAAACAACTGACAAGTGTTATAATGACGGCGAAGACCGGGGCTTTCAGGAACCCGACCACAAAGTCTTTGGCCACAAGCCGGGGATAGACAGCGTTCCAGAATATTCCAGGATCAATCCGGTGGTAGTGTTCGGCCATGTAAGCTGCACTTTGCAGGCCGGCAAAGTCTGAGAGCGCGGTCAATGGCAGAAACATGATGAGTGCGGCAACAAGCCGTGGCATAACAAGTTTTGCTATAGGGTCAGTGCCGAAAGCTCTGAGCGCATCAATCTGTTCTGATATCTGCATTGCCCCGAGTTCGGCGCCGTTTCTTGAACCGAACCGTGCGGAGAGCATGAGGCCCATCAAAAGCGGTCCGAGTTCGCGAATCACGGTGAGCGCTGTTGAGCGTCCAAGCATTGTTTTTGCCCCGAAGTCTTCAAGCAGGTTTCCCACCTCAATGGCAAGAAGAGCCCCGATGGAGATAGCGCTGACAAGCACGATGGGAATCGAGTCTGTGCCACAGATTGCTGCCTGATCGAGAGCATCCCTCCAGTACCGGATTATTTTTGGAAAAGACATAAATGCCCTGACCGAAAAGAGAAAAAATTCCTGCATGGTGAGGAAAAAAGCTTTCAGTTGCAGGATAAGCTTTTTGCCCAGAATTTGAATGAACGTTACTGGCATAGAAAGAGAGCGATGAGGTGTGCAGTCTGAGACCGTTTTGTTTTCATCATGCGTGTAAAAGTCGGCTTTTCATTTTCTTAACCCAATCGTAGGGGATAGTTACCTTGCCGAAGACATCATCATCGCGCTCTCTCATGCCATGATAGTCGGAGCCTCCAGAAAAGAGCAAAAAGTACTCGTTGGCAATTTCACGGTAATAGTTCTGCCGGTAGGCGTCGTGAGAGGGATGGACAACTTCAATACCATCAAGCCCGAAGGTGATTAGCTGCTTCAAAGTCTCATCAGAGACATTCTGGGCCGGATGCGCAAGGAAAGAGAGTCCCGAAGCCTTGTTAATGAGCCTGATAACATCAGCAGGATGCGTCTCTATACTTTTGACATAAGCCGGACTGTGCGATCCGAGATATTTGCTGAACGCTTCGCTGAAGCTTTTCACATAGCCGACGTCTTGCAGCACTGCGGCGATATGAGGACGTCCGACACTGCCATTCTGTGCTTTGACAATGATTTGCTCAATACCGATCTTGACACCCATTTTGGCAAGCTTGCTTACCATACGCTCAGCCCTTTCGGTGCGCAGGTGACGACAGTGATCAAGATATTCTTTCAGCTCAGAATACTCATAATCAAAAAAATAACCAAGGACATGAATATCATAGCCCTTGAAGGTTGAGCTCATCTCTACACCAGGAATAAGCTCAATACCTTTTTCCAAGGCTAATGGCTTTGCTTTGTCAATACCTAAAACAGAATCATGATCAGTAATGCTGATGGCTTTCAATCCGGCAAGTGCTGCTTTCTGAACAATCTCCTCCGGTGAAAAAATGCCGTCCGAACATTTCGTGTGTATATGTAAGTCTGCTTTTTCAAAGCCATTATGCCCTACGCTCGACAAGCTGTATGGCACGGCTGAATAATTATAAAATGTTAATTTAGATTCCTTGTATATAAGAAAAATTTTCCGCCTGCTTTCCACAAAACTTGAATTATTTTTCGAGGTAAAAAGTTGCTCCGGTAGCCGTTTGATTACGGTTGCAGAACCCCTGTAGCAACGAGGTAAAGAATGGCAGCACCAGCCACCAGCCTATAGGTAATAAAGATGGTTGTCGTGTGCTTTTTCAGGTAGTTCAGAAGAAAGGCAATCGATGCGTAGCCAACAATGCCAGCGGCGAGGGTTGCAACCATGATATTGGTTATTCCGTCAGGAGAGGCGGTGATGCTGCCCCATGTTTTATAGAGTTCCAGAAGTGCGGCGGCAAAGACCGAAGGGAGTGACAGCAGGAATGAAAAGCGGGCTGCGGTCTCACGGGAAAGATTCAGGAAAAGCCCCCCGGTAATGGTTACTCCCGATCGGGATGATCCTGGTATGAGGGCGATGCTTTGAGCCAGCCCGATTAACAGAGCCTCTTTCCATCCGATCTCTTTCATCGATTTCAGCGGCAGATCCTTTTCAAGTCGCAGCTTTATTTTTTTTTCAGCAAGAGAGAGGATAAGGGCAAGGCCGATCAGTGCGCTGCTGACCCAGTAAAGCGAACGAAGACTGGTTTCAATCTCTGATTTAAAAAGAAGACCGAAAAAAACAATCGGGAGGGTTCCCGCTACGATCATCCATCCCATTTTTGCTTCAGCGCTTCCAAGTGGTTTGCGCCTCACCATTCCCTCGATAACAGCACGAACAATACTGAAAATATCTTTTCGGAAATAGAGAAGGACAGCAACAAGGGTTCCAATCTGTACAATGGCGGTAAATGCCGCTCCGGGGTCTGCCCATCCTGCAAGAGCCGGAATAATTCTGAGATGGGCGGAGCTGCTGACAGGCAGGAATTCCGTCAGTCCCTGAACAATACCGAGAAACGCTGCTTCGAGAAGAGTCATAGTGGTGCATTGGTATCGGTTAACGGAATGCTGTGCCCTGCCAGAATATTTTTGAGGGCGGCAATGGCTTTCTGTACAGCAAGAGAGCGGTGACTGATTGCGTTTTTTTCTGCCATACTCATCTCAGAGTATGTTTTTCCTGTGGAATCGACCAGAAATACAGGGTCATATCCAAATCCTGCATCGCCTTTTGGTTCAAGAGTTATGGAGCCGTGAACAACTCCATCAGCAGTCTCTTCAAACAGGAATGGGCCCTGCAAAGAAGGCAAGGAGCCTTTCAGGGCAAGAACAGTTCTGAAGCGGGCGGACCTGTCTGCAATACCGTTCATGCTGTGCAGCAGGTGATTGGCATTGTCTTTATACGTCGGAGACTCTCCTGCAGGCATGGGGGCATATCGCGCTGAATAGACGCCCGGCGCGCCATTCAGGCACTCTACCTCCAGGCCAGTATCGTCGGCCAGCGCTATCATGAAAGGAAAGCGTTCAGAAAGAAGGTCAAAAATAGCCCTTGCTTTCAGCAGAGCATTTCCCTCCAGCGTCGCCTCGGTCTCCTCAATTTCGACGTCAACGCCAATTTCATGCAGCGCAAAGACCCTGAAAAGAGGCGAAATATTTTCAAGCAGCGGACGGAGCTCCCTTACCTTGTCGCGGTTGCCGGTTGCAAGAATAATGGCAATCTGGTTCCTGGCAGTGTCAGTCATTAGCATGGTCATTTGATGATTCGGAGCATCTCCCTGACAGCCTTCTCAAGGCCGATCATGACGGCACGGGCAATAATGGCATGGCCGATGCTTACCTCCTCAATGTCGGTGATCTCCCTGAATGGCGCGATGTTGCGGTAGTCAAGCCCATGACCTGCAACAACTTTCAGACCGAGGCTTTTTGCGTACGCGGCGGCCTCGCGGATTCTTTTCAGTTCAACACCCTGTTCAACACCTTGTTTCAGCGCATAGAGCCCGGTGTGCAGCTCCACAAGATCAGCGCCAGCCTCTGCTGCAAGGTCGACAGCTTTTTTGTTGGGTTCAATAAAGAGACTGACCTCTATTCCTGCAGTTTTGAATGGTTTCAGAAATTCCACCAGGGTGGCAAAGTGCCGAACAATGTCGAACCCACCTTCAGTGGTGAGCTCCTCCCTTTTTTCAGGTACAAGGGTGATAAGCTCCGGTTTTGTGTTCAGGGCTATCTGCTGCAACTCCGTGGTCATGGCCATTTCAAGGTCAAGCTTTGTGGTAACAGCCTGGCGAAGTCTTGCCAGATCATTATCCTTGATATGGCGGCGATCTTCACGCAAGTGGCAGACAATGCCTGCCGCTCCAGACTGTTCAGCAAGCAGGGCGGCTGCAACCGGGTCAGGCTCCTGTTCACCCCGCGCATTCCGCAACGTGGCAATATGGTCAATATTAACAGCTAATCTCATAAACGTGGAAATAATCGATGGTGTAAAATTCGGTATGTCGTGACAGAGACCAAAGCTACTGCCAATACTTAAGCGAAGGTAATGAAAAAATGGTAGAATGGGCAACAGAAGAGTTCTTTGAAGCCGCTTCCTCCGGCTCATTGCCAGATACTCCAGAGTTTCTATTTTGCGAAGTAGAAGGGATTTCCTGAATTGTTATCCATTTTTTGTCTGAAGGTTGGAAAAGCTCTGCACTCTGAGGCAATTATTGCCGATGCGAATTACACAAAAACCTGTCTCTTACTCTCGGTGGTGCTGCTTGCGGGCAGTGTGCTGTATGAACTTTTTCACATCGGACTGGTCGATGCCGCCGGGTCGGTTGGCATTGCCTGGTTTGCATGGAAGGAAGGAAAAGAGTGGCTTGAAACAGCTCATACCGGCAAACTTGGCTGCTGCTGCGAGGCGTGATAACGCCAAAGATTCCGGGATGTTCACGCATACATCAGCCGCCCCTTTGGTTCCGGAACTGGCCTGCCGAGCGAATGAGCAGTTTTGACCCACTCTTCAATAACTTTTTGAGCATTCGTTACGGCCTCTTCATAAGTCACCCCATCAGCCATACATCCGGGAAGTTCCGGGACATCCACAATAAAAGCATTGTCTTCTTTGCTCCAGTATATAATCAATTCGTATTTAATCGACATCCGCATCTCCGAGTATATACGTTATTAAAATTGATCTGACCTGCTTGACCTGATAAGGCTTGGCCTTACTCCCGTTTGGCTGCAAGTTGATAATTTCTGTAATGTTATCCTTTACAAATATATGATGATCTCCTCTGACACGTTCTTCAAACCCGAGGCGAATGAGGAAACGACAGAGTTCCCGAAACTCAACATTGCTGTCCGCCGTACCTGACAGGATTTTTGCCTTGAGTTTGGAGTACTTTCCCGTCGTAGTATACTGATTTCCGATAAATCTATCTCTGCCCAATCTGCTGAAGGCATCACTAACCACAGAATACCCTTTTTTATAAATACTTCGTAATATGTACCACCGAATGGCGCGGGTGGCTCGGAATGAAACTCGGCAGTGGCGAAAGAGAGCACGTCTCGACGGGGCAGTTGAGATAAATAAATAGAATATTCTCTTATAGAAAGCAGGAATTCCGTCGGTTCAACAGGTCATTTTCCGGAGAGAGCAGAAGCGCCATAAAAAACGAAACCCGATAGCTTGAATTGCTTCAGGGGCTACCGGGAATAGTACTGACCCAGTGTAAGATGAAAATCTGAATCTGTTTTGTTCATCGATTTTCATGGAATGCAGAGCCACAACTTTCTGCCCAGTAGATAGTTCATTTCAGTCCGAGAAACTCTTCCTCAGTCATTTTGAAATCGCTGAACTCCGCGCTGGCAGCACGATTAAACGAGATGAGCAGGCTCATCGCTTGATTTTGGCAAGAGCGGCAGCTTTTACCTCATCCCAGCCAATAACATCATCCGGATTTGCATGATGGTCTGCAAGCCGCCGATCAAGTTCCGTCATTTGCGCATCTGTCAACGATGGTGCGGCATCTCGACTGACAATGCCATTCCATATTGCCTCAACGAGTTCGATCTGTTCGTTAACATCGAGCATACTTGCTTGTTGTAAAAGTTTTGTGTTCATGGTCGCAACAGAGTTGAAAATAGCGTATGCTTTTACAAAAGATAAGTACAATATTTGCTTGTCTTCCGAAAGAAACTCTGCTTTTCGATGTCATGGTTCAAGGCGAAAGATGCGTTCTGGTATCGGCGGAATCAGTGTTCGCAGTCCACGGAATTACTGTTTGATGTGGCGCCGGGATATACCGTCGGTTATAAATATCTGTTCTTTTTATCGTAAAAAATGTGCTTCTTGATGTTGAGTCGACCCACACCAATCCGGGTATCCTGATAATGTTGGACCAGAGGAAATCATGCAACTCCTTCTTGACGTGCCAGGGAATGTGCCTGATGCTGCTCAATGCACACCGCAGCAATTCATAATAGAGGCCAAACTGGCCATGGCCATCAAACTTTT
>CAJAAV010000198.1 GCA_903937835.1 uncultured Chlorobiaceae bacterium | reverse complement strand
GGCTGTGGGGCCATCTGCTGCAACTGCTGGAGTTTGATAGCTCCGGAATCAAGGGGATTGCGTCGCTTGAGGAGGCTACGACCTTTTACACGACTGAACTCTACAGGGTTGACACGGCGATCCGCATCATCTACGAGGAGTTCTGGGGAGGTGAAACAGTTGTTCGCCCATTCCAGGAATATTACAACCAGTTGGTTTCACCCTTTCTCCATAAGTGGTTTCAGTACTTCGACGACTACCGGGAGAACCAGAGGGGGCTTTTGATCGACAGAGTCCGCTCTGCTCAAGGGCGAATAGCAATTATTGTGGGTGATGGTATCTCTTTTGAAATTGCGCAGAGAGTCATTGCGAAAACTGGCGATACCGTCAAGGTAAAAAACCAGTATCGCTGCTGCGGTATTCCGTCGATTACCGAAAACAATATGAGCCTGCTCTATCGTGACGATGGAGTTGTCGAGCCTTTGCAGTCCAGGCGAGAGGCATATCTTGCCGCACAGGTGGCAAAGCGGATTGAGTTTGTTCAACTGGAGGAGGTCAACTTTCAACATGCGGAAGCGGATGTGCTTCTCTGTTCCTGCAAGGATATTGATGACATAGCCGAGAAGATGCAGCACAAAGCGCTGAAGTTCATCGGCGAAATTGAGAATATGCTCGTTGATAAGGTGGGGTTGCTGCTCAATAACGGCTTTCAGGAGGTTGTGCTGACCTCCGACCACGGATTTGTGCTCACCGGTATTCTTGATGAGTCGGACAAGGCTGAAGTGCAGTTTCAGGGTGAGGTGTCGAAAGCTGAGCGTTATATCCGCACTGTCGAAAAGCAGAGTGTGTCGGCAGAGCTGATTGAGTATCGGCAAAGTTACGGGGAGTACCGCTATCTCTACTTGGCAAAACATAACAAGCCCTTTAAAACGCCGGGCAGGTACGGCTATGCCCATGGTGGTCTTGCGCCCCAGGAGCTGCTTATTCCGTTTGTCACCTTCAGCCCCAAAGCCTCTTCTCTTCAGGAGCTGCTCGTCAGTGTGGCAAACCGGAGCCAGTTGAGCGGTGTTGTGGGCGACTATTTTTCACTCCACCTCAAAGCTGATGATGGAGCGGGTGATATCTTTACCCAGGAACGGAAGGTGCAGCTTCTCTTTATCGACAACGGAAAGGAGTTCAGCAAGAGTGACATTGTCACCATCAAAGCTGGTGAACTCATCAAAAAGGAGTTCTCGTTTGACCGCCATCTCAATATTGAGGTGATTGTTGTGGATGCTTCATCAAAGCAGTCCTTGACGAAAGTGTCAGTAACTCAAACTATTGCCCGTGACCTTGGCGGACTTTAAGAATCGTGTCTTGAACCCAGAGAGAACCCTATGAGCATTGTTTTAGGCCAACTGGATGAAAAGCTCCTCGAACATTTTCGGGGTTTTGTAGTAAAAAAAGATCTGGTGCAGTTGCTCAAGGTGGGCGAAAATGTTCCGGTTTTTGTGCTGGAATATTTGATTGCCAACTCCTGCTCAACCAATGACGAAGAGGCTATAAAAAAAGGGCTTGAGAATGTCAAACGCATCCTCAGCGATCACTATGTCAATCCTGAAGAGAGCGCCCTTATTCATTCCAGAATCAAAAATGAGGGACGCTACAAAATTATCGACAAGATCAGTGTTGAGCTTGATACCGGCAAAGATGTTTACTGGGCAAAATTGCAGAACAGCAATATCAAGCACGCCAACATCAGCGAAAGCCTGGTAAACCAGCACGAAAAGATGATGCTTGGCGGTATCTGGGCAATTATCGAGATGCGATACGATCCCGGCATCATGATTGGCTCAACCATCTACCCCTTTGTGGTGGAAGAGATAAAACCGATTCAGCTCTCCAACTTCGAGAACGGCCACTTTGTGCGCAACCGCTCACACTTCACCACGGAAGAGTGGATCGACATCCTTCTGCGCAGCTCGGGGATTGAACCTTCGGCGGAAGGAATCACCCGGCGCATTAAGTTGCTCTTGATATCGCGGCTCATTCCGTTGGTGGAGGCGAACTTCAATTTTCTGGAAATAGGGCCACGATCTACAGGAAAAACCTACGTGTTCAAGGAACTTACCCCTTATGCCGTTGTCATTTCCGGCGGGCAGGGAACCGTTGCCAAGCTCTTTGTGCATGGCTCAACCGGCAAGGTGGGAGCTGTCGGGCAGTGGGATGCCATCACCTTTGACGAAGCAACCGACAAGCTCTTCAAGGAGCGGGATGCCATACCGCTGATG
>CAJAAV010000197.1 GCA_903937835.1 uncultured Chlorobiaceae bacterium | reverse complement strand
CTCCCACATTTGCATTTGTTGTAGATGGAGAAACTGAGATTTGGTATTTGCAGATGCTGAAACGCAATGAACGACAATTGAGATTAAACATTGAGCCCAAGATACCCCAAAGGAAAAGTATTGAAGAGCAATTCAAATTAGTTGTAGATTTGTCGGAACGTGAATATTCAAAAGTCTTTTGGCTTATTGATTTAGATGCAATTATCAAAGAATCAAGAGAAACTCCTGAAGGGAAGAAAACACCACTTCAGGTTTTTATAGAATTCAGAAAAACTATTAAACGAGAATACAAAAACGTCATTTTCATTATTAACAATCCATGCTTGGAGTTTTGGTTCATACTGCACTTTGAAAAAACCTCCAAACTTTTCGACACTTGCGCTAAAGCAGAAACTGAGCTTAAAAAGTATCTCAAGGATTACGAGAAGACTCAAAAATATTTCACAAAACAAGACAATGATATCTATATAAGACTGAAGCGATTTTTAAAAACTGCCATTAATAATTCAGAAAGTTTGGGACAGTTTGATGTGGACGAACCAACAAAAGCAATTTGTGAAATGAACTTACTATTTCAAACTGATGAATTAAAAAAAATATTTTTAGACTGAAAGAATACCTACTGCTAACATGCGGTATAAAAAATTGCCGGGGAAGCAGGTTATTCAAGGGTTATAGCACTAAAGCTAATTATCGCTATAGCAAATGCAGGTTTGTGTGAAAGTTGAAACAATTGAGATCGTAACATATATTTGTGATGACATGCTGTTGAGCAACAATTTATACACATGCTTTGGCTTTAATCGTATATTTCCTTTTTGCAAAACGAGTTATTCTAACCAAAAACTCCCATAACCCTTGCCGCTTTCGAATGGATAAAAAAACTCTCTCCGTGCGTCATGTCGAGGATAACAAACACTCCCTTGGCGACGCGGTACAGCAGGCGCTTAAGGCCGAACTGATGGCTTGCCATTTGATAGACAGACAAGAGGGTGAAAGTATGAGCGGGAGAAAAAAACCAGGTAAGGAGGTCTCTATTATCCGCTCCTCGGCGGCTGAATATCTGACCTTTATCGCAGCCAGCGGCACCAGCGGCATCGATGCGGTTTATGCCGATGAGAATATCTGGCTTACTCAGAAGATGATGGGGGTGCTCTATGACGTGGACGTGCGCACTATCAACTATCACTTGAAAAAGATATTCAGTGATAGTGAATTGCAGGAAGATTTCAGTTATCCGAAATTTTCGGATAACTGCCACCGAATAACCGGGCCGATGCCGAAAAACAGAATATGGGGTTGACCATCTGGAAGGATGCGCCCGGAGGAAAGATACAGACGTTCGACGTTTTGGTTGCAAAGAACTACCTGACCAAACACGAAATGGCGCAACTTGCACGGCTGGTTTCGGCATACCTGGATGTTACCGAGGACATGGCGCTGCGCAAGATGCCCATGACCATGCAGGATTGGGAAACCCGCCTCAATCGCTTCATCGCAGCGACCGATCGTGAGATCTTACAGGATCCGGGCAAAGTGACAGCAGAAATTGCCAGAGCACACGCCGAAAGCGAATTCGAGAAATACCGGATAGTGCAGGATCGGCTCTTTGAGAGCGACTTTGACCGCATGCTCAAGGAGATCGAGTTTCTGCAGAAGCCGAAGGAGCGGGGCGATGAGTAGTATATTTATTTTTTACAAAATGAGTTGGCCACGAATGATTCGGTATGGCGAAATTCAATTTATCCCGATTTAAAATCCGCAAAGAGCACTGGCAACGTTTTAGGCCCATCGCAGATGCTTATCTCTCGCACATCCGAACATGCCATGATTTCCCGGAGGTACGATTTGATGAGGCCACTGAAACCTGGTACTTTTCGATTGTTGATGTCATCGCCTTTTTGAGCGAAAGCGTCAACCCCCGTGATTATTTGTTCAGGATGAAGGTCAGTGTAAAAAGTGACGATGGACTTGAACTGTCGACAATTTGTGCAGAACCAGGAGATTTCTTCAGCGGCGAATTGTGATATTGAATTCGGTTAATAATTGTATAATTACAGCAACCGTACCTTTTGGCTGTGCGTCTTACGTTTAACAGCACAATTTGACCATCACACCATGACGATGAAAGAGCGCTACATCAACCCCTTCACCGACTTCGGTTTCAAAAAGATTTTTGGATCGGAGGTGAACAAAGATCTTTTGATCGCTTTTCTGAACTCGTTGCTGCCTGATGATGCAGGCATTATTGCTGATCTCTCATTTTTGCCCACAGAACAAACAGGTCGTAGCGAATATGATCGCCGTGCTATTTTTGACCTGCACTGCACGAATAAGCATGGAGATATATTCATTGTAGAGATGCAGCGGGCGAAGCAGAACTATTTCAAAGATCGTTCAGTGTTTTACGCCTCGTTTCCCATTCAGCAGCAAGCCCAAAAAGGGTCATGGGATTTTCGCTTGAAACCGGTCTATATGGTAGGAATTCTTGATTTTATCTTTGATGAGGATCAAGTGTCGCGTGATGTTGTTCATCATGAAGTGAAGCTCCTGGACCGTTCAACGGGCCAGGTCTTCTACAATAAACTCACCTTCATTTACCTTGAACTGCCAAAGTTTCGCAAAAGTGTTGACGAACTGGTGACTGATTTTGATAAATGGTGCTATCTGCTTCGCAACCTGCCGGAACTCACTGATCGCCCACAGCGATTGCAGGAAAAGGTGTTCAGCAAAGTATTTGAGATAGCGGAGATAGCAAAATACTCACCTGCTGAAGCTGCTGCCTACGAGGATAGCCTCAAGATATATCGTGACTTGAAAAATGTGATTGATACTGCATTTGATGAGGGTAAGGCTGAGGGTAAGGCTGAGGGTAAGGCTGAGGGTATTGAAGAGGGCAAGCTTGAGGTAGCCCAGAGGTTGGTAGAGGGCGGGATGAGTGTGGAACAGGCAGCAAGTATTGCTGGTGTGCCGGTTGCGTTGCTGCAATCGTCTTGAATCTTGATTGGTGGCTGAGGCTCTCGAAGCTACCGTTTATTTCAGTGCTTTAACCCCCTCCCCCCTTCGGGGTACTCCCCCTTAACAGGGGGAGAGCTTTAGATGTTTTCACATTCCAAAATTCCCCTCCTCTGGAGGGGTACGCCGAAGGCGGGGGGTGGTTGGCGTTGTCCAGCAGGCGATGCCTAACCGGGTGGTGGGCGCATACCATTTTCCCGCGTAGAGACAACGCATGCGTTGTCTCTACTACAATAAAAATATCCTATCTTTTACCTCATCACAAAATCTTTCGTTTCCTTCACTTGTAATCACCGTCTGCTATGGCTATCAATACATCTTCTTTGCTTGGGCGTCGTGATGTTTTCTTTATTGATGCTTCGCTACCCGACCTTTTTACCCTGACCTCTGCATTATCTGCCGATGCTGAAATTCATTTTATTGATGCAATGCAGGATGGTTTGGAACAGATTGCCTTGACGCTTCGGGGGCTTCATGGTGAGAGCGGCATTGATGCCATCCATATTTTCAGCCACGGCAGCGCGGGAGAGCTTTCGATAGGCTCAACAACGCTTTCCAGTTATAATATCAACAGTTACGCGGCTACGCTGTCGCAGATTGGCTCGGCGCTCTCGCCAGCGGGCGATATTTTGCTGTACGGATGTAATGTTGCGGCTGGCGATGAAGGGCGTGCATTTGTTGAGTCGGTTGCACGGTTGACGCAGGCGGATGTGGCGGCTTCGGATGATGTGACGGGCTCTGCGGCGCTTGGTGGGGATTGGATTTTAGAAAACAATTCAGATGCAATTGAAGCTAAAGGACTCTTCGTGCCGGAGTGGACTGGCATGTTGGGCGACGACTACGCCGATGATCGTACTGGTGCAACTGCGTTGACTTTGGGTGTTGCCAAGAATGGTAATCTTGAAGTATTCTCGGATCAGGACTACTTCAAGATTGATTTGGTAGCCGGGCAGCGTTACTTGTTTGAAATGACGGCATCTGGTATCGGGTCTTTGGACACTGCGTATCTCCATCTGTACGCAGCATCTGACTTCTACGTTGCGAGTGGCTACGGTTCGGATTTGGCAACTTTCTCTTACGTGGCAACCATTTCGGGAACAGTTTATCTTGAAGCCTCAGAGTTGAGCGATGATTCAACCGGAAGCTATACTGTCAAGGCTACGCTGGTCACCACGTCTGACGACTACGCCGATGATCGTACTGGTGCAACTGCGTTGACTTTGGGTGTTGCCAAGAATGGTAATCTTGAAGTATTCT
>CAJAAV010000196.1 GCA_903937835.1 uncultured Chlorobiaceae bacterium | reverse complement strand
TTCGTTTGGCTAACATGGCCGTACAGAACTGAAATTCATTGTAAAAAAATCTTGATGACAAGAAATCAATAAAGTTTGAACTCTACAACAATATTTTCAAGTATTACAGAATCAGGTTCATAACTCATGCACGAGCGCTTTTATTTGATTGTCTGATGTTAAAAAAATCGCTATCATAGCACTGGTTTTTTAATAACTCTAAGCCCGGTTACACTATGAATTTTAATCCCTGGCACGACGTTGAGATAGGAGAAGGTCAACCGAATATTGTTACTGCCATTATCGAGATTTCGAAGGGCAGTAGAACGAAATACGAGCTTGATAAAAAAACCGGTATGCTGAAGCTCGATCGGGTACTTTTTTCAGCAGTTTTTTATCCTGCCAATTACGGTTTTATTCCGAAAACCCTCGGAGATGACCATGATCCGCTTGATATTCTTGTGATTTCGCAGTGCGACATTGTGCCAATGTGCATGGTGAGGGCAAGAGTAATCGGTGTTATGCGCATGATTGACCATGGAGAGGGCGACGACAAGATTATTGCTGTAGCTGAAGATGATGTCAGTATGAATAATATTCAAAATATTGACCAGTTGCCTCCGTACTTTGCGTCAGAGCTGAGGCACTTTTTTGAAGAGTACAAGTCCCTTGAGCAGAAAACTGTTCTTGTCGAGGAGTTCCAGAACGCTGAAATTGCCCGACAGAGCATTGTGCATGCTATTGATAACTACAAAAAGGTTTATGCTTAGGCTTTTTTGTGCCTGACATCTGCTTCACGAAGGTTTGATACATGAGAGGCGGTCATTGATTGCGATAATCAGTGACCGCTTTTTCATTACTTCTGGCGTTCCACTCTATGGGTTTGGATTACGTGAGCAGAACGGAGCAAATCTGCTCGATCTCCTCGTTTTTCAGGTATGGGTGCATTGGGAGTGAAAAGATTCGGCTGCTCAGATCTTCAGATACGGGGAAATCTCCGGTGCTGTAACCGAGGAAGGTATAGGCTTTCTGCAGATGGAGAGGAATTTTATAGTAGATCATCGCGGGGACGCCTGCTTGCTGCATGGCCTGTATGAGCCGTTCACGCTCCGCTGTTGAGTCGGCAAGGAGTGAGTATTGTGCCCAGGCTGATCGGTAGTTTTTCGGAATGCGGGGAACCTCAAACTTTTCCTGCAATCGTATACTGTAGGAGTCGGCGATGCGTTGGCGTGCTTCAAGTTCATCATCAAAAATGGTGAGCTTTTCAAGAAGAACCGCCGCCTGGATGGAATCAAGCCGTCCGTTGATGCCGATACGGACGTTGCTGTATTTGTCGGCACCGCTGCCATGAACCCGTATTGACCTCAGCAGAGTATCAAGCTCATCATCATCCGTGAAAATTGCTCCTCCATCACCATAACAGCCAAGTGGTTTTGCCGGAAAAAACGACGTAGCGCCGACATGTCCGAAACTTCCCGCCTTGCGACCACGAAAACTGCCGCCGAAACTCTGGGCGGCATCCTCAAGAATCCATAGTCTGTAATCGTCGGCGACAGCCGCGAGTCGATCATAATCCGCAGGCAGACCGAACAGATCAACTGGAATGAGTGCTTTTGGTTTCAATCCGCGCTGCACGGCTTCATCGACAGCATGGCCGACAAGCTCCGGATCGATGTTAAAGGTATCGGGACAGACATCAACAAAGAATGGGGTGGCTCCTGCGAGGCTGATCACTTCAGCCGTAGCGACAAAGGTAAATGGTGTCGTAATGACGGCATCACCCGGGCCGATGCCTTTGGCGAGCAGAGGCATGAGCAGGGCGTCAGTTCCTGAGGAACAGGAGACGCAGTGACGTGACCCGACATAAGAGGCAAGTCGTGATTCCAGCTCATTCACTTCCGGCCCCATGATAAACTGGCCACTGTCGAGAATGCCTTCTATACGTTGAAGAAGTGCGGTGCGTATACGCTCTTTTTGAGAAAGCAGGTCAATAAATTGCATAAGGTGTCTTCATTGAAATCTATTAAAAATGATTTGCAAAATACAGATTCTTTCGAGATAGTTCTACGGTGCCATTCTGTTATTCTGCGAGTTTGACATTTTGCTCTCTTCCTCATTTTTATGTAACTACAGGCTAAATCAGCCACAGTAATCTCAAGATAATTTGATAAACAATCAATGAGCTCCTTCTACTTTCTCGGTATTGGAGGCACGGCAATGGCCTCTGTTGCCGTTGCGCTCTCCCATGCAGGTCATGCCGTTACCGGTTCCGATACACAGCTCTATCCTCCCATGAGCACCTGTCTTGACGACCATAATATCCGGTACTTCACTGGTTTTTCCGAGAAAAACCTCCAGGACGCCTCACCAGACGCAGTCATTGTCGGCAATGCGATCAGCCGGGGAAATCCGGAACTCGAATATGCCCTTGACCACCACGTTGAACTTCTCTCCATGCCGGATCTGGTTCGCCGTCACCTGATCGGAGAGAATACTTCAATTGTGGTTGCCGGCACGCATGGCAAAACAACCACAACCTCTCTGCTGGCCTGGCTGCTTGAAGATGGTGGTCTTAAACCGGGATTTCTTGTTGGAGGTATCCCTGAAAATTTCTCCATTGGCTGCAGAGCTTCTGGACGAAGCGAAGAGGGTTTTTTTGTTACAGAAGGTGATGAGTACGATACCGCCTTTTTCGACAAACGAAGCAAGTTTCTGCTCTATCGCCCCGATATTGCCATCATTAATAATATCGAATTTGACCATGCCGATATTTTTGATTCTCTTGAAGATATCAAGCGCAGTTTCAGGCTCTTTGTCAACCTGATTCCCAGTAACGGCCTGCTGCTTGTCAACGGCGACGATCCTGTAGCCCTTGATATTGCCTCCAGGGCATTCTGCAAGGTTGAACGGTTCGGCCTGAATACCGAGTGCGAATGGAGCGCCGCTAACATACAATCAGACAGTGAGGTATCAACCTTTGACCTCGTTTATCAAGGTACCTGCCCTGGCTCTGTCCGTGTTCCGCTTTTCGGCAATTACAATATCCTGAATACCCTGGCGGCTATTGCGGCAGCAACTCGCACCGGACTTCCCCTTGATGCCATAACGCGTGCCATGCCCCGTTTCAAGCGTCCCAAAAGACGTATGGAAATTGTTGGAACCTATCCCCGGAACATCACCCTTATAGAAGATTTTGCCCATCATCCGACAGCAATCAGGGTAACGCTTGAAGCTCTCGGGCAGCTTTATGCCGGACGGCGCATTATCACCTGTTTTGAGCCTCGTTCAAATACCACGACGAGGAACATCTTTCAACAGGAACTTTCAGAATGTTTCGGGCCTGCCTCTGTTGTGGTTATGGGAAAGGTTCATCGGCCAGAGCGTTATGCTCCAGAAAAATCACTCAATATCAGTCAACTAAAAGAAGAGCTTGAGCAGCGGGGAAAAAGTGTTTTTCTTGCTGGTCAGGACTCTGCGAATTATCCTGCCGATATTGTTGATTTTCTTCAACTGCAACTGAGAGAAGGAGATGTAGTTGTTCTGCTCAGTAACGGAAGCTTCGGAGGATTGAAAAATTTGTTGATGGAGAGTTTGGACTGAATGCTGGCTTCTGATTGAACGGAATTATTACGCAAGTTAAAAAGAGGATCAGATCAATGAACAGATTATTATGCCAGCTCTGAAGAATTCTGGTTTTAAATTATCTTTATAAGTAGTATTTTGAGGGATGAACCAAGCACTACGCGAAAGTTTTTCACGACATCAACACTAACTCATTACAACACCGGAACGACATTATGGCAAAAGTGAAAGTCGGCATTAACGGATTTGGCCGCATCGGGCGTCTGGTTTTTCGCCAGGCACTGAACAACCCGAACTACGAAATTGTTGCAATCAACGACTTGTGTGACCCCAAGACCCTCGCTCACCTTCTCAAGTACGATTCTACACACAAAAAATTCAAAGGTGATGTCAGTGTTGATGGCAGCAATCTCCTCGTAAACGGCAAAGTTATCACCATTACAGCGCTGCGTGACCCTGCAACTCTTCCCTGGAAAGAGCTGGGATGTGATCTGGTTGTTGAGTCAACCGGTATTTTCACCTCACGTGAAGGCGCATCGAAGCATCTGGCCGCAGGTGCAAAAAAAGTTATCATCTCTGCTCCGGCAAAAGATAAAATTGATGCAACCATCGTTCTTGGCGTTAATGGCGACAGCATCACCGGCAAAGAAGAGATCGTCTCAAACGCAAGCTGCACCACCAACTGTCTTGCTCCTATGATGAAGGTGCTGCAGGATAATTTTGGCATCGAAAAAGGGTTCATGACCACCGTTCATGCCTACACCAACGACCAGAACATTCTTGATCTTCCGCACTCTGATCTTCGCCGTGCCCGTTCAGCCGCAATGTCAATCATCCCGACCAGCACCGGCGCTGCAAAAGCTATTGGCGAGGTTATTCCTGAACTTGTCGGCAAGCTTGACGGTTTTGCCATGAGAGTTCCGGTATCAGATGGATCAGTTACTGATGTTACCTGCATTCTCACCAAAGCTGCGACCAAGGCAGAGATCAATGCCGCAATGAAAGCTGCAGCAGATGGCGCAATGAAGGGATTCCTTGAATATTGTGAAGATCCAATTGTTTCTCAGGATATCGTCGGTAACCCGCACTCCTGTGTTTTTGATTCGCTGCTGACCATGAGCTCAGGCAACATGGTTAAGGTTGTCGGCTGGTATGACAACGAGCTTGGCTACTCAACCCGAGTAACCGATCTTCTTGACATCTACTCGAAGTTTGTATAAAAGCCTCTCTTCGGAGAGGTAATTGTAAAAAGGCGCTCTCATAGGGCGCCTTTTTTTTATACTTTACTTTTCGACCAAGTCAAGTCCAGTGTTTCAACGCAACTATTCTTTTTCCTATAACACACACTGCTACTACCCATGAAAGCCATCATTCTTTACGACAGTAAAAGTTCAGGCGGATCAACCGACAGACTCATTGATGCTATCGGTCAGAAACTTGCCGAAACAGGAGCTTATGTGGAAAAGGCGAAATGCAAGAGTACCGGCGATTACAGTTTTGTCAAGGATTTTGACGTCGTTATCATGGGCGCCCCGATTTACTATCTTGTGGTCTCCTCTGAGCTTCTTGGTGCCCTGATGCAAAGCAACCTGAAAAGCAGCCTTCAGGGTAAAAAAATTGCACTTTTCCTGACCTGCGGCAGTCCGGAGCTGATGGCAAATCTCCTCTATCTTCCACAGTTGAAACTTAACCTGATCGGCAGCACCATTATCGCCGAAAAAATCTTTGCTCCGGATCAGATTTCAGATACTGTCGTTATCGCGAAATATGTCGATGAGCTGAACGAAGCCTATAAAAAAGGCCTGCAATAAACAGGCCTTTTTTTGTGCATTCTCTTTTATCAGAAAGCGTTAACTGAAAATATCGCGGGCTTTTTCAAAAAAGCTTTTGGCATCCTTGTCATTATGGGCTGATGGAGAAATCCCTGACGATTTCTTCATCTCCTTCAAAAGCTCCTTATCCTGGTGAGAAAGATCTTTCGGGACAAAGACATTGACTTTTACATACTGGTCGCCACGGCCTGATCCTTTCAGGTGGCCAATGCCATGACCAGGTATGCGGAGCATGGTCTCGGGCTGTGTAGAGGGTGGAATGGTAAGCTTGACCGCTCCATCGATGGTCGGGACATCGACTTTCGTGCCAAGCACAAGGTCCGGGAAACTGACGGCAAGGGTATAGATAACATCGTTGCCCTGACGGGAAAAGAGCTCATGCGGAATCTCCTCAAGGACCACAATCAGATCTCCGGCAGTGCCGCCTCTCGGGCCAGCATTGCCCTGACCGCGCATGGTCAGGTAGTTTCCATTCTCGACACCTGAAGGAACGGTAACTTTGACGGTCACCTCTCCGAGCTTGATCCCTTCACCGTAACAGGATGGACAGCGCTCCTTGATAATCCGGCCTTCACCTCCGCAGGTGGGACATGCAGCAATGTTGACAAACTGGCCGAACATGGTTTTGGATATCTGCCGAACCTCACCGCTGCCGTGGCAGGTCTGACAGACCTCTGTAGCTCCAGATTTTGAGCCGCTGCCGTTGCACTCTTTGCAGGTAACCTGTTTTTTGATTTTCAGGGTTTTTTCAACGCCTTTGGCAATCTCTTCGAGCGTCAGTTTGAGACGGATTTTCAGGTCAGTTCCGTGAATGCCGCCTGGCGAGCGCCCTCTTCTGGCATTACCTCCGCCGAAAGCCTCTTCAAAGCCGAAAGGAGAACCTCCACCTCCACCTCGGCCTTTTCCGCCCGTGAACATGTCGTTGAAGGCACTGAAAATATCATTGATATCCGCGCCACCACCTCCATACTGGGCGCCGCCACCCGAAGCCGCCGAAGAGCCGACACCTGCATGGCCAAACTGATCGTAACGACGTCGCTTGTCATCATTGCTCAGCACTTCATAAGCTTCATTCACCTCCTTGAAGTGCTCCTCCGCATCCTTGTTATCAGGATTTTTATCGGGATGAAACTGCAAGGCCAGCTTCCTGTATGCCTTTTTTATCTCGTCCTTGGTAGCCGATTTGCTCACCCCAAGAACTTCATAATACTCTCTCTTCATAATTGCATTTCGATTCAGTGTAAAAAAACTCTCTGCTACCTGGCGACAATAACCTTCGCATGCCTGATGACCTTCTCACCAAGCAGGTAGCCGGTCTGGTACTCTTCAATGATGGTGTCTGGTTCTGCTTCGGGATGATCAACCTGTGAAATGGCTTCATGGAAGTTCACATCAAGCATCATTCCCTTTGATTCAATGGGTTTAACTCCCTTTTCAGTGAGCCACTTTTCAAGATTTTTTTTCACCAGATCCACACCCTCAATATAGGGTCGTGCTTCGTTTGAGATTTCAGAGCTCAGCGGAGCATACTGAAGAAGCCGTTTGACATCATCAACAACAGGAAGCAGTTCTCTGATGATATTTTCCAGAGCCCTTGAAGAGGCCATCATAGCCTCGCGCTCTTTCTGTTTACGGAAATTTTCAAAATCTGCGGCTTTGCGCAATAACTCGTCACGGTATTTGTCGGACTGCTCCTTCTGCCTGTTCAGTTCAGTTTCAAGTTCAGCAATTCTTGCCAGAGAAGGATCAGTTTCCTCAGAAGGCTGTTCCAGGGAGCCATCGCCTTCACTTGCCATATTCAGATTGTTCTCCGAATACTCTTTATAGCTCTCGGATTCTTCAGCTACATTTGTTGTCATAGATACATTACTTTTTTAGTTAACGCCGGACAGCGTCGTTGAAAGGCTGTCAGCCATATAGTTGAGAACGCGTACGGCGTGCTCGTAATCCATTCTTTTCGGTCCAAGAATTCCCAGTTTACCAACCATATTTCCAACATAATAGGGAGCTGAAACAATGGTCAGATTTTCAGCCTGTCGTTCACCGTTTTCCTTTCCAATCGTGATGGTAATATCCATACGTGAAGGCCCGTTATTTTCAACAAGCTTTGCCATACTGAACTTATCATCAATCATGGTGATCAGCTCCCGAACCTTTTCGGGCTGCTTGAATTCGGGCTGATCCACAATGTATTCGGTACCCGATATGTAAAGTCTCTCAAAGACAGGTGATTCATCAAAAAGAGTTCCCGCAGAGCGTAGAATAAGATTTTTCAGTGCACTGTCGCAACTGCAGTTTGAAAGACGCCAGGTAATCGAACGACGAATTTCGGCGAGTGTCAGCCCCGAAAGCCGCTGGTTGAGTACCTCGACAACCTCATTGACGGTTTGCCGGGAGAGCTCAAAATCGAGTTCCATGACAATGGTCTTGACAAACAGAGACTGAATGGAGAGGATAACCATCATTCGTGTTGAACTCAGCAACACCAGATCAAGTTTTTCAAAAATCGCATTTGAAAGCGTTGGCGACAAAACAACACTCAGTTGCCGTGAAATCGTGCCGAGCACTTTGACTGCCGACAGGAGAACATCGGAAGAGGTTCCTTTGCGATCAATGCTGATTTGGCCGATATTCGCCTCCATCCTCTTTTTCTCCCTCTCATCAAGACACTGAAAGGTCATAATGAGATCAACGTAGTAGCGATATCCCTTGTCGGTCGGGATTCTTCCCGCCGAGGTATGTGGCTGACTGATGTACCCTGCATCTTCAAGTTCGGCCATGACATTGCGTATCGTGGCATCGGAAAAACCAAGATTGTAATTTTTGGCAATATATCTCGAACCCACCGGAGCTGCGGTAACCACATAAGCCTGGATAATGATACCCAGTACCTGCCGTTCCCTTACATTGAGTTCACGAGAATCCATCAACGTCCATCATAGTAATTGCAATGAAATGAAGTGACCAATAAACAGGTGAATTTAAAAAATCTAATCGTTTCTGCACCCAGCGGATGCTACGATAATAAGCATTATTATTATAGCGCAGCAACGGTGATTTAACAAAAAAAACAGCGAGCGCTCTTCAGCCATGACTTCCCGAAATAATCCTGTCAAAGCCGGAATAATCCTTCGAGACTGTTATCCCGGTAAAACCATGAAGAGCCATAAGTTCTGAGACTGCGGCAGCTCCATCGGCATGCAGTTCCAAACAGAGCCTTCCTCCATGAACAAGAAGTGACGGCGCCAGTGCAGCAATCGCCTTGTAACACTCTACACCCTCAGGGGTTGTCAATGCGGTTTCCGGTTCGTATTGCCGCACCTCTCGCTGAAGCTCTTCCCATTCTGCACGGGGAATATAGGGCGGATTGGAGACAATCAGGTCATAACGGCTCTCTGGCAGCCTGGCAGGAAAGAGTTCATCAAACATATCGGCGAGAGCGAAAGTTACCTGCGATTCCACACCATGCCTTGCAGCATTCTCGCGAGCAACGGCAAGGGCATCGGGTGAGCAATCAACAGCGGTAACCTTGAACGCAGGGCAGAGCTTCGCCATGGTTACGGCAATACAGCCGCTTCCTGTACCAATATCAAGAACCTTCGCTTCTGCCGGGCTGCCTCGATCCGGGATATCGAGAGATGCTAAAGCATATTCCACAAGCAGTTCAGTTTCCGGACGGGGGATAAGAACCCGTTCATCAACCGTGAACCGCAACCCGTAAAAGTACTGCTCTCCAATGATATACTGCACCGGGCGGCCGTCAAGCCGCTGGCGGCAAAGCTTCCGGAAGCGGTCAAGCTCTTCTTGATAAACAGGCCTGTCGTGATGCAGATAAAGCTGAAGCCGACTCAGGGAGAGAACATGTCCCAGAAGAAGTTCGGAGCTTATTCGAGGCTCATCAACATTTTTTGTCGTAAAAAAATCGGCAGTTGTCTTGAGCAGTTCTACAACACGCCACTCTTTCAGCTCGTCCATTACTCCCATTTAAACCAAATATTAATCCAGGCGCTTTCCGCAAGCTCCGATTGAGCAAACAAGAAGCACGAATATACACCCGATGAATCGTTTTAAAAAGATGATGGTTGAGTAACTTTGCAAATAGTACATTGCAACTGTAAGCACTATTCTTTATCGCTTGCAAAACAGTGGCCAATACAACCGATACAACTTTACGATGAACAAAGTTCTGCTCACAGTTTTTCTCCTTCTCATTGCTTCCATCAACAGCAACAGTGCCTCAGGGGTTTCAAAATTTATCGGCACCATGGATATGGCTCTTACCATGCCAAATGGTACCGCTACGGTCACCTATCTTTTTGGACAGAATACGCAACGGATGGATATGGTGATGCAGATGGACAAAATACCTGACCAGCTAAAAACAACTGTCATCACGAAGGCGGCCCAACCAGATGTCGCTTACATCATCAACCACCAAGCCAGAAATTACAGCATCGTCAACCTCCGAACCGCTGCCGAAAATGCCATGCTGCTCGATTTCGACAGCAACTATACCCTGGCCAGGGCTGGCAAACAAATCATTAAAGGCTACAACTGCGAACACATCATCCTGACCAGCACCACTGAAAAACTGGAACTCTGGGTAACGCGCAGCCTTGGTGATTTCTCGACGTTCAGAATTTTGCAGACACAGAATCCGCGCCTCTCCAACACCAAACTTTCCAAAACCCTCAGCGTCGCCGGTATTGAGGGGTTCCCCGTCAAGATTGTGCAGCATAACGATAATGGACCATACATCGTGCAGCTTACCCGCATTTCGGAGAAAGCCGTTTCACCATCACTCTTCACCGTGCCGGCAGGCTACCAGAAAATTACAGACACACAGAAACCTCTGGGAAGCCAGCAGAAAGAGCATTTGAAAAGCCTTATGGAGAAGATGAAAAAGTTTGAATAATTTCTTCCGAATGGATCGCAGGCTTTTTTGCATCCATGAACCGACTTTTTTGTATGTTTCAACACTGAAAGTCCAGGCTTTTTCTAAAGATTTATTGTGGCTGGTTAGCCTTGACCTGTTATAATATGTAGTACTAATAACAATCATTTAACGAAACAACGTGGCAGACAAAATAACTTCACGAAGCGAGGACTACTCCCAATGGTACATTGACCTTGTGCGATCGGCAAAGCTGGCCGATTACGCTGATGTCAAGGGGTGTATGGTCATACGTCCAAACGGCTATGCAATATGGGAAAAAATGCAGGCAGCCCTCGACCGCATGTTCAAGGAAACCGGCCATGTCAACGCCTACTTTCCGCTCTTTATTCCCGAAAGCTTTATTGCAAAAGAGGCGGCACATATTGAGGGTTTTGCGCCGGAGTGCGCTGTGGTCACCCACGGCGGAGGCCAGGAGCTTGCCGAAAAGCTCTATGTTCGCCCGACCTCTGAAACCATCATCTGGTCTTCCTATAAAAAGTGGATTCAGTCCTATCGCGACCTTCCGATACTGATCAACCAGTGGGCCAATGTGGTGCGCTGGGAGATGAGAACCCGCCTTTTTCTGAGAACCACGGAATTTCTCTGGCAGGAGGGTCATACGGCCCATGAAACCCCCGAAGAGTCTCAGGAGGAGGTGCTTCGAATGATCAATGTCTACAAGACCTTTGCTGAAAAGTATATGGCAATGCCGGTGATCATGGGCAAAAAGAGCGACAGTGAAAAATTTGCCGGAGCAGTGGAGACTTACTGCATAGAAGCGATGATGCAGGATACCAAAGCGCTTCAGGCAGGTACTTCGCACAACCTCGGACAGAATTTTGCAAAGGCCTTTGACTGCCAGTTTCAGACAAAGGAGAGCACGCTTGATTACGTCTGGGCCACAAGCTGGGGCGTTTCAACAAGGTTGATTGGAGCTCTCATCATGGCCCACTCGGACGATCGCGGTCTGGTACTGCCTCCGAAACTTGCCACTCGTCAGGTGGTGATTATCCCGATTCTCAAGGGCGACAAAGCGGCCGTCGTTGAACGCTCCAATGCCCTTGCCGATACCCTGAATAAAAGCGGCATTTCAGCCTTTGTCGACAGCAGCGAACAGAACTCTCCCGGATGGAAGTTTGCCGAATATGAACTGCAGGGCATTCCAATTCGTATCGAACTCGGCCCAAGAGATATTGAGAAAAATATCTGTATTGCCGCACGCCGCGATACGCTTGAAAAAACTGAAGTTGCTCTTGACGATACGCTGGCCGTGCGTATCAGCGAAATTCTGAACACCATTCAGCAGAGCATGTTCGACAAGGCGTTGCAGTTCCGTAATGACAACACTTATGAAGTACAAAGTTATGAGGAGTTCAAGAAGGTTGTTGAGAAGGGATTTGTGATCGCTCACTGGGATGGTACAGCAGAAACGGAAGCAAAAATCAAGGGAGAGACGAAAGCCACAATAAGGGTTATCCCTGAAGAGGCCGACTATATCGCACAGTACCGAATTAATGAGCCCGGCACCTGTATCTATTCAGGAAAACCTGCAGCCCGCAAAGTTGTGTTTGCCAAAGCCTACTGACCGAACTCCGCCCCCCCCCTCACCGAAAAATGAGAAGGGGGGCGGCTTCGTGATTCCATGATTCCGAGTTACAATATGATCGCCCGCTTAACTCTCTGGACGATCAACATCATCCACTGCGTTGAGCTCCAGAGGAACGACATGTTGGCAGATCAGCTCTCTTTGAAAAATTCTTTCAACCCCTCTTCATCCGGCCTCATCGTTTTATCGCCCTTGTGCCAATTGGCCGGGCAGACCTCGCCACACTCCTCGGTAAACTGAAGAGCATCAACCAGTCGGAGCACCTCATCCACATTCCGGCCAAGGGGAAGATTGTTGACCACCTGGTGCTGTACAACACCCTCTTTATCAATCAGGAACAATCCTCTCAGCGCAATCCCCGCACCCTCAATCAACACATCATAATCAGCAGAAACAGTCTTGTTGAGATCCGATAGAAGGGTATAGGTAACACCCTCAATGCCACCCTGGTTTTTCGGAGTATTAAGCCATGCGTAATGAGAAAACTTTGAATCCACCGAACAGCCAATCAACTCAACATTTCTGCTGCGGAACTCCTCAAGCTTTTCCTGAAACGCATGAAGCTCAGTCGGGCAGACAAAAGTGAAATCAAGCGGATAAAAAAACAGCACGACATACTTCCCCCTGAAATCAGAAAGCTTGCATGAATCAACAAACTGCGAGCCGTTGACAACGGCAGCGACATCAAAATCCGGCGCCTTGCGGCCTACAAGCACACTCATGGTATTTTCCTGTTATTAGATTAAAAAGGTAATGATATTAACTGGACTAAATTTGTCCATTATAAGACATTTTCCGGTTTTTCACAACAACAATAGTTAGATATTGCTTAACTTCCACAATGAAGTTTTGAATTCAACAGTAAACGATCAATACCATGCTGCAAATTAGTGAGACCGGGCTTGATCTTATCCGCAAGTTTGAAGGGTTGCGTCTGGAGACATACGATTGTCCAGGGGGAAAGCAGACTATCGGGTATGGTCATACAGGGCCTGATGTCAAACCGGGCCTGAAAATTGACAATGAAAAGGCAACTGCGCTGCTGATGGAGGATGTCAAACGCTTTGAGAAATCAGTCAGCGAGCTGGTTACGGTACCGATGACGCAGGGGATGTTTGATGCGCTGGTCAGTTTTTCGTATAACCTTGGCGCCGGTTCCCTGCAGAGTTCGACGTTGCTTAAAAAACTTAATGCCGATGACAAGCAGGGGGCAGCGGATGAGTTTCTTAAATGGAACAAAGCGAAAGGGAAGCCGCTTGCAGGGCTAACGGCGCGGCGTGAAGGGGAGCGTGATCTCTTTTTGGCGTAATTGATTCGGTATGGGTCTGGCTTTGAACTTGCCTTGCAAAATTCAAATACCAGCGAGGAAAATAACTTTTTTGAATCAAACATGTTATAGGAGGAGTATTGACTCCTTCCTATAAAACCGCATACGCAGTGTCACAGCATCAGCATCCCTCCCGAGACCGGGATGTAGCATCCAGTCACGAACCGGTTGTGGTCTGAAGCAATTGCAAGCACGGCACCGGCTACATCTTCCGGGAGGGCAACCCGCTTCAGGGGGGCCATGTCCGCCATCATCGCTTTTTGTTCCTCGGGCAACCAGGATGTAGCGTCGGTCAACGTAAGGCCGGGGGCAATCACATTGACGCGTATGCCGAAAGGCCCAACCTCTTCCGCAAGAGAACGGACGAAGGCGTCAAGGCCCGATTTCGCAGTGCAGTGGGCAATGAAACCCGGCGATGAGTGACGCGAAAGAGTGCTTGAAATGGCGATAATGTTTCCCGACTTCCTCTCGATCATGCCCGGCAGCACAGCCTGGCAACTGAAAAATATCGACTTGAGCTCTCCGCCAAGCTTCGCTTCGAATTCATTCCAGGAAAATTGTGTAAAAGGTTTTACCGGAAAACCAATCGCAGCATTGCTTACCAGAAGGTCGACCGGACCGAGGCTTTTTTCCACCTCTCCGACCATCAACCGCACCTGCTCCTCGTTGCGAACATCCGCCCTCACGGGGTATGCCCTGCCGCCTGCTTTCACAATTTCCTCAACAACAGCGATTGCCGCGCTTTCACTCTGAAAATAGTTCACCGCGACAGCAGCGCCTTCAGCGGCGAGAAGTTTGGCTGTAGCCCGGCCTATGCCCCGGCTTGCGCCCGTGACCAATGCAACTTTGCCTTTCATATCCAGTAACCCTCCATTTGTTGTCAAAAAATTTCAGATTTGAGACACGCGCATAGCCGGGTACCAGCGAAGCTACCCGTTATTTCTTGATATAAGCGTTAAGCCCGATCGTTAACGGCTTGCCTTCAACCATCACTGAGGTCACTGTATTGCCGTGAGTACTTGCCACAACAAGCGTCTTGCCTGATGAAGAGGGAGTAGGCTTTTCCAGATCAATCTCTATGCAGAGCTTGCCGTTCTTGATTTCAACTGTCATGGCCATGGTGGTGATTTGTTTGGTTTTGAGTGAATGATAAAGGGTGAATATAACGAAAAGTGGACAATGTGGACAGAGGGGAGTAGCGTATGCTACTTTTTGCTATGAGCCACCCCTGCCGGTTTCGAATGATTGCAGTTCTGGTGTGATTTTATGCACAGAAATACTGAAAAATCTATGCGATTAACTACATTGAAAAAATTGTTATTTGCTTAGAAAATAAAGGGCATAACACTGATGGAAAGCAATAACGGTAATAGAAAAACTCTCGAATCCTGGATCTGGGATGCGGCATGTTCCATCCGTGGAGCCAAAGACGCTCCGAAAATACAAGGACTTCATTCTCCCGCTCATCAGCACCAAGCGGCTGGGGCTTGACGACGTTGAGGCCGACATCATCGGCAAGAGCTACGAATACCTGATTCGCAAGTTCGCTGAAGGCGGCGGCCAGAGTGCCGGTGAGTTCTACACCCCGCCCGAAGTCGGCACCATCATGTCGCGGGTGCTCCAGCCCGAGCCCGGTATGGAGATCTACGACCCCACCTGCGGCTCCGGCGGCCTTCTCGTAAAATGCGAGATCGCCATGGAGGAGATTACCAGGGGTAAACAGCGCAGCGTCGCACCGCTGAAACTCTTCGGCCAGGAGTTCACCCCCGAGACCTGGGCCATGGCCAATATGAACATGATCATCCATGACATGGAGGGGTAGATAGAAATCGGCGACACCTTCAAGAACCCCAAATTCCGCAACAGGCAGGGCAAACTCCGCACCTTCGACCGCGTCGCCGCCAATCCCATGTGGAACCAGGACTGGTTCACCGGGGCAGACTACGACAACGACGAACTCGACCGCTTCCCTGCTGGTGCCGGATTCCCCGGCAAATCCTCCGCCGACTGGGGCTGGGTGCAGCACATTCACGCCAGCCTCAACGCCAGCCAGATTTTCGCGAAAGGCGACCCCAAAAACTTTATTCCGGACGAAGGTATCCAGCACATTGCCGAGACTCTCACGGGCTGGAAGGAGGAGGAAAAACTCAGCCGCATCGTCGAACACGCCGAGCTGAAAAAGAACGACTACAACATCTCCCCCAGCCGCTACATCCATACGAGCGATGCCGAAACCTACCGGCCCATTGCGGAAATTGTCGAGGAGCTGAACGCAATTGAGCTGGAGGCCAGGGAGACCGACGAAGCCCTGCGGAGCATTCTCAAGCAACTTGGAGTGGGGGGATGAAGGACGACCGTGTGCATCTGTATAATTGCGGATCAGGCACTTGACTTTATTGACAAATACACCTTCCATCCGAGGCGGGTCGTCGGTCTGAACAATGTCCGTCTGGACGAGTATCCTCTACAAGCATTGCGCTGCGCCCAGCCGCATCGACCGATAATCTACCGACGATTTTTGCGAATCGATTGATCCCACTGGAACAAGCCAAGAAGAGTGGGCCTTTCACAACGGCAACTACAGTACTCGCGAGGATGGCACAATCAAGTCAGAGCAACCAATGAGATATGAACTGCTTGCACATTTGTTGTAAATTGCTTTCATTGCTGTTGTGAATAATAAACATCGTAAAACTCTCGATAAGATATTCTCGGATCCGATATGTGGCAATCTGCCGTGGAATCATATCGAAGCGTTACTGGTAGCTGTTGGTTGCAATGTGGTGGAAGGGAGCGGGTCGTCGGTGACCTTCGAGAAGGATGGCCGACGAGCCTATTTTCACCGCCCGCATCCGCAACGCGAGGCACTTATCTACTGTGTAAAGGTGGTGCGTGAGTTTTTGATAAAACTGGAAATTACCCCATGAAAAACACGATGACCTATGCTGGTTATACGGCCAGCCTTGAATTTGATCCTGATGATAATATTCTGGTCGGGCGCGTGCTCGGCATAGACGACCTGATAAGCTTTCATGGAGATTCAGTGGCTGAGTTTACCGAGGCATTCCATGAAGCGGTGGATGATTACGTATCAGCCTGTAAAAAATTGGGTCAGGCACCCGAAAAACCCGCATCCGGACGTCTCATGTTGCGCGTTAATCCTGCGGTTCATGCTGCAGCGCTCAAAGCAGCCGCGCATACCGGACAAAGTCTTAATCGATGGGCTGAGCAGGTGCTGCGACAAGCAACCCATGCATAATTCACAAGCCGCACCAGCGAGGCCGAAATCTACCGCCCCATTGCCGAGATTGTCGAAGAACTGAATGCGATTGAGCTGGAGGCCAGGGAGACCGACGATGCCCTGCGGAAGATCCTCAAGCAACTGGGAGTGGGGGGATGAAGATCTTTATCAGCAGTGTGCAGAAGGAGCTTGCCACAGAGCGTGAGCTGACCAGTTTTGGTCCATTTGATGCTACGTTCTGCCGAAACGCTTCGCTCGATAACCTTGACGAAGAGAAGATCACCCGTTTTCTTGTGCTTGCCCGGCGTGGCCGCAATTTCCCATTGGCAGGGGATACGCCACATGGAGCATCTCAGCCTGCTCGACAAAGGACGGCCGACCAATGCCGCTATCTTGTTATTCGGAAAACAGCCGCAGCGTTTTTTGATCACCTCCGAAGTGAAATGCGCCCATTTCCATGGCTATGAAGTGGAAAAAACCATTCCTTTTTACAGAGTATACAATGGTACAGTTTTCGATCTCGTGGAGCAAGCAAAGGATTTCGTGCTCTCCAAAATAGATTTCTGGGTGGGAACAAGAGCGGAAAGCACCCAGGTGCCGACGAAATACGAAATCCCGCAGGAAGTTGTTGCTGAAGCCATCGTCAATGCCGTTGTGCATCGCGACTACACCAGCAATGCCAGTATACAGGTCATGCTCTTCAAAGATCGGCTTGAGGTCTGGAATCCTGGCACTCTGCCTCCGACCCTGACTCTTGAAAAACTGCGCGGGCCACATGCCTCCGTTCCTCATAATCCGCTGATTGCCGAGCCCATGTACCTGACCAAGTACATCGAACGCATGGGAACCGGTATCCGCGACATGATTCGGCGATGTAAAAATGCCGGGCTCCCTGAACCTGAAATCAGGCTTGATGGCGGCTGTTTTGTGTTGACGATCAGGAGGAAAAAGTCTGAGTCGGGGGGCCAGTCGGAACCAAGTTTTGCCCAAGCTACCGGACCAGTCACGGCACCAGTGGGACAATATGTTACTCGACTCCTTGTGTTGCTCGCAGATCGCGGCGCACTTTCCAACGCCAATATTCTCGAAGCCTTCGGCCTCAAAAGTCGCCGACGCCTCCGTGAAACGTACATCGATCCATCCCTTGCTGACGGACTGGTGGAGCCTACTATCCCGGAAAAACCAACCAGTCGCCTCCAGAAATACCGCCTCACTGAAAAAGGCCGCAAATTGCTGGAGCAATTGGATAAAGATGGAGGGCGGTCATGAGCGTTCTCGTACATAACGAACAAGTCGAGGCTCAAGTGCCCAAAGACACCCTACCAGTCGCACCACCAGTCACCCAACCAGTCGGATCGGAAAATTTTTTTATTGAGGCGGGTAAAGGAGAAGGTATTGAAACAGATTCAGGAAGAGAGCGGGATATAACGAAAGTAAAAGACATTGAGTTTACGCAGATCGCCTCTGATTGGAACTCAATCAGGCTCGGTGAAGAGAATCCTCAAGCTCTGCTTGCGATTCGGAACAGTCTGACTATGACCTAAACTGCGCGATTTAACATAAAAAAAGCCTCAATATTCTTAGTTAA
>CAJAAV010000195.1 GCA_903937835.1 uncultured Chlorobiaceae bacterium | reverse complement strand
TTGCCTTGCTCCAGAATAACGGAGAGTGGAGCAGTATGAATATCCGGCAGGCATTAGGGCTGAAAGACCGGTCACATATACATAAAAGCTTCTTGCAGACAGCCTTGGTGGCTGGTTACATTGAGATGGCTCTCTCTGAAAACCAAACAGTCGTTTACAGAAATATCGTCTCACTGCAAAAGGAGGCAACATATTGCAAGCACTTGATCTGGAATAATGGAGGCACTTGATAACGATTTACTTTCCGATGTTTCAGCTTATTGATATATCGGAAGGTCACAATCTTTCTGCCATGTAACTGCGCAAAGCTTTGGAGATCAAGTATCAGGGGGAATCAACCTCTCAGGTGCGGCTTGGTTAAGCCTTTTTTCTCTCGACAAGGTAACCGGAGACATACTTATGGATAATATTCGACACGAGAGTCTGGTATGGTATGCCTTCTTGCACTGCGATAAGCTGCACTTGGTCTAAATCCTTTGAAGTCATTCGAATACTGACTCTCTTGTTTTGATTAAGCGTGTCTTTTGCGCACTGCTGAAGCTTGTTAATTTCTTTTTTTGAATCCTTGACCGATACCCATTCTCCATTTTCATAGGATTCAAGGATATCCTTTTCTTCGTCATCCAGCACGCTCTTTTTCATCTTTCAGCCCTCACGTATTTGTTGGTAGCTTTTCTACTGGGAATAATTGTCTTGAGAAATATCTCATCATTACTTTCAACATAAGGAACAATATAGGCGTAAGCCTCAATCATAACTACAGCAATTTTTTGCCCAGGATACTTTTTTTGATTTGGATGTTCAAGGTTATCCAGGACTTCTCCTTTTTCCATGAGAAGTACCACTTGCTCGAAGCAGACCCCTCTGCTTTGCTTCAGCAGTTCGTTTTTGTCGTTGTCCCAGCGAAAAATACTCATGGCCTAAACTACGACAATATGTGCCTTATTGTCAATACATTTTCACCAGATAAATTTTTCTGTCCAAAACTACATAGGGGTTGGCTCGGGCGGCATGGAGGGCGCGTGGAGTGAAGAGGATTACGATGTCTACCCCAAGGCCGAGCTTGCTGAAGTCAAGGCGCAGATCAAGAGTTTGGGCGGGGAGCGGAAAGAGATTGAGCGGACGATTAAAAACAAATGGCAGCAGGTCAAAGCACTGAAACATGCAGGCGAATCTTTTCAGTCGATAGAAAACGAGATTGCCGCGTTGACACCACAAGCAGAGGCATTGAGTGATCGCATTGACGAACAGGAAAAGCGCATTGCCCGTCATGCGGAACGGGAGGCAGAGCTGAAAGCCTGCAAGAAGATCATCAAAGAGATAAAAGAGCGCAAAGAGAACCTTGTCGAAGAGGCTCGCAACAAGATTGACAGCGCTGAAGCCAGGCAACTCATTCTGGCACGGTGGGAACGGACGCTCTATGCAACGGTTGAAGAGTACCTTGACCAGTACAGCCGGGTGCTTCGCTCAAGCCTCGAAAACCTCCGGGAGAAATATCATCAGCCATTGCACAGCATTCTGAAAGAACGGGATGCTGCAAGTGTTGAGCTGGCAGGGTATTTGATGGAGTTAGGGTATGAGTGAACAAAGCAATATCACAGATATCAAACCATGGTATCTCTTTTATCATTAAACAGATACAATAAGCCAACAGCTTGTTGGCCAATTAAACAACTGAACCCGGGCAGCACATCAAATTGAAATCAGGATTATACCAGCGTGAAGGCTGAAAAGTACAAAGCCCAATGGCGGGGAGTGGTGATTGGCATAAAAATGAAATCCCCTATACTCAAGGTTTGTATGAGATGAGCATTATTTGCATCAATAAATCGTTTTTATTTA
>CAJAAV010000194.1 GCA_903937835.1 uncultured Chlorobiaceae bacterium | reverse complement strand
TTTTTTCCGCAGGGCATATAGTAAGTGTCTTTCCTCTTGTTTTAAAGGCAGATAATATAGAAAATTTTTTCTGAACTACAAATATTTTTAAGGTAAGTCAGTAAATCCTGGCCCGGCACATATCAAGTACTGTCGCAACTCATGGCTTAAGACCTCCATGGTGCAGCTCAGGCATTCATGTATTTGAAAAAGTCCTTGTTGTCCTTGGTATCGGCCATTTTCTCTCGCATGAACTCCATGCACTCAATCGGATTTTTATCAGCGAGATACTTTCTGAGAAGCCATGTTCTGGAAAGCTCATCCTGAGTAAAAAGCAGCTCCTCTTTACGAGTACTGGAGCGAAGAATGTCGATCGATGGAAATATGCGACGCTCGGAGAGCCTGCGATCAAGCAGAAGCTCCATATTACCTGTACCTTTAAATTCTTCAAAGATAACGTCATCCATCCGCGATCCGGTATCAATAAGCGCTGTGGCAATAATGGTCAGACTGCCGCCTTCCTCAATATTGCGGGCCGCTCCAAAAAAACGTTTGGGTTTGGTGAGGGCATTGGCATCAATACCTCCCGAAAGAATTTTTCCGGAATGAGGAATGATGGTATTATGAGCCCTGGCAAGCCTGGTAATGGAGTCAAGCAAAACCACCACGTCCCTGCCAACCTCAACAAGCCGTTTCGCCTTTTCGAGAACCATATCCGCAACAAGGACATGACGTTCCGGATCTTCATCAAAGGTGGAACTTACGACTTCTGCTGGTACACTCCGGGCCATGTCAGTCACCTCTTCAGGTCGTTCATCAATAAGAAGAACAATAAGATACACCTCTGGATGATTTTTTATGATCGCATTGGCAATCATCTGCAGGAGCATGGTTTTACCGGTTTTCGGCTGTGCCACAATCAAGCCTCGCTGCCCTTTTCCGATAGGGGTAAAAATATCCATGATACGACCGCAAGCTTCTGACTGCCTGGTTTCGAGTTTGAAGCGTTCCCGAGGAAAAAGAGGGGTAAGGTTTTCAAAGTAGGGCCTCTCCCTTGTAATTTCAGGATCGTTGCCGTCAATCGTATTGATTTTCAGCAAGGCGAAAAACCGTTCACCCTCTTTGGGAGCCCTGACCTGGCCGGATACCGTATCTCCGGTGCGCATATTGAAACGCTTGATCTGGGATGGGGAGACGTAAATGTCGTCAGGGGAAGAGAGGTAGTTATAATTGGCTGACCGTAAAAAACCATAACCTTCCGGTATTACCTGCAGAACACCGGTGTTCACCATAACATTCCCGCTTTCAGAATCGGTATTCTTCTGTGACTGGGCTTCGATAATCTTGAAAATCAGCTCTTCCTTTCGTAAACCTGCAGCCATCACACCAAGCTCTTTGGCTAAAGCATGCAGTTCAGCAACCTTCTTTTTCTGGAGCATGTTAATGTCCAGACCTTTAAAAATCGAATTGTTCGACATTGTATTTTTGTATTCAAAGCTTGTTTTTAAAAAAACCACAGCAAAACGACGGATAGCACGTCACCTCTTGCCCGTGCTCCCAACATCATGGTCAATGCCTCGCATTATAAACGTGGATTACCTTTAACGCTTTTTCATATAACATGAAAGCAGAAAAAAAGAAGATGGCAGGGGAAGAACCTCTATGCTTAAAAAAGGTATAATCACAACAAGGAATTATGGAAAGGAATCTCTTCTTCTATACATGAAGAACCACTGTAGATTGATTCGAATATAAAAAAATATTTATAAAAACACGCATTTCAAGTGATTGCTTTATCACATACCTGACGCAATAATGTCACCAGCAAGATAAAAAGAACCTGTCACAAGAACCAGGTCATCCACGCCAGCTTTTTCACGCAAATAGTCAAGTCCATCTCTCCCGTTGCTGCATACTGTTGCCTCGGCCCCCTCTTTGTAGCATAAAGAGCAAAGTTCTTCAGCCGGAACACTGCGTTCGGTGGGAATATTGACCAGCACAAACGAGCAGTCAAGGCGGAGAAGCTCGATAATAACCGCTCTGGCATCCTTGTCTGAAGCCAAACCAAGCATCACGTACACATTACGATATGCTTGCCGGAATGAACACAGTGCGTTGACCGTTGACCGCATACCATCAGGATTGTGCGAGACATCAAGAAGCACTGTCGGAGAGGAGCCAATTCTTTCAAGTCTTGCTCTATAGCCGGTCTGCAAGAGCCGTTCAAGACCCGAAGAGATCTGATCCGGCGCAATTCCGGCATCTTCAGCAACCATGACGGCAAGAGAGACATTGGAGGCATGAAACGATCCGGTAAGAGGAGCCTTCAAAGAGGGGTAGCTGCTGCAAGCTGTCCTGAGCTCAAGCTCAAGCATTCCCGGCTCAGCAGAAAAGACCCGACTGACTGAATCTCTTCCGACAACAAAAAGTGGAGCCTCGCATGATTCCGCCATCTTCTGGATCGGCAAAAATGCCTCAGGTTCAGTCACTGCAGTGAATACCCTGCACCCTTTTTTGATAATCGCAGCTTTTTCAGCGGAAATCTCTGCAAGCGTCTCGCCCAACCATGCGGTATGATCCATGGCTATACTTGGTATGACGGCATAAGCAGAATCCACCACATTGGTTGCATCAAGCCGTCCACCCATTCCGGTTTCTACGATAGAGGCATCAACTCCCTCATCGGCAAACCAGGCAAATGCAATGGCTGTTGTCACTTCAAAAAAAGTACACTGGTTATCAATAACCAAACGCTGCAAGACTGAGCAATAGTGTGAAACTTTTTCTCGAGGAATCTGAGTGCCGTTAATACGAATTCTTTCTGTGAAATCAACAAGATGAGGTGAGGTGTAGAGAGCGGTTTTCTTGCCTCCGGCCTGAAAGATCGAGGCAAGCGCCGCTGCAACAGTTCCTTTCCCGTTAGTGCCGGCGATATGAACAACCTGCCCCAGTCGTTTATGCGGTGACCCCAGAACATTGAGCAGTGTGTGTACACGATCAAGGCCGGGTTTAATACCAAACCGGTGCAAAGGATAAAGAAAAGCGAGAGCTTCCTGGTAGGTCACCGTTAGCTCCTAACTATTATGAATTGAAACAAGCGCTGATTTAACGACCTCTTCGACAGTAAGGCCTGTGTTTTGTTCGAGAATGCTGACAACGGCTTTTTGGACAGTAATCCTGGAAAATCCAAGCGTTACAAGAGCATTGACCGCATCTTCCCTCAACCGGTTTGTCTGAAGCGAAACAGGGCCAACCGCACCTTGAACAGGAGAAAGTTTTAGAAGTTTATCCCTCAAGTCGAGGATAATCCTTGCGGCAGTTTTCTTGCCAACGCCGGTAATTCCGTAAAGCGGTTCGGGAGTATTGGCCAAAATAGCTTCATGAATATCCTGAACCTGCATTCCGGAAAGAATTGCAAGTGCAAGCTTTGGACCAACACCTGAAACCAGGAGAAGCAACCGAAACAACTGACGCTCCTCTTCCCGTGAAAAGCCATAAAGCTGCAGGGTATCCTCCCTGACATAAAGATGCGAAAAAAGAAGAACCTCGCTACCCGTCTCGGGTAACTGACGGTTTGTAGTCGCAGAAATGAGGAATCGGAACGCGACACCAGAAACTTCGACAACAGCCTCTTCAGACAAGACTGAAACCAGCTTGCCACGAAAATATGCAAACATAAATCGATGGTATGGAAATCCGAACTGAAAAAACCACACAGTTCGGATGTCAGAAAACGAAAACCACTTTTGGTCTTGCCAGCAGATTACTTACTCTTAATCAGCCTTCACATAACTGTTCAAAAGCCGTGTCAACTGTGATTTCTTGCGAGACGCTTTATTGGCGTGGATGTAATTCTTTACCCCAAGGCGATCAATTTTTTGGACAGCCGAGCGATAGGCAACCTCGACAACAGCCTTGTCCGCGCTGGTATCAATCAGTTTCTGCATGGTTTTAACAAGAACTTTCAGCTCTTTTTTCCTTGCTCTGTTCCTGGCATTTCTTCTTTCTGACTGCCGCAGTCTTTTTTCAGCCGATTTGTGTAAAGGCATATACGCTTAGAATGTAATATTGTTGAATAACAAAAGGCATGTAATATAGAAGAAACAATTCAAACGGCAAACAAGAAAAATAATGACAAAAGAGAGGAGGTCGTCTCTCAAGCCAGCCCCCTTCATCTTATCCCTGAAAGCACTCACCCAACACCCAGTATACTCTTCATCCCTCTTTTTTCTGTATATTGCGCAAAATTTTAATCATGATAACCTCGCTTTTATGAGCCTGATGATCAGCGTTTCCGGGATAAGAGGAGTTGTTGGCGAAAGCCTTACTCCAAAAAATCTCAATGCTTTTGCAATGTCTTTTGCTGCGTGGATTCTTCGGCGGAATCATGAAAAAAAAGCCAGAATTGTTATCGGCAGGGATACCCGGCCAACCGGAAAGGCTATCAGTGATCTTGTCAGCAATACGATGGTGCTTTGCGGGTGCGATGTTATCGATCTTGGTGTCGCAACAACTCCAACTGTGGAAATCGCTGTTGTTGCCGAACAGGCTGATGGTGGGCTGATTATTACCGCATCGCACAATCCTGTTGCCTGGAATGCTCTGAAAATGCTCAACCACCTTGGGGAGTTTTTAAACGCAGAAGAGGTGGACGAACTTCTTGATATTGCAGAAAAAGAGCAATTTGTCACTGCTCGCTGGGATTCCATCGGAGCAATCAGCCATAAGAACGAGTATGACAATTATCATATTGAAAAGGTTCTTCAGTTGCCCTGTATCGATCCTGCATCAATCGCCAGAGAACGCTTCAAGGTACTTGTTGACTGTGTTGAGGGAGCAGGCTCTTCGATTGTTCCAAGGCTTTGTGAACGGCTGGGTATTGAGAGCGTTGTGCAAGTTGCCTGTGGTGGAACAGGCCTCTTTCCCCGAAACCCTGAGCCCATTGAAGAAAATTTATCCGGCACCATCGCAGCACTCCAGAAGAGCGGATGCGACTTTGCCCTGATTGTTGATCCGGATGTTGACCGGCTCGCTCTTCTCTGCGAGGATGGCACGCTCTTCGGAGAAGAGTATACCCTGGTAGCGTGTGCGGATTTTTACCTGAAGCACAAACTTGGACCAGTGGCAAACAATCTTTCAAGCAGCCGGGCTCTCCGTGATATTGCCAACCAATACGGGGTGGCATGTTACAGCGCCAAAGTGGGCGAAGCCAACGTCAGCGCGGTGATGAAAGAAAAAGCGGTTGTTATTGGTGGTGAAGGAAATGGCGGAGTCATTCTTCCTGAGTTGCACTACGGGCGTGATGCATTGGTCGGCATCGCGCTGATTGTTCAGGCATTCACCCTCTGGCGCAACGAAAACAACCGTGGAACATTGTCACAATTCAGGCATCAGTTCCCTGATTATTTTATGTCGAAACAGAAAATCGTACTCGACAAAGCAGATCGGGAATCGCTTGACAACATATTTGACGATATCGCCTTTCACTACCATACCGCCGAAGTAAACAGACTTGATGGAATGAAACTTGATTTTTCAGACAGTTGGGTTCATTTAAGACCATCGAATACCGAACCTGTTGTGAGAATCTATGCCGAAGCACCGTCAAAAGCCCAGGCAGAAGCGCTGGCCAGTGAACTGAAGGGTGAAATTGAAACAAGAGGCTCGGGCACGGAAAAGCATGAGTAACGACTCAACAAAAAAAAGTTTCAGGCCACAGCAGGATGATACACTGCAAAAAGAGAAAAAAAGTTCGGTTGACCGCTATATCATCGCCCGACTTTTCCGTTATATCAAACCCTATAATAAACTTGTTGCAATAGCCGTTGCCATCACCATTGCGGGCTCTTTTCTTGGACCGTTGAGGCCTTATCTGACCAAAATCGCTATTGACGATTATATCGCCCGAGGCAATTTCAAAGGGCTGACCGTGATCAGCCTCTACCTTGCAGGTGCCATTCTGCTTGACGGTGTGAAGCAATATATCACCACATGGATGACACAGATTATCGGCCAAAAAGCGGTGTTCGACATCCGGATGGATATTTTCACTCATCTGCAGAAGCTCCCGGCCAGGTTTTATGACCGAAACCCTATAGGCCGCCTTATCACCCGGACAACGAATGATGTTGAGTCACTGAACGAGATGCTCTCCAGCGGAATAATAACTATTCTGGGCGACCTTTTGCAGCTCCTGTTCATTGTTGTGCTGATGGCCTGGATAGACTGGCAACTGACCATCATCGTTCTCGCCATTCTTCCCCTGATGATCTATGCGACCATAGCATTCAAAAACAGGGTACGGATTGCGTTTCAGGATGTGCTCACCCATATAGCAAGACTCAACACCTTTTTTCAGGAGCATCTCACCGGCATGACTATTGTTCAACTCTTTAACCGGGAAAAGCGCGAAGCGGGAAAATATGCGGCCATCAATGCGGATCACCGGGATGCCAATATCCGAACAGTCTTTTATTTTTCCATCTACTATCCGCTGATTGAGGTACTGAGTTCGGCAGCAGCCGGTCTTGTGATATGGTACAGCGGCATCAGACTGCTCAAGGCGGATCTTACTATCGGAGTTGTTGTCTCGTTTGTTCAGTATATCTGGCTCTTTTTCCGCCCGTTACAGCATCTCTCTGACCGCTTCAACGTTATTCAGACGGCCATTGCAAGCTCAGACCGCATTATTCGGCTTCTTGATGAAAAAGAGGGAATTGAAGATCATTCGGGGCTGAACGATCTCGATTCGTTCAAAGAATGCATTGAGTTCAAAAATCTTTGGTTTGCTTACGAAAGCGAAAACTGGGTGCTGAAAGATATCTCATTTACCCTCCGGCATGGAGAAAAAATTGCTATTGTCGGCGCCACAGGTAGTGGAAAAACAACGCTGATCAATATCATCTCAAAGCTTTATCCTTTCGCAAAAGGGTCAGTGACCATTGATGGTATTCCCTTGCAGCAAATAACAGAACTCTCGGTGAGAAAACTCGTTGGTGTTGTCATGCAGGATGTCTTTCTCTTTTCAGGCACCATAAGGGAAAACCTTGCATTCGGCAATCCTGATGTCACTGACGAGGCGCTCAAGGATGCCGCAAGGGTTGTCGGAGCTGACCGGTTTATTCAACAGCTTCCGGGCGGTTACCAGTACAGGGTACTTGAAAACGGCACGGGCCTTTCGTCTGGACAAAAACAGTTGATAGCCTTCGTCCGGGCGCTCCTCTATAATCCGGAAATTCTTGTGCTTGATGAGGCCACCAGCTCGGTTGACACTGAAACCGAATCACTTATTGATGCGGCCACTGCCCGCCTCATGAGTGAGCGCACCTCTATTATCATTGCTCACAGACTTTCGACTGTTCAGAAAGCGGACAGAATTATTGTCCTGCATAAAGGAGTGATCAGGGAGACCGGAAATCACCAGGAGCTTCTTGCAAAAAGAGGGCTTTACTACAAGCTCTACCTGCTGCAGCACCCGGAACAAACTTTTCGCGAAAAAGCTTTGAACTCTACAGACTGCTGTCCCTGAGTACGCTGACCGGTTCAAGTTTTGCCGCCCGTGCTGAGGGCAGAATTGCCGCAACTGTGCTGATAAGAACGGTTACACTGATGATGATCAGAAAATAGAGAGGATTGTAAGACATGCTGAACCCGGTTTGAGTCAGCGGTCCCTGGGAACTTTCAATTGGAAGGCTGGCCATCAACTTGATAGACCCGACTGCCAGCACTCCTCCCGCAAGCGCTCCAGCCAATCCTACCATAAAACCTTCAAAAATAAACATGCCGATCAACTGGAGTGCAGAAAATCCGAGAGACTTCATAATGGCAATGTCCCTGCTTTTTTCAAAAACCGTCGTAACGAGAATATTGGCCACTCCGAAACCGGAAACAACTCCGACAAACGCCACCAGCGAAAAAACGATATAGCCGATACGGGCGAACAACGAAAGAATACTTGCATTTTCCTCCTGCCAGGTCAGACACCGGTATCCGGTAATACGCTCCAGATCTTTGGCAAGTGAAGCATTGGCAAAAGGATCAGACACTTTGAGCGCAATGCCTGTAACCTTGTTGGGTGGCAGCCCCTCAATAATCTGCCCAAGCTTCAGAGACACCAGAACACTGTTATCAACCGCATTGACACCGGAAAAAAAGATACCGGCAACTTTGCATTGGCGACTCTTTCCTGAAGCAGGAATGATCACAACCTGGTCATTCAGTTTGAGGTTCATATCCTTGGCAACAGTCCTTCCGACAAGAAGCGCATTCGATGTTTTTTCAAACATGGTGATGTCGCCCTGTATCAGTTTTTTCCGGATACCGCTGATAGCATCCTCCTTCTCTATCAGCACTCCTTTGAGAAGAAGTGGCTGGTTACGACTTCCTTTTACAGCCATAACCTGTGACTCGACATAGGGCGAGGCTGCCAAAACCTTTTTTTCATACTCATGCGAGCCGAATACCGTGAGAATCTGGCGATAGTTCCTCACCTCTTCACGCTCAAGCTTCTGGATATTATTATCAACAAAAGCAACGACAGAAGAGCTTTCCTTATCAATGAGGTTTAGCGGCATCGGGTGAGTTTTCTCACCTTTAACCGTTATATGCGGCGCAACATTCACAATAGTCTCCACAAAGGAGTCAAGCAACCCCCGCATCAGTGAATTGGTGGTTATCAGCACCATCGTGCTTATAGCAACACCAAAAATTGTGGTCATTGTCTGCCTGCGACGTCCGAGCAGATGACGCACGGCTATATCAAACAGTGTTTTCAGCATGGGCCACCTTCAAGATGGAGGTGAAAAATTATGGAATTTTTGTTAAGTTATATGCTTTTTAACATCAAGTATTACAAATCTTTCAAGGTACCTTTTCCTGCGGCATGAGCGACACGAAAAACAATATAACAATTGAGCGCAAGCACAGCCATGTGGAGATATGCCTTCATGGCGATATTGGCTTTAACCGCAAAACTACAGGCCTTGAACGATTTGAGTTTGAGCATAATGCCCTTCCGGAACTATCGTTCTCCGACATTGACCTGTCAACAACCTTTCTTGGCAGAAAAATTGGTGCTCCGCTTATGATCTCATCCATGACGGGAGGATACCGCGAAGCGGCGGTTCTGAACCAGCGTCTTGCAGAAGCTGCTGAACATTTCAACATTCCACTGGGTGTTGGCAGCATGCGACAGGCACTTGAAAACTCTTCGCATCGCCAAAGCTTTTCTGTTACAAGAAAATATGCTCCTTCCGTCCAGATCTTTGCCAATATCGGAGCTCCTGAAATAGCAAAGGGTGTGACGGAACACAATCTCAATATCCTGCTTGAGCTAGTGGAAGCTGATGGACTTATCGTACACCTGAACGCAGCGCAGGAACTCTTCCAGCCCGAAGGGAATACTCATTTCGGCCATGTTCTTGAACAGCTTACAAAAATCACAAGAACAATTCCTGTCCCGGTTATTGTCAAAGAGGTCGGATGCGGCATCTCCTCATCTGCCGCACGCCAGCTCATTGAGGCTGGCGTAAAAGTCATTGATGTCGCTGGTGCAGGTGGAATCAGTTGGCAGAAAGTAGAAGAGATTCGCTATACGCGGCAGTTCGGCCAGGACAACCGTTTCAGCCTTCCCGCTCTCGAAGAGCTGCTGAACTGGGGCATTCCTACCGCTCAATGCCTGCTTGATATCAGTATGCTCAAGAAAAAGTCCCCCCAATTCAGCGCTATTGAAGTTATTGCTTCCGGAGGAATTCAGTGCGGCACTGATATCGCCAAATCACTGGCACTTGGAGCACAGCTTGCTGCGTCTGCAAGATATATTCTTAAAGCCCTTCATGAAGGTACTCTTGAAAAAACCATTGAAACCTGGCTGAACGACCTCAGGGCTGTCATGTTCCTGACCGGATCCGCCACCATAGAGAAGCTTCGGAACAAAAAACTTATCATCATACAATGAAAGATTTTATAATGACCATGCCCATAACCCAGGAACTTGTAGAAAAAAAGTATCATCTTTACCACTCGCTGATCAATAATGCGCTCGGAAAATGTTTCGACAGGGAGAGCCCGGTTATGCTTTATGCACCAGCAAGATATATTCTTGAAGGTAAGGGAAAAAGGATCCGCCCCTTTCTGACACTTCTTGCCTCTGAAGCGGTATGCGGCTCTTCAGAAGAGGCCCTTAATGTCGCCCTGGCTGTTGAAATTCTGCACAACTTTACCCTGATCCACGACGATATCATGGACCAGGCAGAACTCCGCCACGGCAGGCTTACCGTTCACAAGAAGTGGAATATTAATGCCGCTATACTGTCGGGCGATATGATGATTGCTTATGCCTATGAACTTGCCTTGAAGGCAAAAAGCAATCGACACCCTGAACTCATCCATATTCTGAACGATGCAAATATCACTATCTGTGAAGGACAGGCGCTTGATATGGAACTTGAAGAGAAAAAAGAGACAACAATAACTGATTATCTCGACATGATTGCAAAAAAAACCGGACGTCTTATTTCGGCAGCTCTTGAAGCTGGTGGTGTTGCCGGCAATGCGACTGAAGATCAGCTTTCTGCTCTGGTCCTTTTTGGCGAAAAAATCGGCAGAGCCTTTCAGATACAGGATGATTATCTCGATATCATGGCTGATAATGGCAAATCCGGCAAAATTGTTGGCGGAGATGTCATCAACGGCAAAAAAACTTACTTGCTGCTTCGATCTCTCGAACTGACTTCAGGAGCAGAGCATGATCTTCTGAACTCCATTATCATCAATAAAGGCATCGGCGCAGAGAGGGTGCCTGAAGTAAAAGCAATCTACAAACGATGTGGTGTCCTTGAAGAAACAGCCGCACTGATAAACCGTAATACCGAGGAGGCACTTACGGCATTAGAGACCCTGCCTTATGCTGAAGGGCGGGAATACCTTCAAGGATATGCAAACATTCTCATCAAAAGGGACTTCTGAGGTCCGCGCTTTATGACACTCTCCACAGCAATGGAAAACAGGATGCTGCTTCTTGTCCTGACTCTTATTCCGGGTATCGGCCCCGCAAGAATCAAGGCAATCACCAGGCATTTGCCTGAGCTGACGGATGTGCTGCATTCAGGTGTGGATGATCTTATGAATGTGCCAGGAATCGGTGAATCTCTGGCACGGCAGATTCACCATTTTCTTCACCATACACCGACAAGACAGGCGGCTGAGAAAAACGCAGAAAAACAGATTGCCATGCTTCACCGCTACAACGCCAGCATTGTAACCATTCTTGACCCTGATTACCCTCCCCTTCTGCAGGAAATTTATGACCCGCCTCCCTGTCTCTTTATACGGGGAAAACTTCCTTCGGCGCCTACTCCCGGTCTGGCCGTTGTGGGCACAAGATATGCCTCCCTCTACGGCAAACAAGCAACTGCACTGATATGCCGGGAGTTGGTTAACTGCGGAATTGTCATTTTCAGCGGCCTGGCTTATGGAATTGATATGGCGGCACATACCGCAGCTCTTGAAAACGGAGGAATAACCGTGGCCGTCCTTGCAAGTGGCGTCGACACTATCTATACCGACCCGAAAGGAAAAGTATGGCCCAAAATAATTGAACAGGGAGCAATCATTTCGGAAGAGTGGCTTGGCTCGGAACTCTCTCCCGGAAAATTTCCGAAAAGAAATCGCATCATATCAGGAATCTCTGCCGGAACAATCGTCATAGAATCAGATCTGAAAGGAGGATCGCTTATCACGGCCTCTACAGCTCTTGAACAAAACCGGGAGGTTTTTGCTGTACCCGGAAGCATTTTTTCCCGAACGTCAAGGGGAACAAACAAGCTTATCCAGCAGGGGCAGGCAAAAGCAGTCATGAGTGTTGACGATATTGTCAGCGAGCTCGGAGCGCAATTTGCAAAAAGTTGTATCGAAAGATCCGGATTAAAGAATAATGAGCGAGCCAACCATCTTTCCGCAATGGAAAAGACCATTATAAGCTGCATGGGCTCAGAACCAATTCATATTGATGCACTGGCAACTGCGTCAACCATCGATGTATCTTCACTTCTGGTTCATCTTTTTGAACTTGAACTAAAAAACAGTGTGGTGCAACTGCCAGGACAGTGTTTTCAGAAAAAGTTTTTATAAAAAAGAGAATCCCCCCACTCACGCTTTGTGGAGATACTTTTCATAAGTATCAAGATGAATAAAAGAGTACTCCCTTGCTTTTTCAGTGATAGAGAAAATCCTGTATCCAGCCTTGTACAATTTATCAAGGGTATCTCTGGTTTTCTGCACGGGGACTGAACTAAATCGGTGATGAAACTCTACTAACAGTTGATAAACTGGAAGATGAGCTGCAAGGAAATCATCAATGACTTCATATTCGGCAGCCTCAATATCCATTTTAAGAATATCAATGTGAGAAACACCAAGCTCCGCCATCAATGTTGAAAGTCTTTTGACCGTTACATCTATACCCTCCCCGCCTTCTTTAACTCCTTCATTCATTACCGTAAGCATCGTTGATGAAGGCTTGCCTTTCGGCATACGAGGAAAAAGTTTCATTATACCATCCCTTCCGCCAATCGCATAAGGATAAAAATGAAATTGCTGAGGAAGATCTTGGGATTTGATCCACTCAATCGATCGTGGCGTCGGATCAAACGCATGAACATTGCAGTTATAGTCCGTAATCAAACCTCGATCAAATCCGATATCATCTCCTACTCCAAGGGAAAAAACCGCACTATTCCGGTCAATACCCACAGGACAAATGCGCCAGTCATGAATATCAAGGCACTCGCATTGAAGCTCAACCCGAGCGGTTACTTCGTGGCCAGAAAGCTGTCGAACGCGTGTTTTGATTTTATTGTAAAAACCCATTATTAATTTTGTTTATTGAACAACTGGTGGGGACTTTAAAACGCATGTCGATTATACTCATAAATCCTTTCAAAAAAAACGAAGCGTTACAATGTGCCGTATTAAATCAGTTACAGGCATCTTTGCCTGGAGAGTACCACTCAACAGCCGGGCATCCTTTGCTTGTAACACAGAAAAATGGAATAAGATACGTTTAAGTACTTTTGATGCAATGTCTGGTTTAGGAATACTGGTTTTTCAGCTTCGTATAGTTTTTTTGGCAAGGAATTATTACCTTCAAGGTTATGGGTGTGGCGAATTATACGCTCCAGTGTATCGACTTATTGACAATTACTAACTTAAACCATAAAATTGATGACTCACTCAAAAGTATTTATGAACATGTCTCGTCGTATCATTATGGCTGTTGCGCTGAGCCTGGTACTGGCTGCGCCACAATCATTCGCAGCACAAGAAGCTGGGAAGATCAGTGTAGTCGATTCAGGAAAAATTCTGCAGCAATTGCCAGAAACAAAACAAGCTGAAGTCACCCTGCAAACAACAGTCGCCCCGCTGCAGAAAGAGCTTGAACGCATGAACAGGGACTATCAGAAATCAGTCGCAGATTACCGCCAAAAAGCTGGATCTTTGACAAAAAATGTTAGAGAACAGAAGGAAAAGGAACTGAACCGTAAAGGCCAGGCTGTTGAAAAATATCAACAGGAGAATTTCGGGCGTGGTGGTGTTGTTGAAAAGAAACAGCAGGAACTGCTTATTCCGATCCGGCAAAAAGTATTGGCCGCCGTCGAATCTATCGCTCAAAAGGAAGGTTTTAGTCTTGTTCTTGAAAAGAGTATAGCCGTCTATGTAACTCCCGAAAATGACCTCACCTTCAAAGTGTTGAACCAGTTGAATATCAAGTAAGTATTTTCTGATTTGAAAAAAGTTATTGTTCTTTTTCTGCACGTTATTCTGATTTTGTCAGGGTGCGGCGATCCTGTCAAGGAGCACCGCTCTCCTGATACGACCTTTATTGGTCTTAATCACCCTGTACAGGAAGGCTGGACAATCAGAATTTCCCTTACAGAATCAGGTATAAAACGAGGAGTCATTGACGCTGGACACGGAGCAGAATACAGAATAAATGGCGGAAGCGAGCATCATCTTGATGGAGGAGTCAGAGTTACCCTCTTTGATGCCAACGGCTATGCCACAACAACCATAACGGCACAGAAGGCCGTTATCCATGATAATCAGGATATTGAGGCGCAAGGCAATGTTGTCATTACCTCCGGGGTTTCCGGAAACACAACTGTTATAAAAACAGAGTATGTCAAACGAACTGCCGACGACAAAATTATTCGTTCGGACAGGTTTGTTACCATTTCAAAGCTTGATGAAACAATTCGGGGAGAGGGTTTTGAGAGCGATCAAGCCTTGAAAAAGTACCGGATTTTCCGGGGAAGCGGAGAGGCATTTATAAAACAATAGAAGTATTCTTGTTCATGAAATTACACGTTTTAAAATCAAAAATACATAACGCTATAGTGACAAGCGGTGATCTCGAATATGAAGGAAGCATCACCATTGACAGTGAGCTTCTTGAAATGGTCGATATGATTCCTAACGAAAAAGTTCTTGTTGTCAACAACAATAACGGCGAACGATTTGAAACGTACATTATCAAAGGAGCCCATGGCTCCCGGGAAATTCAGCTCAACGGGGCAGCCGCACGATGCGCTCTGGTTGGCGATGAGATCATTATCATGACCTTTGCCGTCATGGATGTGGCTGAGGCGCGAAACTTTAAGCCTATGGTTCTTATTGTCGACGGGGAAAACAATCCAAAAAGCAGACATCATGTAGGCGAAGCCGATGAACCGTTATCATAATTCTCTCTGATGCTCCACACTGAATATCAAGATAATCAATGGCACTTGCAGTAATTATCATGGCCGCCGGAAAAGGTACTCGAATGAATTCAGACCTCCCGAAGGTGCTCCATCGGGCTAACGGTCGTCCTCTTGTCGAATATGTGATCGATACCGCCAACTCTCTTGATCCTGAAAAAATAGTCATAATTGTTGGACATCAGGCTGAACTTGTCAAAGAAGCTACTGCCCGATACAGGATAACTGCGGCACTTCAGGAACCACAGCTTGGAACCGGTCATGCCGTCATGCAAGCTGAAACCCTGCTCAGTGATTTTAAGGGAGAGGTACTCATTCTGTCTGGAGACGCTCCATTAGTTAAGGCTGAGACACTGAGGGAACTGATTGCATTTCACCGTTCCAGCCATGCGGCAGCAACAGTCCTGACTGCTGAACTTTATGATCCAACTGGATACGGAAGAGTTATTCGAGTGCTCAACAGTGACAGCGTTCTGAAAATTGTGGAACAGAAAGATGCTTCCGAAAAGGAACTTGCCGTCAGGGAGATCAATTCTGGTGTTTATGTGTTCGACACGCGCCTGCTTTTCGAGGCTCTTGGACAGATAACCACAAACAACGCGCAACAAGAGTATTATCTGACTGACGTTTTCGGTATATGCTTTCAGTGCGGGCAAAAAGTTTCCGCCTTCAAGACCGACAATCCTGACGAGATTCTCGGCATTAACACCCCGGAACAGCTTGTGGAAGCTGAACGGCTGCTTTTAATAAACCGAAAGTATCCCGAATGAAGGATTCAGAACTATTTTCTGGAACGGCGAGGCCTTTTTATTTCGCTTTTTTCTACTGTTTTGTGGTGGCTCCCGATATCGAAAGAACCTGGAGTTGAGATATCTATATCTGAAGTATCTTGCTGTAGACCCGTTTCATGCATGGAATAAAACTCCACAAGATTGCCGTCAGGATCCATGACAAAAAAAGCCCTGCCTTCCCGACGATGAGCTGGTCGGGTAACAATATGGACTCCCTTATTATCAAGGTAAAGTGCAGCAGCATCAACTTCAGCATCTGAAGCAAGCCTGAACCCAAAATGATCGACCCTGATATCCCTTGCCTCAGGAGAGCCTGGTGTTTCGGCCTTCACAAGAACCAGCATATCCGAGTTAAGGCGAAGAAAGGTAATATTCGCACCAACCCTGTGATCGAGTTTGATGCCAAGAATATCACTATAAAATACTTCGGCTATACGAAGGTCATTAACTCGAAGGGTGATCTGGTTAATCCCCGTCAGTTTCATCATCATCTTCTGTTTGAACAACCTTTTTTTCTACTGGTTTTTCGAGCGTATAATCGTATTTATGCTCAAAGTACTCGGCAACTGCCTTGTGCGAAGACTTTTCACGAACTTCAAATTCAAGACTGATCGCGATCTGTTCCGGAAAAATCTTGTCCGATTCGGATTCGCTGCTTGGATTGCGGATCATCTCCTTATAGGGAAGAAGCTTGTCTTCAAGTTCTGCCCGCTCTTCATCATGTAATCTTTTGGCTTTTTTTGAAATGGCAACCACCGTTTCATACAAATTTGAGTGCGCACTTCTTAATTTATTCAGGTCAACAGGTTTAACCGACATTGCACTTATTTTTTACGTGTTTGAAAGAAATTTGCTGATTATAGCCGTCACCGTAGTGACCGCCTGGTCAAGATTATCGTTGACAACCACCTCATCAAACTGATCTGCATATCCCAGCTCTAACCGGGCACGCTCAAGGCGAGCGTTCAAACCATCTTCATCTTCACTCTCCCGTCCTTTGAGCCTCTCTTTTAAAACCTCCATACTCGGTGGTTTTATAAACAGCAATAACGAAGTGTCCGGAAAAAGCTTTTTCACATTGAGCGCGCCCTTCACATCAAGATCAAGCAAAATATGTGCCCCGGAATCAATGACCTGGTGAGTTTTGTCAAGCAGCGTGCCGTAACAGTTTCCAAAAAAAAACTCGTGTTCAATAAAGCCGCCAGAGAGGATTTTAGCCTCAAAATCTTCTCTATCCAGAAAATAATAGTGGACACCTTCCCGCTCACCCGCCCTTTTCATACGGGTAGTGGCTGATACTGAAAACTTGATGTTTTGCAGGCGCTCAAGCACCATCTTGGCTATAGTCGACTTTCCCGTACCTGATGGAGCTGAAAAAACAACCAGTTTTCCCTGCTGCTGCCGCTCTTCAACCATGAAACTACTCTATATTTTGCAGTTGCTCCCTTATTTTCTCCAGATCTTCCTTGATCTGAACAATTTTCTGGGAAATTTCTGCATTCTGGGATTTTGATGCAATAGTGTTTGCTTCCCGCAACTGTTCCTGAAGCAGAAAATTGAGTTTTCTGCCAGTACCGCTTTCATCGTTCCTTAACTCTTCAAGAAAAAACTTGTTATGACTGGCAAACCGGGTTAACTCCTCCGTAATATCAAGTTTATCGGCCGCAAGAACTAGTTCCATTTCAAGTCGATCCCGGCTGTAACTCAAATCCTTGCCTGCAATAGCCTCCACTTTAGCCGCAAGTCTTTTTCTGACCGCTTCAAGATTATCAGATGCAAGAGTGGTGATGAGCCCAAGCGTATCCTCTATTTCAGCAATTCTTTTAGTAAAGTCCACTGAGAGTTCCTCGCCTTCCCTGCGCCGCATTGCCTTAAGACGAACAATCGCCTCTTGCAGAAGAGTTTTGACCAATGGCCAAAGCTGATCGACATTGTCAAGTGAAGCCGTTCCGCTATCGAATATGTCAGGAAACCTCAGGATATGCTCAAGAAGAATGGGTGCATCAAGAGAAGATTCCCTCTTGAGGGTGTCAAGCAACTCTTTATATGCTTTTACTTTTACAGCATTGACGCTTAATGAGACCGACTGCTCATCATCAATCTGAATCTGAATAAAAGCAGAGATTTTTCCCCTCTGAAAATGTGACCGAACCAGTTCCCTAACTTCGAGCTCAAAAGAGAGTAACTGACGGGGAAGTTTGACACTGATTTCTGCGAACCGGTTGTTTACTGACCGCAACTCTACAAGTGTCCGAACACCACAGTCGACGGACTCGGCGCTGCCATATCCGGTCATACTTTCCAACATAGCTTTCCCTGGTGCATTCTTTGTTAAAAAGATAACCTGCAGGGCTAACCCCTGCAGAAATCAGGCTATCAAAATCTGGATTGACCTCTTACTTGCGAAGATCAAGTTCACCGATCACCTTACGATAACGATCAATATCAACGTTCTTAACGTAATTCAACATTTTTTTGCGCTTTGCAACCAGCATAAGTAATCCTCGGCGGGAGTGCTTGTCCTTCGGGTGCAACTGTAAATGACCGGTAAGATCACTGATTCTGCGGGTGTACAATGCCACCTGTACCTCTGATTTTCCTGTATTCTTTTCTGAAGCGCCAAACTGCTTGATAACTTCCGCTTTATACTCTTTTGTCAGGCTCATATCTCTTCGTTTGTTATGTTAAATCGGTTGACCTTGAATATAATATTATTAACAATACATCTCTACCGTTTTTTTATCTTTTTCAAGCTGGATTTTCAGCTCTTCAAGATTCGTAAATTTCTTCTCATCCCTGATAAACCTGAGGATACTGAACCTGATAATTCGACCATAAAGGGTGCCACTATATCCTATAATGTGAGCCTCAACCGTCTTAATCCCTTCGGTAGAGACCGTTGGTCGAACACCAATATTCATCATAGCCATAAAGGGCTCTCCATTCACAACCGTTTGAGCCAGATAAACACCAGCACGGGGAAGCAGTTTATTCGGATCGGACAACGCCAGGTTCACTGTTGGAAATCCAATATCCCGTCCGCGCTTGTCACCATGAGCAACGGTGCCGGTGATTAAATAGGGAGAGCCGAGAAATTCATTTGCCTCCTCAATCTTGCCGCTTTCAAGGAGAGTTCTTATCCGTGTACTTGAAAAATGTTCATTACCAATCCGCACTTCGTCGACAACTTCGACATCAAAATCAAGCTCACGTCCAAGAGTTTCAAGCGTGTGGCACCCACCGCTTCTGTCACGACCAAAAGCATGGTCATACCCAACAATGATACTTTGTGCGCCAAGCAGTCTGACCAGAACATTTCTGATAAAATCGTCCGAACTTCGTGCAGCAAAATCAGCAGTAAAACGTACGACAAAAAGAAGATCAACGCAGGCCACGGCAAGAAGATCAATTTTTTCATCAAGTGTGGTCAACAGCCCAGATGGGCCGGAAACCACTTTGTTGAGCACCCTTCTTGGATGAGGCTCAAAGGTCACAACAACGCTTCTCAAATGGCGGCTTTCAGCAACAGCCACCAATCGGGCAAGAATCGTCCTGTGCCCTTTATGTACGCCGTCATAGGATCCTACCGTCACAACAGAGGGCAGGGGAAGAAACTCAACAGAAGAGAGAGTGCCGTAGCTGCAGACATTGTTATTATTGTACTCAACAATCTGCATACTTTTCCTTTTATCTTCCATCACACGGAGATGTACGTAATCCCTGCTGCAAAATGACTTCAATGGTTTCAGATACTGTTCTTGATGAACTCAGTTGCCAGGAGCCAATGGAAACCCTCCTGAGAGATGCCAGATAGCCTCCAACACCAAGTGCCGAGCCAAACTCATGCGCTATAACCCTGATATAGGTGCCTTTGGAAACATGCAGGACAAAATAAACCATCGGAAGTTCAATGCTGGTAATTTCAAAGCGATAGATAACAATCTCCTTAGCTTTTCGTTCTTTGATCACAACTCCCTTGCGGGCATGTTCGTAAAGGCGTTTGCCGTTGTGCCAGGCGGCAGAATGCATGGGTGGCTGCTGCTGGTGAATACCAATGCATTCGGAAGCTACTGCCTTGATCATACTTTCTGTCAGGTGATCTGTACTGCAATGACCGTATTCTGAAGTTTCACTATCATGGCTTTCAGTCATAACACCGAGCTTTATAGCTCCGTCATAGACTTTGTCAAGCACTTCAAGAGCGGAAATTTCTTTGGTTTTCCGACCAGTAGCCAGAATAAGCAGGCCGGTTGCTTTCGGATCGAGCGTTCCGCAATGGCCTACCTTGCGCTTCATCCCGCTCTGCTTATAGGTATTCCTGATTTTTGCCACAACATCGAACGAGGTCCAGTCGAGCGGCTTATCAATCAGGAGAAAATCGCCTTCATCAAGAAGCGGTGCTTTGTTACGCTGTTCTTCCATGCAAACTGTTTCAAAAAAAGCTCTCTGTTAATCGTTTTCAATCGAACCTTTTCTCACATCGTTCAAAAGCTGTTCAATCCTGTTTGCACGCTCGTAGAGGTGATCCTCATGAAATTCGAGTTCAGGAATACGCCTGAAATGGTGACGAATTCTCGATGAAAGAATTTTTCTGATACTCTTCGTTTTATCCTGTAATGCGGCCATTGCCGCAGACTGTTCTTTAAGCGTACCAATAATAGAAACATAAATCCTTGCGATGCTGAGGTCTACTGTAACCTTGACATCGACAACGGTAATAATCGGACCGCTACGGGGCAGCTCCTTCTGAAGAATTGCTCCGAGTTCCTGCTGCAGTAATGATGCAACTCTCTCAGTACGTATCGACATGTGTCAACAATAAGCTGTTCAAAGTTTACGTTTTTTCTCGACGATTTTATATGCCTCGACAATGTCGCCAACCTTGATATCGTCATAGTTCTTCAGGCTCATACCACACTCATAGCCCGCATCAACCTCCTTGACATCGTCCTTGAAGCGCCTCAGCGCTGCAAGCTGGCCTTCATAGATCTGAACACCGTCACGAAGGAGACGGACTTTTGAATCCCGGAAAAGCTTGCCCTCCAGCACATAACATCCGCCGACATTGCCAATTTTCGGCACTTTAAAGATCTGGCGGATCTCAAGAGAACCGAGACTCTCCTCATGAAGTTCAGGAGAGAGCATTCCTTCAAGCGCTTTTTCGACATCTTCAAGAACATGGTAAATGACGCTGTAAAAGCGTACGTCAAGATCTTCCTTTTCTGCAAGTTTTTTTGCATTGACATTCGGACGCACCCTGAAGCCGATAATAATGGCATCGGAAGCTGCAGCAAGTAAAACGTCGGTTTCAGTAATCTGGCCAACACCCTGATGAATGATCTGTACCTTGACCTCATCATTCTGAATTTTCATCAATCCATCTGCCAGTGCCTGAATAGAGCCATCGGTATCCGCCTTGATAATGACGCTCAGCTCTTTCATCAGCCCTTCCTTGATCTGGCGTGCAATACTGTCAAGCTTGACACGGGTGCTGCGGCGGAAATCATGTTCCCGACGGATAACCTGCCGTTTCTGCGCCAGGTCGCGAGCCTCTCTGTCTGTCACCATAACGGTCAAAGCATCTCCTGATTGCGGAAGATCCTCAAACCCAAGCACTCTGACTGGCTGTGAAGGAGTTGCAAAAAGAATTCTCTTCCCTCTTTCATCCATAAGAGCACGAACCTTGCCCATGGTATTTCCAGCAACGAAAGGATCTCCTACCTTCAAGAGTCCACGCTGAACAAGCACAGTTGAAATAACGCCCTTGCCCTTGTCAAGCTCTGATTCAACAATAATGCCGCTTGCCGGGATATCCCTTGAATAATTACCCTTCAGCTCCCGCATTTCAGCTTCGGTCAACACTTTTTCCATGAGTTCAGCAATACCAATACCCTTCTTTGCAGAGATCTCCTGGCACTGATAGACACCACCCCACTCTTCTACAAGCACTCCGGCTTCGGACAACTGGGTTTTTATCTTTTCCGGATTTGCTTCGACCTTGTCAATTTTATTGAGTGCAACAACAATCGGCACACCCGCCGCCTTGGCATGGTTGATAGCCTCGATAGTCTGGGGCATAACACTGTCATCAGCCGCCACAACCAAAATAACGATATCGGTCACCTGTGCGCCCCTCGCTCTCATGGCAGTAAACGCTTCATGACCTGGCGTATCAAGAAAAGTGATTTTTCTGTCACCATCCACGGTGACTTCATAAGCGCCGATATGCTGGGTAATACCACCCGATTCACCGGCAACAACTTTGCTGCTTCGGATATAATCGAGCAGTGAAGTTTTTCCATGATCGACATGTCCCATGATCGTGACCACCGGCGGACGGGTCTGTAAATCAGCTTCCGCATCCTCCGCTACAATAACCGCAGTAGCTTCAATCTCTGTAATAAACTCTGCCTCAAAGCCGAATTCAAGGGCTATAAGTTCAATCGATTCTTTGTCAAGCCGCTGATTGATAGTAACAAACTTGCCAAGGGCAAAACACTTCTGGATAATATCCTTTGCCGTAATTCCCATAAGCTCCGCCAGTTCATGCGGCGACGCATACTCGGTAACCCTCACAATCATCCGCTGTGACTCACGAAACGCCTCATCTTCCTCATGTTCACGCTCACGCTCATTGCGGCGCAGCTTGCGGAATTTCTGGCGCGAACCTGTCCCGCTGCGATCATCAATACCGCTGATCGTTTTTTGAATATTCGCAGAGATTACCTTGTCATCGACTTCAGGCTTCTTTTTCTTCTTTCCTTTTTTCTTTTTGATGGAAGAACTCTCCGCAACCAAAGGCTTTGGCTTCGCCTCAACAACAGCTTTGAGAGGCTTCTTTGCGGCAACTACTTTCTCTTCTACCCGTGGCTGTTCTGGTACCTTTGGCTCAAATTCGTCTTTCAACGCATCAGCCTGCTCCTGAAAATTCTTTTTACGGTTTTTTTTATTCCTGCCAGCATGAATATCAAGGGTACCAAGAACAGTAAGACCACCCATCATCTGAGGAGAGTCAAAAGAAACCAGATGCTCATTGACCGAAGGTTCCTCTTTTACTGGCTCTGGTTCGAAAAATTCGATAGCCGCAGGCACTTCTGTTTCAACAAGAAGCTCGGGCGGTTCGGGTAACTCTGGATATTCCTCGGAAGGGATTTCCTGCTGTAACGGCGATTCCGGAAGTTCTTCTGTGACTACAACAGAAACAGCCTCATTTTTATCTTCGTGAACAACCGGCTCTGGATCTGGATCTGGCGAAGTTACCTGAGGTGGCAAAGTTGCCTGGACTGGCGGAGTTGCCGGAGTTACCAGTGCTACCGGAACTGGCGGAGGACTGAGAGTTTCACTGAGATGCTGCTCTTTTTCATAGGTTTTCCGGGACTGTTCTTCAAGCCTCGACAAGCGCTTCTCCTTTTCCGCCCTTATTTTTTTAGTCTCATCGACCATTTTCTTTTCAACACTGAAATGGCCAAAAATCAAACTGTGTATCTCTTCACTCACCATAGAGGATGTAGAGGCCACCTTGACTCCTTCCTGCTTGACAAAAAGCAATACTTCCTGCGGACTCACCTGCAGTTCTCTTGCTATATCACTTATCCGATATCTCTTTTCCATGTCCTCAAGGGCCATTACATCCTCCTCTGGATTTATAAACTCTTTACTACTTTAGCAATGCTCAGTCTCTGCACTATGCTCATGATTCATCAGCCGTCAATTCATCCGACTCCACGTCTATAGTGTCTTCATCAAACAGGCCCTTCAAATCGGCCTCGGTAAACTGCTCCTTTACCGTTTTATAGATATTTTCAGCAATCTTCTTCCAATAGCGCTTTTCATCGTCGGTCACTTTCCTTTCCCGAGGTTTTACGCTGGTCTTATAACTTTTACCAAAAACCGTCTGTTCTTCTGTTTTAGACGATCCAAGAAGAGAGAGTTCAATCTCATCCACTCCGGCTTTCAGTACTTTTTTGGCCGTGTCAAGTCCGCCATCCAAAAGCTGGTAAATCATATCATCACCAAACTCTTCACGAAACTCGATAATATCAATATCCGTAGGGTCTTCTGTCGATTTATCGATAACATCCCGATACACATCTATCTCATAGCCGGTAAGTTTTTCAGCCAAATGGATATTATTGCCATTTTTGCCGATTGCATATTTAATCTGGTCAGGCTTGAGCATCACCCTTGCTTTCCGGGTTTTCATATCCGCATGAACGGTCAGGGGATCTATTTTAGCTGGCTGCATCGCCCTTGAAATATAAATCTGTGGCTCATCTGCGTAGTAGATGACATCAATATTTTCGTTGTTCAGCTCCTTGACAATACTCTGGATACGTTTGCCCCGGTATCCGACAGTAGCTCCAACAGGATCAATCCTTGCACTGGTTGATTCGACGGCAACTTTTGCCCGTTCACCAGGCACTCGTGCAATGGCCTTGATGACAATAAGACCATCCAGAATTTCCGGAACCTCATGCTCAAAAAGTTTGTATAAAAAACGGTCATCTACCCTTGATACAATAACCTTCATACCGCCGTCAGCTTTTTCACGCTCAACCATACTACCGTCATCGAGCTTCACCTTTGCTTTTTCACGCTCAATACGTTTGACATAGAGCTTCATTCTCGGAGTTCTACGGGGATTATCCTTTTTCATCATTTCCGACTTCGGCAAAACAAGCTCAACACGATGGTCTTTTGACGTATTGTAAGTGAATATAACCTCATTTGCACGGATCTGGTAGACTTCCCCGGCAACGATCTCTCCTACTTTTTCAAGACACTCTTCATAAACAACCAGACGTTCAAGATCCCTTACCTTTTTCTGTACAGACTGTTTGATAATCTGTATCGATTTGCGAGTCAGATAGTCTTCAAGCCTTATGGGACCTTCCTCATAATAATCACCTATTTCAAGGGATTCGTCGATTTTTCTTACCTCTTTCAGGGAAATCTCAATACTTTCAATGTCTACTTCATCGACAATCTTTTTCAGAATATAGACCTCAAAATCGCCCCGTTCGGGGTTGATGAAAATGTTGGATTCAACTTCAGGATCATAATCCTTTCTGAGCTGTTTCTGGATAATATCCTTGAGAAGATCGGCAATATCCATTTTAACAGCCGCACTTTCAGTGCGTTTATCCAGAAAGATTTTGGACTGCTCAATTTCTCCAAATGCACTGGCAATCTGCAACCTTCTGTCCTGTCCCTCATCTTTTATCTTCTTTTTGACCATCTCTTTCTTGGATTGTGCATTTTGTAAAAGAAAATCCCCACTACCCCGTATAAACCTGCTATAACTCCGCCTCAGGAACCGCACGGATTACCTGATTGAGGTAAAGTGTGACCCCTTCCGTTTTCGGCTGCTGCCCTTTTCTTTTCTCTTTTTCCGGCATAATGACAATCCGCGCCTCGCTCTCTTCAGAAAGCGATACCTCCAGAAGGTGACCGCGCAGCTCTGCCTGCTCACCAGGAGAGTTGATGTAGCTGATCTGCAAGAGCTTTCCAAGATGTCTTATGTACTGCCGGGGAATAATGATGGGTTCACCAAGACCTGGAGAGGAGACCATCAGGTCAAAATTTTCACCGATCAGCTCTAAAAGTTCATCATCACCCTCAATCTTTTCTCTGATCCGTCTGCTGAGATAAGCGCACTGATGAATGCGGATACCAATATCGGCATCCATCAGTATCTCTATTTTCCTGCCGCTTGCTTTTCCTTTTACCTTGAGATCAATAAGATAAACCCCTTCACCCCGAGTACCCTCGGACTCTGCTATAACCTGGAGAACACAATTACTGATGCGCTCTTGCATGAACACCTCATACGAACTTTTATAGAAAACAAAAAAGTGGGGAACCCCCACTCAAGATAAAAAGATAATTCCACACCCCGTTTCAAATCAAGCACGCCATTATACAAATAAATCTGTCAACAGCAAAATACCTTATATAACATCCCTCTCTTTATCATTGAGATGACTTTCGATAACTTCAAAGTCAACCTCTTCGAGCTGCTCCCCTGAAGAAAATGAGGCTGGTGAATTGCCGGTACGACCGACTCTGCTTTTATAGAACGAAAAAAATTTTCCACGCAACAGACGCGCCACTAATCGTATCACCAGACGCATCACCAGAGAAAAGACAATAACAAGAAGAATAAATTTCAGCATCGCAACAGGTTATCGTTGATCATCCCGGGAGTCTCATTCGTCCGGATTGCTCAGGCTTGGGCCTCATGCAGCAATGCCCGGAGCCTGGCTTCATTCACCCGGTATTTGAATGCCTGAACACCGTCAACAAAGATGACTGGAATTGTAAGGCCAAACTTTGCAAGGAGTTCGGGCTTATCGGAAATATCTATTTTTTCAAAATCGAACGGCATCGAAACGTCAACTTTTTGCAGGATTTCTATAGCCTGATCACACAGGCAGCACTCTTTTTTTCCATAAAGAGTCACTTTGTGGCGTTTTATTGTCATAAGTCAAGCAGTTTTTTCGCTGCAGGTTCATGCAGAATCTGAAGCACAGCGTCCAATGAGAGCGTTTTCTGTTCCGAGGTTGCCAAATTTTTCAGTGTGTAGTTCCCTGTTGCATATTCTGCCGTACCAATAAATAATGCATAAGAGGCTCTTATCCGGTTGGCCTCTCTCATTTGCGCTTTCATGCTCCTTGTCGCCAAATCTATTTCTGTTTTTATACCCCCCTTTCGCAATCGCCAGGCAATCTGCAGTGCATGATCAGTCAGATCCTGCTGCTGCACAACAATATAAACAAGTGGGCCAAAAGGTTGAAGTGCTGCAAAAAGGCCCTGCTTTTCCATCGTTATCAACAGTCTCTCCATTCCTGCGGCAAAGCCGGAAGCGGGCACATCCGAGGAATTTCCAAGCTCACGGGCAAGACCATCATAACGCCCTCCACCACCTATGGCATCCTGGGCACCAAGCTCGGAACTTGTGACTTCAAATGCTGTATGAGAATAGTAATCAAGACCCCGGACAAGACGATGATCAATGTGATAAGCAATATTCCTTTCTGCAAGGTAAAAACACACTTTCTCAAAATCCCGCAAAGACGAATCATTAAGATAATCGTACAATCGTGGTGCTCCGGCTACAAGCTCCTCCAATGCAGGGTTTTTTGAATCGAGAATTCTGAGCGGATTTTTTTCGAGCCGCTCTTTCGACGCATCGTCAAGAATTTCGTGAAAGGGGGCAAAATAGGCTTGTAAAGCCTCCCTGTACCGGGCCCGGTCTGCGGTGTCACCAAGGGTATTGATCCTGAGTTTCAGACCCGTTACGCCCAGAGATTCAAAAACATGCATCATCAGAGTGATAACTTCCGACACAGCCGCAGGCGAGGAGACTCCAATCAGTTCGGCCCCAAACTGTGAGAACTGACGCTGCCGTCCTGCCTGCGGCCTCTCCTTGCGAAACAGTTCACCAATATAGTAGAGTTTGTGGACAGGAGCCGAAGATAACAGGTTTTTCTGAAGTGTGGCTCTCATGACCCCGGCCGTCATCTCTGGACGCAACGTCAACGAGCGACCTTTTGGGTCAGGTTGAAAGGAAAACATCTCCTTTCCAACAATATCTGTGGTCGAACCAATGCCTCTCTGAAAAAGCTCGGTATATTCGAAAATGGGAATCCGTATCTCGCTGAATCCATACAGAGATGCAAGAGTATGAACAATCGCTTCAACATATTTCCACTGAGTGGCCTCTTCAGGAAAAATATCCCTTGTGCCCTTGACTGCCTGATACTGCGACATAACTATATCTCCGGAAAATCCTTTTCCTCTTCCCTGAAAAGCCCGATAATTTCTGCAGGTGATTGAGCTAGAACAAGCCTCTGGCGAACATCTTCCCTGCCAGCCAGCCTTGTAATCCGACCAAGGAGCTTCAAATGCTCTGCAAGCATCTCCTCTGGAGTTGCAAGAAGAAAGACAATTTTTACTGGTTCATTATCAATTGAATCGAAATCAAGTTCGTTTTTTAGCGTCGCAAAAGCCATAATCGGCTGACTCACTCCGGCACTTTTGGCATGCGGAAGGGCTAATGTCTTGCCGATACCCGTCGACATGTCTTGTTCGCGCTTAAGAACATCCTCCCGAAGCTTGCTGATATCTGTCACTCCGGGATGATCGTCTATAATGGAAATCATTTTTTCGATGACCTGGCTTTTTACGGAGAGGTCAAGATTCAACACTATATACTTTTCGGAAAGAAGACCTTCAATTTTCATTATGACAACCTCTGGCGATTAATACTCCTGCCCGTGGATGAATGCTCTCTGTGTATGGAATTTGACAGGGAATATATAAAAACATTTAGCATCGCTACTGCAAACCTGTTCCGTCTTACTGTCAATTCAAAGATAAAACGTAATAAAATATATAAATGGCGACACAAACATGATCGTATCAAACCGGTCAAGCACGCCACCGTGACCAGGAATCAAACCGGAAGAGTCCTTTACGCCAGCATCTCTCTTTAACATCGATTCAATAAGGTCACCCGCTGGACTTGCCAGACCGATCAGTAATCCTGTCACCAACGCTGTTGTTAATGGCAACTGGGGAATATAAAACCCGTAAATCATTGATGTAAAAACACTTCCAGCCAAACCAAACAAAAAACCTTCCCATGTTTTGTGGGGGCTCAAGCGCTCAAATAATTTGCGGTGAATATATTTTCCTCCCAATGTGCTCCCTCCGAAATAGGCAAAAATATCGGCAGCCCAAACACAAAAAAACATAAGAAAAACCATGATCTCTCCTTTCCCGCCAGCAGCTTCGAGGCGAAGCCGCAACAGAGAGCCGAAAGAGAGATTGACATAGAGCAAACCGGGCAAAATAGCGCCAAGATTAAGCAGAGGAGAACCCTCTTTCAAAAAAAGCTCCGTAACCAGGAGAGCAAGAACAACCGCAAGCAACAGCTCCCATACTTCAGCAAAGTGGAGATAGAAGTTCACCTGAAAAAGCAGCGTTATCAGCAGCACAATCCAGAGCGCCGGAGGATGAGCCTTATGCCGTGCAAGACGATGGAATTCAAAAACAGCAAGAAGCGCCAGCAACGAAAAAAAGCAAAAAAACCACACACCACCGATCATGATCAGCCACAACAGAAGGGGGATACCTGCAAGAGCCACAACGACCCTGTGCAATAAATTAACACTCAAAAGCTTGCCCATACATCACATTTTAAACGACTCAACAACCTCATTGTCTGGCGCTTCAGCTTACAAGGACTCCTGCCTCGATGACAATGCAGCCGAAAACCGCAGAATAACCATAACGAACAAGAATAAACTTCCAGCAACAACCAGCCACCACCACGGTGTATTGACCAAAGATTCCGGACGAGAAATCATTACCGAATCCCCATCTCCATCAAATAGAAGGAGAAGCAGCGCAGCAAGATTGTTGGTGAGATGGATAAAAAAAGAGACCGCAATATTACCAGTTTCGCTGTAAATATAGCCAATATACCACCCAAGCAAAGCAAGAGGGAGAAGATTTGCTGCACTCAGATGAAAAAAAGCAAAAACAAATCCTGTCAAAAAAACAGCTCCCCCAGCCGACATGGAACGAGTATAATTCTGCTGAATATAACCTCTGAAAAAAAGCTCCTCACAAACAGCAGGAGTAAAGGCGAGAACAAAGGCAACCGACAAAAACTCCGGAACGGTACGCACCAGCGCAAGCTCTTTAATAAACGAGTTCATCACATCACGCTGACGAATCACCTCTGCTCCTGCTGTGCCAAGAGAAGGCCACACATAGATATCCTGAAGTGCCGCCAGGGTATACAACAGCGGTTGAAGAAGAAAAATTCCACTGACGGCAAAAGCGACTGCGCCAAAATCGATACTCCTGCGTATTCCTAAAAAAGCGAGACTCTCCGGGGAAAAAGGGTTTTTCTTGCCCGTATGCAAAGCCGCAAGCAACAGAACTGGAAGAGCAAGCACAAGGATCTGCCCGACAGACTGAACCATGCGAAGTAAAGGAAGCATACCCCTGGCGGGATGCAACAGCGCCGAACTCGGCTGGTGGCCTCCGCCAACAAGAGAGAAGAGCACAACGCCTGCTATCGGGTAAAGCACCATAATGCTGATCAAAAACAGCGTATTGGCAAAAAAAGAGGGGCGCCGGGAGGCATAACGATCCAGAGAGGAAAACTGCTGCATTGAATAATTATGCTTTACAATGAATCCTTGAGAATTTGATACTTTGTCTTCTTGAACCACCTGTCATTGAGGCTCTATAAACAGATAGGTATTGGAATGGGAAAAAACAAGCGAAAACAAGCCGATAGCTGAATGAGCATCAACTATTACAGGTGTTGCCGGAGCAACAAAGCATGAACATCCTTTTTATGAACTCTGCCCGAACATGGGGCGGGACTGAAAAATGGACACGAATGGCTGCAGAAGCCGTTGCAGAACATCATAAAACCGTTCTGGTCTATCGCCGTGAGATTGTCGGGGAAAGATTCTCCATCCCAAAGTTTCGGCTTCCCTGCCTGAGCCACATTGATTTTTATACACTTATAATGCTTATTCGGATCATCCGAAAGGAAAATATTGAGGTCATCATTCCGACCAAGCGCAAAGATTACATGATAGCTGGGCTGGCAGGGAAAATAACAGGCAAAGCGGTCATCCTGCGGCTCGGTGCTGACAGAACACTGCGCTGGCCATGGCAGCGCCTGATGTACCATACCCTCACCGACGGTATTATTGTCAATGCTGAAAAAATTAAACAGACACTGCTGGACACCGGCTACATCCCTCAGGGAAAAATCAAAGTCATCTACAACGGTCTTGACACCGAAGACATCGATCGTCGCAGAAATGAACCAGTCAACAAGCCCTTTCCTTTTCTCATAAGCGCTCTGGGACGGATAACCCACAACAAGGGATTCGATTTTCTTCTGCGCTCTTTTGCCCGTTTTCTTGCTCTTTCTGAAGCGAAAGATGCCGGACTTATTATTATGGGCGAAGGCGCCGATATGGAGGAGTTCCGCAGCCTCGCCGATAAAGTCGGCATAGCGGGACAGGTCATCTTTACCGGCTTTATGCAGAACCCTTACCCCATGCTTGCTATAAGTGACCTCTTTGCAATGACCTCCACCAACGAAGGACTATCGAACGCCCTGCTTGAGGCCATGTACCTCAACTGTGTCCCGCTGAGCACTTATGCTGGAGGTGTCCGCGAAGTCATCACCGACAAAAAAAACGGGTTTCTCTTTGATTATGGAGATGAGAAAAAACTGGCAGAGCTTTTCAGGATGCTTTACAACGACGAAAAACAGAGAATACAAGTTGCAAAAGCTGCACAAGAAAGAGTAATACAGCAATTTTCGATTCCAGTCATGGCAACAGAAGTTGCGCATTTCTGCTCAGAAACTATTGAATCCCGGAAGAGTAAATCAGATCCAAAGATAACGGTTTCCTCACTCTCCGGGAATGCAAAAAACGTAACCATAACATGAACATTCTCTTCACCTGTTCTGCAAGAAAATGGGGTGGTAATGAGGCCTGGGTGTTAAATGCAGCGCATGTTTTATCACAAAAACACCATATTGTCATCGCATATCGGAAAAATGTGATCGGAGAGCGCTTCAACTGTAAAAAATACCAACTGCCTTTTTGCAATGAAGCGGACCTCTACACTCTTGTAAAGCTCGTTACCATCATTAAACAACATCGTATTGATATTGTCGTTCCAACCAAACGAAAAGATTATTTCCTGGCCGGAATTGCCTGCAAGCTGAGCGGAGCAAAAAACATCCTGATACTCGGAATTGTTCGCGATTTAAAAAACACTGTCATTAATAACCTGGTTTATAACAAGCTGGCCGACGGGATTATGGTTAACGCGCACATGATCAAGAATGTATTACTGCAGTCGACCTATATCAAATCAGAAACTATTGCGGTCATTCCCAATGGACTTTCCATTAATGTTAATAGCGTGTACCCATCGGTACAGAAAAAATTTGACTATACCATCACCTCTTTAGGAGAACTCAGTGAGAGGAAAGGATTTGATTTTCTTATGAAAGGGTTTGCCCTGTTTGTCCAGCAGCATAACATCACCAATGCCGGGCTGACCATCATTGGAGCTGGGGGGCAATTTGAAGCATTGAAAGAACTTGCCAGTTCGCTTGACATTGAACGTTTCGTGACGTTCACAGGATTCATAAAAAATCCTTATCCCTACCTTGCAGCAAGCGACGTCTTTGCCCTGACCTCAAAAAATGAGGGAATTCCCTATGCTACTCTTGAAGCAGCATTGCTTGACAATGCCATTATCTCCACGAAGGCAGGAGGAGTGGAAGAGGTGTTACAAGATAATCAGGAGTGCCTGTTCGTTGACTATGGAGATGAGCAACATCTTGCTGACAACCTTTTTCTTCTTTACAATAATGCAGGATTAAGAAAAAAATTGGCAGTTAATGCTAAAGCTGTCGCTCAGGAAAAGTTTTCGCTTGAAAAAATGGAAACCGATATGCTCAATTTCTTCAAGACCATTAAACACTAAAAGTTATATCCATCCTGAGATGCTGATGGAATAATCAGAATCAGAACGCAAAAGACAACATTCATGAACATTCTCTTCAGCAACTCCATCGGTCGCGACAAATTCGGCGGCGGAGAAAAATGGATGGTAAATGCGGCAAAAGAGCTAGCAAAACGAGGACATAATGTCGTTCTTGGAAGCAAAAAAAACTCAAAGATTCTTGATTATGCGACATCAAACGGCGTAAAAACAACAGTCTTTGAGATTCGCGGAGATATTAGCCCTTTAAGTACCCTGAAAGTGGCCGCTTTTCTGAAACAGCAAGCCATTGATGTTTTGATCTGCAATCTCAACAAGGATGTGCGAGTAGCTGGTCTTGCAGCACAGATTGTGCAGACACCGGTTGTGCTTGCTCGCCACGGCATGTTGCTCTGCGGCAATAAATGGAAACATAAAGTTACCCTGACAAAACTGGTCGATGGAATCATTACCAACAGCAACACCATTAAGGAATCATACCGGAACTATGGCTGGTTTGACGACGATTTTGTCAAGGTCATCTACAATGGAATTATCATTCCAGAGACAATTGTTGCATATAACTTTTCTGTTCGCTTCCCAGGGAAAAAAATTATCTACAGTGCAGGCAGACTCTCTGAACAAAAAGGATTCACTTGGCTGATTGAAGCCGCCGCAATCCTGAAAAAAACTCGAAATGACCTCATCTTTGCCATTTCTGGCGAAGGCAAACTTGATGCTGATCTAAAAAAACAGGTGGCAAATGCCAGCCTTGAAGACTCCTTCATTTTTATGGGATTTACTGACAATATTTATCCTTACCTCAAGGGATGTGATCTTTTTGTACTTGCCTCACTCTTTGAAGGAATGCCCAACGTTGTCATGGAAGCTATGGCCATGCAGAAAGCTGTCATTGCTACAGATGTTAACGGAGCTCGAGAACTGATGGTTGATGGCAAAACCGGAATAATCGTTCCGCCAAAACAACCAGAAGCCCTTGCTGCCGCAATAGAGAAGATCATCGACAACCCCGAGATCCTTGCAGAGTTTGGCAAATCCGGATATGAACGAGTAACGCGTGAGTTCACCATGAACGCTATGGGCAATAAACTTGAAGAATATTTGCAGCAAAAACTGGTTGATAAAAAAACTGCTCTGTGAAACCGAAAAAAAAGAAAAAGAGAGAGCTCCGCCAGGCATTTGCCAGATTCCTGCAGTTCGCCTCTCCACGAAAAAATCCCTGCGACTCTTTTACTGGAGAGCTTCGCTCCATTGCAATTCTGGCCCAGGAAAAGCTTGGCGACTCGGTGCTACTCACACCACTGCTTAAAATGCTTGGAGCAACGTTCCCGGAACTTGAAATTCATATTATCACCTTCAGCAAAGCTTCATACAATTTCTTTCTCACGGATTCCAGTATCTCGGCTGTTCACTACGTAAAAAGCAACCCAATCGGCTATTATCGTGAGGTACTTTCAAAAGAATTCGACCTCCTTTTCAACACCAAAGATCACCCGTCAACCAATTTTTTGTTGCAAACTGCCCTGATCCGTGCGAAATACAAAGTCGGCCATGCCTCGGAATTCCACCAAGGACTCTATGACCATCTTATAACCATGGAATTTCACAGTCATATAGCAATTAAAAACTGTGCATTACTGTCTGTTCTTGGCTCTCCTGCCACACAGGAAGAGTACCGACCCTCAGTGCCGCCGATGCCTGTATCTGTTGCAATGAAAAAATTTCTTGAAGAGATCAACAATGGCAACGCTATAGGAATAAACCTCAGCGCAGGAGAACCAAGCCGGAAATGGCAGGAAAAAAACTGGTGTAAACTGCTTGAGATGCACCCAAACGAAAAATTCATTGTGCTCTGCGGTCCCGAAGAACTTGCCGAAAAGCTTCGAATTGAAAGCCACTTCAACCAGGTCATTCCCTCGCCATCCACACAGAATCTCTATGAAGCCAGCCTGATCATTGCTACACTCAAGCTGCTTATAACCCCCGACACATCACTCATTCATGTAGCATCCAGTTCCAGTACTCCTGTAGTAGGGCTCTACCGCGAAGCACCGCAGGATATCTCGCGTTTTGGACCCCTGCTCATACCTTATGAACTTGTACTATCGACAACGGGTGAAGTCAGTGATATAGATACCAAAGCCGTGGCCACAGCTATGAAAAAGCTTGAAGCGTCCCATCTTTCAACATCCTGGGAACGAAGCGTATAATCAGCCACATGACCACTTCGCGAAATTGTAAAACGGCGCACTCCTGCAAATGACCTTCATTATTGCACTCATCCTTACTGCCAGTGCCGCACTCTTCATCCGCCACCGCCTGCAACGAAAGAAAAAGAAAGATGCGCGCCGTAAACAGGAGCGGTGGTCGATCGGGCTCTATGAAGGAGCTGATCCCGTAACCCTCATACCAATGAAGGAGATCGTCAACCCCATACTGAAGCCTGAGGATGTCACCGATATCAATGCCCGCTTCATAGCCGACCCTTTCATGATTATGCACAATGGGGAGTACTGGCTCTTCTTCGAGGTCATGAACAGCAGGAGAAACAAGGGAGAGATTGGGTGCGCCAGAAGCTTTGACCTGAAAAAATGGAACTATCACGGCATAATACTCAGGGAGCGATTCCACCTCTCCTACCCCAGTGTTTTCGAACATGAAGGAAAAATTTATATGGTTCCTGAATGCGCAAAATCAAACGCAGTGCGCCTCTACCGGGCCAACACTTTCCCTGGAGACTGGCAACATGAAACATCACTCATCAAGGGAAACCGGCACAGATTGCCACTGCTTGATCCCTCTATCTTTTATCATGAAGGCCTCTGGTACCTCTTCACCTATAGAAGGAAAACACAGAATCTGCACCTTTTCACCTCCCCATCGCTCACCGGAGAGTGGAAAGAGCACCCGAAAAGCCCTGTTGTAAACGGAAGTCCCCATTTTGCAAGACCAGGAGGGAGAATTGTCAAAGATTGCAACCAAATTTATCGCTTTGCACAAGACGGTATACCCCACTACGGCAGCAAAGCATGGGGATTCCGAATTACAGAACTCTCCGAAAATGCTTACCTCGAAGAGCAGGTTCCCGACGGACCGGTCATTCAAGCCGGAAACGAAGAATGGAATAACAGTGGAATGCACACCGTCGATGCTCATCAACAGGAAACCGGAAGGTGGATAGCCTTTGTTGACGGGCTTGAACACAAAAAAAACGCAAAATAAACTAACAAACAACGCGATAAATAATATCAGAAACCATGACAAATCAAGCAAATAACGGCACCGAGTCTTTAAAGATTGCCATCATCGGACTCGGTTACGTAGGACTTCCGCTTGCCGTTGAATTTGCAAAGCACTACCCCGTTATTGGCTTCGACATCAAACAGGCAAGAATAAAAGAACTACGAAACGGCAAAGACTCCACCCTCGAAACAGAAGAGAACGTTCTTCGTGAGCTCATCACCACAATAAGCCCTCTTGATGCAAGCACCGTAAAAAAAGGTCTCTTCATCACTGCCGACTTGAAGGATCTGGAGAACGCCAACTGTTACATCGTCACCGTTCCAACGCCGACTGACAAGAATAATCACCCTGACCTCACACCGCTCCTTAAAGCAAGTGAAACAGTTGGCAAAGTTATCAAAAAGGGTGACATTGTCATCTACGAGTCGACAGTCTACCCCGGCGCAACCGAAGAGGAGTGTGTTCCCGTGCTCGAAAAGGTCTCAGGACTAACATGTAACAACGACTTTTTTGTGGGCTACTCACCAGAACGCATAAACCCCGGCGACAAAGAACATACCGTTACGAAAATCAAAAAAATCACATCAGGATCCACACCCGAAGCTGCGAGTGTAATCGACAAACTTTACCGCTCAATCATTGAGGCTGGCACCTATCTCGCTCCCTCCATCAAGGTTGCGGAGGCCGCAAAAGTTATCGAAAACTCCCAGCGCGACATCAACATCGCATTCGTTAACGAGCTAGCCCAGATTTTCAACCGCATGGGTATTGACACCCTTGATGTGCTTGACGCCGCTGCAACAAAATGGAACTTTCTCCCTTTCCGCCCTGGCCTTGTTGGCGGTCACTGCATTGGTGTCGACCCCTACTATCTGGCCCAGAAAGCACAGGAGGTTGGCTATCATCCTGAAATTATTCTTGCCGGACGAAGGCTTAATGATGGTATGGGAGCCTACATTGCCGGAGAGGTTGTCAAGCTGCTCATCAAGAATGACTGCACCGTCAAGAACGCAAAAATCCTGTTACTGGGTATCACCTTCAAGGAGAACTGCCCCGACATCCGCAACAGCCGGGTAATCGATATCATCCGGGAACTGCAGGACTACGGTTGCATCATCGAAGTCGTCGACCCTTGGGCATCACCGAAAGAGGTCGATGACGAATACCAGCTTCAGATGCTTGCCGACCCGAACACTATTCCACAAAACCACTACCAGGCTGTCGTAGCAACTGTAGCGCACAGAGAGTTTGCAAGAATCAACCCAAGGAAATGGCTTGTACCAAACGGCATCGTTTACGATGTCAAAGGAATCTACGACCGATCGTTGTCAAATGGAAGGCTTTAACTTCTTCATTCTCAATCTTATGGAGGTTGATGATGAAAAGTATATCACTTATTTTATACTAGTTTATATGTAGAACGGAACATGGGCGAGTTTGGTTAAAATGACAATGTAACAGATCCGCCATGCGCTCCTGAACAATTTGCCGCTCATAGGTTGAAAGAAAAAGCTTCAGGCTTGCCTCTCCCATTGAACACTGCATCTCTTGACTGGAAACAAGAGAATCAAGGGCGTTAAACCACTCCGAAGAGGATGAAGCAAGATAACCACTGACACCATGAAGTACAGCGGCTCGGTTCGCCCCAACATTGGAAGCAACGACCGGCTTACCATGAGCCATATACTGCAACAGCTTGAAAGCACATTTTCCTCGACTCCACTCGTCATCAACAAGCGGCATAAGGCCGATATCTATGGAACGCAGCCACTGCTCTTCAGCCTCCTTTGACCAGGGAACAAATTCCCAGGTAGTCTTCAAACCTTCGGGAGGCTTGCCACTCATAACTGAAAACCGGACATGAGGATAACGTTTTTGTACAAAAGATGTCGCCTCATCAATAAGCGAGAGAAAAAAAAGGTTCAGGGTATTGCCTATCCAGCCGATAGTAATCGTGTCACCTGAACAGGTACCTGAGGAGAGCGACAGAACTTTGTCAAGCGCTGTAGGGACAAGAAATGTGTTGTCTGGATTAAACCTCTGTGCATACTCAACAAGTGCTTCACTGCCAGCAAACACCAGAGACGAACGTTTAAGTATCGTATTGAGACGGGTAACAGATTGCTTAGAACCCGGTTGTGTCGGCTTGGGCAAAGCTGTGAGATAGCTTTCCTTTGCATAGAGAGCATCGTCATAATCATACAATAGTCTTGACCTGCTGGCAATAATTGCGATAAAAAGAGTCGAAAGCGGCTTTCTCTGAAGCCAGACATAATCATAGTTTTTACTTTCAATCGCCAATCGGAGTTTTTGGGGATAGCTTTTTCCCACAATACTCACAGGGGTCATCTCAATACCGTACTCCTTCCAGTACGGAAGAAATTGCTCAACTCTGTACCGATAACTCGCCTGATTTTCCGCAATATGCAGACAGAGGATTTTAATCATTAAACAACTTTACAAAAGCAATAAAATAAAAGCTTAACGCTGCATTGCCTGGCAATAAAATGAAAACAAATACCGCCTGATTGATTTGAGGACGATTTTTTGTATCCGGGCCATCAAAATGTTATCAAGCTCCTTCTCCGCCCCACTGTTTCCAGCATATTCCTGCAATAAACTTCGCAGATGCGTCAAAATTAACGATCTAAACTGAATGTAGTCACGCTCCTTATACAGAATATTATCAAGTTCTACATAATCCAGTTGAAGATTGATCTTCAAAACCTTTCGTACATCAGGGTCGGCAGCAACACTTAACATTTTTTTTTCAACTAAACATTTTGATCGAAGCATTGCATTGACCTTATGAGATTCATTGGAGTCATGCATTCTCCAGACAGAGAGAGGTTTTTCGCGATAAAAATATACAGGAAATCCGGCATGTACAATCCTGAGGTACATATCCCAGTCATCATGCGGCTGGGTATGGGGATCGAATAATCCTGCTTTATCGAACACGCTGCGATGGATAAGAGGGGTAGATGAGTAAATAAAATTTTCATAAGCAAGATGTAATAACGCCTTTTCCTTGGAGGCTTTGAGAAAATAGATCTCCTGTGTTCGTTGTGATTTCTTATAAATTTCGTCACCCTTAAGATCAATAATATGAATCGGTGAAGTCACCATACAATGTTCTCCAGAAACAGGAATCAATGCTATTTGCTCCTGAATTTTGTCAGGATACCAAAAGTCGTCCTGATCCAGAAAAGCGATGTACTCTGAAGTACACTGGGCTATCCCAAAGTTGCGGGCTGCTGCCACTCCCTCGTTTGGTTTAGAAAACACCTTGATTCGCAAATCATCAGGCAATTTATCTTTGAAATTATCCGCGCCTCCATCATTCACAAGAACAATTTCCTTTACAGGACAGGTTTGATTGAGCACAGACAAGAGCGCTTTTTCAAACAAATGGAGATCTGGATTATAGAGCGCAATTATTGCTGATACTGACATATCATTAGTGCTTGACTGCCCGTCCATGCTCAAGATTCAGATAACGCTTTTTCACTTTCGTGCATCTTGCCAGAAAACTGTATATCGTACAGATTCTTGTATAAACCTCCCAAATTAAGAAGCTCTTGATGATTACCAGACTCAACAGCCCGCCCCCGTTCCATAACGATTATCCTGTCAGCATTCCTGATGGTCGAAAGACGGTGTGCAACAACAAGCGCCGTACGATTTTCAAGTGCATAGTCAATTGCCTGCTGCACAACTTTTTCTGACTCATTATCCAGAGCACTGGTCGCCTCGTCAAAAATAAGGAGTTCTGGATTCTTCACCATAGCCCGCGCAATGGCCAACCGCTGCCGCTGTCCGCCTGATAACTGCAATCCTCTATCACCTATAAAGGTCTCATACTGCTCTGGCTTTTCTTCAATGAACTGATGTGCATTTGCCATTTTTGCAGCAGCAATCACTTGTTCTTGATTTATCTCTTCATGAGTGCCATAAGCGATATTTGCCTTAATCGTGTCGTTAAAAAGAATAACCTCCTGGCTAACCACACCGATCATCCGCCGCAACTGCTTGAAGTCAAACTCGCGAATATCCACTCCGTCTATGGTAATCCGACCTGAATCGACATCATAAAACCGCAACAACAGATCAACCGTTGTAGATTTTCCAGAACCTGACTGGCCCACCAAGGCAACCATCTCCCCTTTCTTTAGCGTAAAAGAGACATGATCAAGAATATTGGGCGCATCCTCATCCTTGGCATATTTAAAACACACATCCTCAAACCTTATTTCATGCTCAAACCCGCTAATTACACGCGCTCCATTTCGGATATCTGGTACCGTATCAAGGAGCTCAAACAAACGCTCCGCAGAGACCATCCCGACTGATATTTGGGTATTGACATCACCAAACTTCTTGATCGGCCCCATCGTAGAATAGAGGGTAAACGCAAAAAGAATAAGTTCTGAAGAGGTCATTCTTCCATCAAACACTTGTAACCCTCCAAACCACAGCACAAGGGCAATAGCCGAAACCAGCAGTGTTTCGTTCAAAGGGCCAATAATATTGCGAAGCCGGGCTATCTGTATATCAAGATTCCTGAACTCTCGAGTAAATGCCTGAAACCGTAAGAATTCGATATTTTCAAATGCACTCGACTTAATGACTTTGATGCCACTAAATTTCTCTTGTAACACGGAATTCATATCACCCATTCTGGTTCGAAAACTGGCAGCAAGACCCTTAACCTGTCTACCTACAATGCGAATAACAAAAAAAATAAGCACTGAGGTCATGGTTGCAAAGATCGTGAGCTTCCAACTCAGAATCAACAAAACAAAGACGTAGACAACTACCGAAAAAGGATTCTGCAAAAAATTAACAAAAGTTGAACTAACCATCTCATTGACAGCCTGCACATCATTATAAACCAAGTTCATCAAGTTACCAACCCGGTTCTTGTTGAAATAATCGAGGTGCATCTCAATGATATTACTGAAAACATCATCCCTGAGTTTTTTAGCTGTCTTGGTTTGAATCCTGAAAATGATTTGACCGTTCAGATAAACAAAAAAGTTTTTTACTGCAAAAGATGCAATCAGAAAAAGGCAGATATTAAACAAGGTATGCTCTTTAGTATCAGCATAAAACAACTGTGAAAACTTCTGGGTTACTGATGCCTTCAGCTTTTTTGTATCAATCCCGTTTAACGCTATCGTACTTGAGCTACTACCCATATTCCCGATGTTCTTTTCCTCCAATACAACATTTGCAGGAGGCCCCTGAGCCACAATTGTTCGATCAGCAGTAAAGACAGCATTCAGAAGGGGAAGTACTGAATAGATTGAAACAACACCGAGCAACGAAGTCATCATACTAACGACCACGACAAGAACAATTTTTCCTTTTGAAGGAGCAAGATAACGCACAATTCGGGCAAACAACTTCATTCAGATAGAAAATCAATAGGTTAACTCATTCAAACACACAACAACACACAATGAGCTCCATCACAGAGCGATAAAAGAAGTACATCGAAAAAATATACCACCATAGCTTAAATTAGCCTAATGAAATACGAATCAACAACTAATTGTGACTCCTACGTAAGAAAGGCAAAAAACGCAGATAAAATTTAAAATATTCTGGAAAACCAACGAGGAAGTGACGCAATAACACGAACGAAGAACCTGTGTATCGATATAGTAAAAGGGAAATATCTTGAATACCGTCTATATTCTTTAATATTGAGAATATTTTTTTTCCTTAACCGCTTCAACGCAGAAAAAGTAAATATCCCTGATTTTTTCCCATGATCCATAATACACATCAACTTGCTATCAAGATTATAAGATGGTGGTAGTGAAAAAACAAAATTGGCCCAACGCTTTGTCCATATTTCAAAGGTCTGGCTCTCCCAGCTTGTTTTCTTCACGCCAGTCACCTTGAGGCCAATAACGGAATGCTGAGGAAGCCATTTGACTTTAAACGGTTTATCGGCAAGATACTCGAAGATGATCCCAGTCTGAAGAAAGTTCGTGTCTCGATAACGGACGAAGTTTGCATTCTGAAGAAGATTCCTGCTGTATACCAGAGTACTTAAGCAAGTCATGTGCCAGCCAAGATCGGCAAGAAGTTTATTCTGATCGGAGTATATCTGCTCTTCAATATTGAGAACCCTGTCAACTACGTTAAAAAGCACTGCATCATAAGCGTCCTTCACAACATATTGCAGGAACGCATCTATACTCTGGTCGGGAATGCGGTAGGTATCGCCAAGCAACCAGATGTACTCCGTTTGCGGATAGCAAAGCGCTTTTTCAAAATTTTCATCCGGCCCGATTGTTACCTCATTCCGATAATAGTGAATAAACGGGTACTCAAGAGAATGCTTTTCAACAATTTCTCTTGTGTGATCGGTTGACCCGTTGTCAGAAATGAAGAGAGGAATTGACCACGCTTTAAGCAAGGGAATATGGATCGTCAGACAAAGATCAAGATACTCAGCGCGGTTATACGTTGGCAGGGCTATGGCAAGTTGTATGTTTTCCTGCATCACGAATTACTCTCATCGCTATCAAAATTAATCCGTTCAGCCTCATAAACACGGGGCCGCGCAAGCACCTGTGTATAAATAGCTCCAACATATTCGCCAAGAATTCCAATAAAAAAGAGCAAAAGACCAAACAGAAAGAAATTACTTATCAAAAGAGGTGCAATTCCTGCCTGAAACGTGTTCCAAAAGAGAAGTTTGCCAACAAGAAATCCAAACCCCGCAAGAAAACTGATAAAAGCCATCAAAAAGCCGATAAATGTTGCAAGTCGCAAAGGAACTTTGGAATTATTGATAATCCCAAGAATACCCATATCATAAAGCGTGAAGAAATTATTTTTAGTGATACCACGCTCTCTTCTTGGCTGCGTATAAGGCACCGTTGCAACATTAAAACCTGACTCTGCAATTATTCCCCTAAAAAAAGGGTACGGGTCAGGAATACCCCGAAGAATAGTAATAATTTTTTTATCATATAAGCCAAAACCTGTAAAATTTTGTATAATTTCCACATCAGACAGTTGCTTAAGCACTTTATAGTATAGAGTACGAATACCAAACATTAATTGGTTTTCATGACTTTGGATCTTGATTGCAACAACAATCTGATATCCTTCTTCCCATTTTTTAACAAAGTCTACAATCATTTCTGGAGGATCCTGCAAATCAGCTACAATAGATATAAGAGCATCACCTTTGGCTTGAACAAAAGCGTGATATGGCGATCTAATATGACCAAAATTACGAGAATTTCGAATTAGTTTAATATTTTCATCGTGTTTTGCAATATCCTTTAGTATTTGATATGTAGTATCTTGTGATGCATTATCAATGAATATATGTTCGTATGAATATTCAGCCAAATAATTTCTAAAAATATTTTTAACTTGACTGTACACCTCGGCAACGTTACTTTCCTCATTATAGCATGCAGTAACAATAGTGATTAGTTTATTATTTTTCATTATTTTTTTTCATATATTCTTAATACAAAATACTCCTCACTTATTTTTTCTGGAGTCCCGATTTTAAAAACTATTGAATCAACCTGATTATACGTTAACTGCATTTTTATTTTATCGCCTATCAAAAGTTTATGATTTTTAATATCAATAACACTATATGAATGACTGATCATATTTCTTATCTCATAATTCTCAATTAATATATGATTTGCATACAATTCATCAATTGTTTTACCAATAACAGCAGGATTCATCACTCTTATAGTCATCTCATGATTATCAACATCGTTCATATTGTCACCAAATATATGATTATTATAAATCTGATACTTTATTAACTTGTAATTACCATTTACAACTTGATTATCAAGAAAGTCAACTATTTCAGCTTGGTATAAATAGCTATTTTTTAACATTGAGTGCCCTTTATAAACAAACCATGGCGGCTCTAATACTATAATAAGATGTGGTAATATTTTTTTTATATCTTCAATTTCCCGCTTCATGGCCTGCGTACTAATTACATCGTACCACTGAACAAGATTTCGCGTTGGTGGTATCTTATTATGCAATTGATAAAATATCGGTATATCCGGATAAAGGTAGAGATCATTGTCTGTTTTTGATTTTGTCTCTATCACCTCTTTTATTGTCGAAAATAAATCAAAAGTTGCCTTATCTACTTTCAGGTACTTTAAACTGCTATATGGTAATTCATACTTTGCTTGAGCAATTGGACCTTGGGATAAACCCCACCAGTTATATGGCTCATTTTGTTTATAAATAAACAATGAGGATGCAAGAACAATAGCAAATGAAATAATAACCACATTATATTTACTAGTATCAAGAATTTTTTCAAAATAATTAAATGCGTAAGCAAATGAAAATGGAATAATAATGAATAATCCACCAACACATAGACCAGCAGTCATACTGTTTGCAAACACTAAGGTCAATAATGGAATAAATAAGGGGTGACTGATTCTTTTAAACAGCAATTCCTTGCCTAAATGAATAATATAGATTAGTACTAATACTACAGATGAGTTCACTGGATCTCTAAAAAAAACCGCAAATATCCAAACGAATATTGCCATAACAATAATTTGGTACCACTTACTATATGAGTTTGGCAATATTTTAACAAGATAATCAATAATCACAATTACTATGTAATATATAAACGCCTTTAAAATAAACTCTCTATTACCTGAATCAGCAATTAATCTTGTAAAAACCGTAATAATGTTCCCCTTTGAGTCATTACTTACTGTCAGCCTATATATATCTGAAATATTTATTTTCAAAAGCGATGTATACAGGAATAAAGTTCCAATAACAGCAAAGGTCAACAAAAGCAATTCGATATTTTTTTTTCTTTTTCCTATAAATATATATTCGTTTATATATGCCACAACAAACCCAGCGAAGAGAAGCAAACCTATATTTTGCTTTAAAAAAAACACTGCCCACAATGAAAGAGCGAATAAAATGGAATACAGTCCTTTAAGAAAT
>CAJAAV010000193.1 GCA_903937835.1 uncultured Chlorobiaceae bacterium | reverse complement strand
GACAAAGCATGGCGCCGACACAGTGGTAAAAGTTCTGCAGAAGCACAATAGTGCGGCGGAGGCCATTCATGGCAACAAGGCACAAAATGCCCGACAGCGAGCCCTGAAGAATTTCAAGGCACAAACCACGCGCGTTCTTGTGGCGACAGATATTGCGGCGCGAGGTATTGATGTTGATGATCTGGAGTATGTGATCAATTTTGAAATGCCCAATATTGCCGAAACCTATGTCCATCGTATCGGGCGTACAGGAAGAGCAGGGGCAAAAGGAACCGCACTGTCGTTTTGTGATGCCGAAGAGAAAGAGTATCTGCGCGACATTGAAAAACTGATAGCGAAAAAAATTCCAGTTATCGCCAATCACCCGTTTCCACTTATGGATCATAATCCCGTGAAAGCTCCAAAACAGCAGGGGAGAGGCAATTCAGGTCATCCTGTACCTAAAACTTCTGTAAACACGACGGCGAAAAGGTGGTCGGAGAGGCCGAGAGCGACACGCTAATCGAGTATCGCTCGTTCTTCAGGGTATAAGCAGTTTGAAGCCGGTCTGGGGATCATACTGGCGGGTTGCTGTGTTCTCCAGCAGCTCAATCAGGATGACTTCCAGCACCAGCCACACCTTTACCCCATTGCGAATGCAGCCGGTGACGGTGTTTTCTTCTCTGCCGCAGGCGAAGTGTGCGTGGAGTATCGGATTTCCTTTGTCATCAGGAAAAATGGTTCCGGAGCCAGTTATTTCATGAACGTCATAGAGTTCATGAATCATCGGAATCACTGGATTTGATCGGCTCTCTTCAGGCCCGACCACAAGCAGACTGCCCTTGTCAGCCCCGCCGACAGCAAAAAAAGATGCTCGCTCAATGGCATGATCCTTGACAAACTGTTCAAGTTTTTCGTGGACAATCTCGCCATTTTCAAGTCTGATCACAAAGACCCTTCCCTGCCTTGCTTCAGAATATTTCATTGCTTTTCATTGTTATAATTGCCAGTTTCCTTCCCAAAAATGAGGTGGGCCGATCCTTGAAAAGCAATGTAGTAAAACGGACTCAGTTGTCGAAAAACTCTATTCGCAGATTTTCATCGGATTGCCCGGTTATGCTGTACTGCCCACTTTTGATAATGGAAAGTCCTTTCTTGTCACCGGCGGGGATGATGCTCTGCTCAATATTCTCTGCATTTTGTTTTGTGCAGCTCTGGTTGAAGAAGAGGTTCACTGCCAGACCTGTGTCATCAAACTGAAGCAGAAAATCATTGTCATCGACAAAAACCAGATCATCATAAGCATAAGTGACTTCATGTCCGAGATCTTCAAGAAGCTGCACGACGGTACCCAGTGGACGAAATGATGTTTCCATGGTTTATTGCTCCGGATTTTTGCATGAAAAGTTACTGTTATTGTTGTGCGGGCATGAGTCCATGTCGCTCATTTTGAAAGATGTTATCACATTTTCTGCTCCTTGGACAGCATCGAAGCTTATCAGGGTCCTTAGATCTGCAGTATCGAATCCCTGAATGTAATGGTCGCCGATTTTCATGAGGGGTCTTTTTATCAGCAGCGGTTCCCGGATCATTATGGCGATTGCTTCTTATGTTCGGATTTCTGAATTTGTCGTTTTCAGAATAAAATAAGGAAATGTTGCTGATAATTTAAAAATATTAATATTAAAGAGGCGATATATTTTCTTTAATAAGGTTTATTTGCCCCTTCTTATTAATTATTAATTGAATGACTTCAAGATTCCATTTGCCAGAAAAATCAGGAAAGGAGTCAAGCAGCTTCGGGTCGATGTTATTGCATCTCCCGCTGTACTGTAGGAGTGAAGTTTTTTTGCCGCCCTGTTTTAGCGAGGCCGAGTATCTCCCGTGCATGGTCGAGCGCATCATCAATATTGCCGAAAATGTTCTCTTCACCGATCTCATCGTAAAGTCCATATTGCTGAAGGGCAAATAATGGCTGGGCATGAACGCCCGACAAAATCAGTCTGGTATCGTTTTTTTTACAGTCTTTAAGCAGTCCCTTCATCATGTTCAGCCCTGTTGCATCGATTGAAAGGACGCTTCGCATTCTGATAATCCGGATTTTTGGCGCCTTCTCAACAATATCCATGGCCTCCCTGAACTTGCTTGCCGCGCCAAAGAAAAAGGGTCCACTTATTTCAAAGACCTCCACACCATCAGGTACTTTCCGTGTCACAATCGTGTTTGGGTCGTCCTCTTCATCCCTGTCGGTCAGCTCATTGGTGATGACGCCAACATTGGAAAGCTGGGCCATGCGCTGCATAAAGAGAATAACGGCGAGTAACATCCCGATCTCTATGGCGAGCGTCAGATCAAACACAACAGTCAGGCCGAATGTTGTGAGCAAAACAATAACGTCGCTCCTCGGGCTTTTCAGAAGTTGCCGGAACACTTTGACCTCACTCATGTTCCAGGCAACAACAATAAGGATTGCCGCCAAAGCAGGCATTGGAATGAGCTTTGCCCACTTTCCGAAAAGCAGCATGATCAGGAGCAGCGTAATAGCATGAACCATTCCAGCCACAGGAGTTCTTCCGCCGTTCTTGACATTGGTAGCGGTTCGGGCAATTGCCCCGGTAACGGGGATGCCGCCGAAAAGTGGGGTGATGATATTTGCCGCACCCTGAGCAATCAGCTCCATATTCGACTTATGCCGGCTGCCGATCATACCATCGGCAACAACAGCCGACAGCAGCGCTTCGATGGCGCCAAGCAGGGCAATGGTTGTTGCAGGCATGATGAGGTGCTGGATAGTTGCAAAATCAAACGAGGGGAGTGAGGGTGCGGGAATCGTGGACGGGATTTCTCCGAAACGGGATGCAATAGTTGCTACATCAAGCGGCAAGTAACATACCATCAGGGTTGTTACGATGATGGCAACAAGAGAACCGGGAATTTTTCGTGAAACCTTTGGCCAGAAAACAATAATCAGAAGAGCAATGGCGCCAATCATGAAACTTGAAAGATCAAGCGTCGGGAGGTTGTGGGCGTAAGCTGTCCACTTGCCGATAAAATCAGCAGGAACAACTGCAATATCAAGGCCAAAAAAATCCTTTACCTGGCTGGAAAAAATAATGACCGCAATACCGCTGGTAAAACCGACAATAACCGGATAAGGGATAAACTTGATCAGTGAACCGAACTGGGCGAAACCCATGATCATGAGGATAACTCCCGACATGATCGTTGCCAGCACCAGTCCGTTGACCCCGTATTGCTGGACAATTCCGTATAGAATAACAATAAAAGCTCCCGTCGGTCCTCCAATCTGTACTCTGCTTCCACCGAGAAAAGAGACCAGAAAGCCCCCGACAACGGCTGTAATAAGTCCTTTTTCAGGAGAAACGCCCGATGCAATGGCAAACGCAATGGCCAGCGGGAGGGCTACAATGCCGACCATGATACCGGCAACGACATCCTTCATTATCCGGTCCGGGGTGAGTTCCGGTAAAATTGAAAATAGTTTTGGTTTGAACATGGTGAGCGTCAGAAAAGGAAAATGAACAAGCGGCCCTCGACAGCCTTCGATTTCTATATAATGTTTTTGCATTATTTTATCAATTCATCGCCTTGTTCCGTTAAAAAAAGTTGGATTCCGGGGGTAAAACCGCTTTTTATGATGGTATTTGTTGTGTCGCGGTACTTATCTTGATGAAGGGAGTCCGGGGAGTGTCGTCAAGACGACAAAAGTAACCCGGAGCACAGTCTACCATTCACTGTCAATTGATCAACTATGAAGAACCCATCCGATTTGCAGCAGCAACAACTCTCCGATGAAGAGCTTGAAATACTTGACGATTTTCTCGGTTCTGACTCGACTCCTGAAGAGTGCCTGTTTCCGGTTGAAATGCTTGATGGTTATATGACTGCCTTGATTGTCGGGCCCGATATGATTGAGTCAGACATCTGGATTCCCTATATCTGGGATCAGGAAAACGATAAAGAACCATTTTTTTCTTCCGAAATCGAAGAAAAGACGATACGCGAGCTTCTTGTTCGCCACATGAACACTATTGCTCTGCAATTCAATAATGACCCTGACGATTTTGTGCCACTGTATGAACAATTCGGTTACAGTAATGAGGAAGAAAGGAGACTCGCCATTGAAAACTGGGCGCTTGGATTTTCTGTAGGCATAGAGCTGACCAATGATTCATGGAGCTCTTTTCTGGCGGATGAAGAGACGGCACAGTTGGTTCTGCCAATGTTCATTCTCGCTAAAATAACTGATGATTTCGACGACTTGTCTGAGGAAGAGATTTTCGGCTTGGCCCAATTGATGCCTGAACTTGTCATCAAAATATACTATTACTGGAATCAGGAGGCGTAATCATAATAAAATAAAAGGAGATAATAAAGATATGACAACAACGAAAGATAATCTGAAAGAGGCGTTTGCCGGTGAGAGTCAGGCTAACCAGAAATATCTGGCCTTTGCAAAAGAAGCTGAAAAAGCTGGTTTTGGTAATGTGGCAAAGTTGTTTCGTACAACAGCCCAGGCTGAGCGTATTCATGCAGAAGGGCATTTTGCTGCTCTCGGAGGAATAGGGTCAACTGCCGAAAATCTGGAGGCAGCAATCAGCGGTGAAACCTTTGAGCATACAGAAATGTATCCGCCAATGCTGCAACAGGCTGAAGCCGATGAGCATCCTGCCAAAAAGATGTTTACCTATGCCCTCAAAGCGGAACGGATTCATGCTGAACTCTATAAAAAAGCACTGGAGTCAGTACGTAACGGCAAGGATATCACAGCAACTGAGGTTTGGCTGTGTCCTGTCTGCGGCCATATCGAGTTGGGCAATTCACCTGAAACTTGCCCGATTTGCGGGGCAAAAGCGTCAGCGTTTGTGCAGGTGTAACAACGAGTATCCCTAAAAATCCGGCATAACCAGCCCCGGAAGGGCTGCATGCTGGCAGCCCGGATTGTGTACATCATTAAAACCTTACTGAGCGATATGCTGCCTGGTTGAGAAGAGGAGTATTGCCCCTGCCAGATCAGCCAGTATCCAGATCTCTCTTGCAAGGTGGATATCAATAACTGGATTAAAAAGTATAGTGAAGAGGCTGTATGCCAGGGGCAGCAGCAGTTTTTTTTTCCCAAAGTTTCTGTACGCTCCCCAGGCAAAGGTTCCTGCGGCAGTAATTTTCACAAAAGAATAGAATTCATCATTGAGCGGGAATACAGCAAGGAGCAGCAGTGCTGCTGTAAGATAAATGACTTGTACAGGCATAATTGAGGTGATGAGGAATAGAATTGAAAAAGCCAGACGGAACTATGCATTCTGTCTGGCTTAAGAGGAAAAACGTCGAAAAGCTTAAGGATCAGTAGCGCTCTCTTCTCGCGGGTCTCTCTTCGCGAGGCTTCGCTTCATTGACCTTTATCGTGCGGCCATTCAAATCTTTTTCATTCATTGATTCGATAGCTTCACGAGCTTCACTTTCATTAGGCATGTCAACAAATCCAAACCCTTTGGAGCGGCCCGAAAATTTGTCGTTGATGATGCTCGCGCTCTCTACCTGTCCGAATTCGGAAAAAGCATCACGAAGATCATCTTCAGTAACAGTGTAAGCCAAATTGCCAATATAAATATTCATTATGAGTCTCTGTGTATCTATGCATTGATAGGAAGAGATACCGTCAAGTAACCAACGCACAAATTACTTGAATAGCGACCAGTCAACCATTGACTGACTTCTTTTGAAGTTTAACGTAATTCATGATCATTTTCAAATAGATAATTCGTGGGGTGAATAATTCTCAAAATTGACTTAATATCTCCTGTCCAAAAGCCGCTTTTCCTGACTAATCTGTCTCGTTATGCATGAAGTTGATTTTCTCGGCGAACTGGTGCTTATCGGGGCATTAGCTGTCGCTATTATTCTGATTTTTCAGCAATTAAAGATTCCGCCCGTCATCGGCCTGATTTTTACCGGGATTCTCCTTGGTCCCTCAGGTATCGGCGCGGTCTATGATCAGAAAATGATTTCAACGCTCGCTGAGCTTGGAGTAGTTCTTCTTTTGTTTACCATAGGGCTTGAGTTTTCACTTGATGACCTTAAAAAACTTAAAAAAATTGTACTGGTTGGCGGCGTCGTTCAGATTCTTGTTACCGGCCTGACTATCAGTTTTCTTTCCTGGTGGTTTATGTTTGCCATAGGTCGGGGTATTACTGTTTCCTCTGCCTCATTTATTGGATTTACCTTTTCGGTAAGCAGTACAGCAATCTGTCTGAAAATTCTTGCGGACCGCGATGAGCTTTCTCTGCCGTACGGACGCATTGCTCTTGGGATTTTGATTTTTCAGGATATAGCTGTTGTTCCCTTGATGATCGGCATTAATTTGCTGAGCCCCGATTCCGTCTCTTCCTTTGAGGTTGTGTTTAAAAAGATCGGCATTATTGTGCTGTTCTCTGCGGCAATTGTTATCGGATTCAGGCTTCTTATGCCGAAAATGGTGCATCTGATTGCCTCTTTGCATGCCAGGGAGGTTCTGGTTATCGGGGCTCTTGTGATCTGTTTCGGCGCAGCATATTTGACCTCCCTTGCCGGACTGTCGCTCGCACTTGGTTCATTTGTTGCTGGCATGGTTATCGCAAGTACCGATGAAAGTCATCAGATAAGCGTGACTATCGATCCGTTTCGAGAGGCGTTCAGCAGCATCTTTTTTATATCAGTCGGTCTTCTGCTCGACGTCAAGATGATCAATCTCCCTCTTTTTGTCTCAATCGCCCTTGTTGTGCTGTTCGTAAAAGGGCTGCTCGTTGCAGGGATTTCTCTTTTTCTGGGCAACTCTATGAGGGTAAGTATGATGGCTGGTATGGCGCTGGCACAGATTGGTGAGTTTTCCTTTGTGCTGGCAGAGAGCGGTTTGAAGAATAACATCATCAATCATGAGCTCTTTCAGGCCATGCTTGCCATCAGTGTCGTCACCATGATTGTCACTCCTGCCATGATAGCTTTTGCTCCTAAATTTGCCGACCAGGTAGCGCCGGTACTCGGGTTTATTCCTCTGGTTTCAAGGGAATCTCCCTCTGTTGCTGTTCGTCCTCAAGATAGTACCATTATTTGCGCGGGGGAAATCCATGCTGCTATTATCGGTTTCGGCATTAACGGCCAGAATGTTGCCTCGGTCCTTCATGCAACCAATATCTCTTATTCTGTCCTTGAAATAGACCGGGAAATGGTTAAAGTCATGAGAAGAAAGGGCGAACCAATCTATTATGGAGACTGTACGGAGAAAAAAGCACTTCTTCGCGCAGGTATTGATCATGCTCGTGCAGTTGTGCTGGGCATTTCAGATACTACTGCCATCTGTAAAAGTATTGCGATGATCCGCGAGATCAATAAAAAAGCGTTTATTATCGTCCGCGCAAGAACCCTGGATAATGTTGCCGCTCTCTACAAGGCAGGCGCCGATGTTGTGGTTACAGAAAAATTTGAAACATCCATCCAGATTTTTTCGCAATTGCTCAACCACTTTACGGTTGATCCAGAGCTGATTCTCGAACAGCAGGAAATAATCAGGCGCGAATGTGAAAAGATTTTTCTGAAATAATCATTTTAATCCGTATGGATAGATGGTTGTTTTTTCCCGGCTACGATAAATTATTTCTTATATTTATCGCTATAAAGGGACCATATCTCTACTCACCTTTCACCTGACATGTGTTATGGCACGACAGACGTCACAACCGACACAAAAGTATATCCGTTACAGGCAGGAACTTCTTGATCTTCAGGCTTCAGGGGACAGAGCCGCCGCTAAACGGGCCACTTACGAACTTTCTTTAATGGAGAACAGTTGTTTCGTGGAGTTGAACGGTGTCGTGCATCACTATCACGATTCCGGTCCCAAAGATGCAGCCGAGACAGTAGTGCTTATCCATGGTTGGGATTGCTGGTGGATGTGGTGGCACCATGTCATTAAATCTCTCAATAATCAGGGGGTTCGTACGATCTCTTACGACATGCGCGGACATGGATGGTCAGAAAACGATCCGAATAACCATTATCATATCGACTTTTTTGCCCATGACCTGAATGATCTGGTTGTCAATCTCGGGCTCAAACGATTTCATATTGCCGCATTTTCTTTTGGCCCTTTTGTTGCGCTCGATTATGCCTCTTCTCATCCCGGCCTTATTCGATCAATGACTTTTTTCAATTTCGGGTTTCTGCCAAACAGCCAATTCATCCAGGCATTTGCCACAAATACAATTACCTTTGTTTTCAATGGTCTCTTGCGAAAACTGACCTGGTGGCTTCCTGCCTATATTTTTGCTCGTCTTGTTCTTGCGAAGAATACCGTCATGCATCATGATATTCTTATCGGATATAAAAGTCTCGGGCTCTGCGCTCCAGAGGCTATTGAGCAGACTACTCAGCATATGACCGCGTTCAGTACTACTGATTCCGTGCCTGAGATGGTCAAGAAAATTGATATGCCGATCCTTTTTGTCGCCGGAGAGGGTGATTCAATCATGACTTGTGAGAACACAGAAAAATTGGCCAATCTTACTCACAAGGGTACCTATGTCTGCGTTCCCGAATGCGGGCATCTGATCACGGTGGAATTGCCTGAAGTAGCGTCGAAACTTATCTGGGGGCACGTGCAGGCCAATAGCGGCACTTAAGAAGTTTTGCGAACAGCCCGGATAAAGGCTTCTATTTTTTCAGAATCCTTGATGCCGGGCTCGCTTTCGACTCCACTTGCTGTATCGACTCCGTATGGCTGAACACGCAGGATTGCTTCACCGACATTCGCTGCATTCAGTCCTCCCGCAAGTATGGCATAGCATGAGGTTCTGATTTGGTTGAAGATACGGGCTGCCAGTGACGCGCCGATGCTCTCTCCAGTCCCTCCAGCCATGTCTGGCCGGTAAGCATCAAACAGGAAACTCTTGACGTTGCTTTTTGCGGCGAACTCAAAAACCTCTTGTACGGCAAAATTTTCTTCGGGGCGAAACACTCTTATAACTTTTGCAGCAGTAATCGATCGCGCCTGTTCAGGGCTGTATTGTTCGCTATGCAATTGCGCTATCTGCAGGTTGCAGAGAAGGCAGATGGCATTGATCTCTTCTGGTGACTGTTCTACGAAGATGCCTGCCGACTGAACAAACGGCGGCAGTTTTTCAATGATTTCCTTTGCCTTTTCGGGTGCGATCAGTCGCGGGCTCTGGCGGCTGAAATTAAAGCCGAGAGCATCGGCACCAGCTTGAGCGGCATCGAGAGCATCCTGAAGGCGGGTTATTCCGCAGATCTTGATTTTTGTCATCAATGAGTTTAAAATAATGTTCATGAAAACTCTTTTGGGAGAGGTCTTTTTTTTTGCTACCAATATGCCACCCCGAAGGGGCTGGAAACAAAGAGCCTTTTCCAGAGAGCATTTTCTTAAATCCCGTAGGGATGACATGTTGGTAGAAACCTGTGTTACAGAACGGAACGCATTTATTGAATTTGTTATCAACAAACAGAAAAGTCGGCCTGCTCAGCCAAAGATAAGGTTAAATGGCGTAATGTGGCAGAGAGAAGTGCTCTTGTATATTATTTGCAGGCTCTCTGCACAGGCACGCGGTTTTTATTTTCTCTTATTGTGCGTATATTGAGGGCCGGTCATGATTTATAGTAACCGCGAGCAATGGGGCGTCGCCAAGTGGTAAGGCATCGGCCTTTGGAGCCGACATCCGCAGGTTCGAATCCTGCCGCCCCAGCACCGCAAAACAAAAAAGCAACCCTTGGAGGTTGCTTTTTTGTTTATAGCGTTGGCCATCAGCTCTCAATAGCGATAATGGTCGGGTTTGTACGGTCCATCAAGAGGCACGCCGATATACTCAGCCTGTTCATCGGTAAGCCGGGTAAGTTTTACTCCGAGCTGTTCAAGGTGCAGTCTTGCAACCTCTTCATCAAGCTCTTTCGGCAGCCGATAGACATCGATGGCATACTCTTTGGTCCAGAGCTCAATTTGCGCAAGCGTCTGGTTGGTAAACGAGTTACTCATCACAAACGAAGGGTGACCTGTTGCGCATCCAAGATTGACAAGGCGTCCTTCTGCAAGCAGATAGATGCAGTTGCCATTCTCAAAGGTGTACTTGTCGACCTGGGGCTTGATATTGAGTCTTGTTGCGCCAGCATAAGCATAAAGCTGCTCAACCTGGATTTCGTTGTCGAAGTGGCCGATGTTGCACACAATGGCTTCATCCTTCATCTGCCTGATATGCTCAAGGGTAATGACATCCTTGTTGCCGGTGGTGGTAACAAAAATGTTACCTTCCTTGACCGCTTCATCCATGGTAGAGACTTCGTAGCCCTCCATGGCAGCCTGCAAGGCGCAAATCGGATCAATTTCCGTAACGATTACCCTTGCACCATAAGCACGCATTGAGCGGGCTGAGCCCTTGCCCACATCGCCATAGCCAAGCACAACAACAACCTTACCGGCAACCATGACGTCGGTAGCCCGCTTGATACCGTCAGCCAGTGACTCACGGCATCCATAAAGATTGTCAAACTTCGACTTGGTGACCGAATCGTTGACGTTGATGGCAGGGAAGAGCAGTTCGCCTTTTTCCATCATCTGATAGAGGCGGTGGACGCCGGTAGTGGTCTCTTCCGAAACGCCCTTCATTTCTGCTGCAACATTGTGCCAGCGTTGGTTATCCTCTTCGAAGACCTCCCTGAGCTGCTGGTAAAGTGCTTTTTCCTCAGCATTACCCGGAACTTTTTCAAGCATTTCAGGATCGTTCTCGATTTTGTAACCGAGAATGATCATCAATGTGGCATCACCGCCGTCATCGACAATAAGGTTTGGCCCCTTTCCGCCTTCAAATTCAAGGATTTGGCGGGTGCACCACCAGTACTCTTCAAGCGTTTCGCCTTTCCACGCAAAGACCGGCACACCGGTTTCTGCGATGGCTGCGGCTGCATGGTCCTGGGTTGAAAAGATGTTGCAGCTTGCCCAGCGTACCTCTGCACCGAGTTCAACAAGGGTTTCGATCAGCACAGCGGTCTGAATGGTCATGTGCAGGGATCCAGAAATACGGGCGCCTTTCAGCGGATATTTACCAGCATACTTGCGTCTGGTAGCCATAAGGCCCGGCATCTCTTTTTCAGCGATATCGATTTCCTTCCGTCCCCATTCAGCAAGAGAGATATCTGCTACTTTATAATCAAGTGCCTTCGCGACTGTTGTCATATTAGTGTTTCTTGTTTTATCTATGTTGAGATTGCTCAGGCCAGGTTGAAAGCTTTTTTCAGCTCCGCAACCTTTTCGGTTTTTTCCCAAGGGAAGATATCCCGGCCGAAATGACCGTAGGCAGCAGTCTGCTGATAGCTCCATCCCTGAGGTTTGTCGAGGCTGAACCGTTTGATGATGGCCGCTGGACGAAGATCAAAGATGACTTCTGCCTTTTCCTGTATCAGTGCATCATCGAAGCCGTGTTTTGCAGTATCGTGCGTATTGATATAGATAGAGACAGGACGTGCAACACCGATGGCATAAGAGACCTGAACGGTGCATTTGTCGGCCAGCCCGGCAGCAACAATGTTTTTGGCAACGTGGCGTGCTGCATAAGCGGCACTGCGGTCAACCTTTGAAGGGTCTTTGCCGCTGAAGGCACCGCCACCGTGAGGCGCTGCACCGCCGTAAGTATCAACAATAATCTTCCGTCCGGTCAGTCCGGTATCACCATGTGGTCCGCCGATAACAAAACGTCCTGTCGGGTTGATATGAAACTTGGTGTTTTCGTCGATCAGAGAAGCAGGTATAACAACCTTGACAACATTTTTGATAATGTCATTTTTAATGACTTCCTGCCATGCGGCTTCACTGACACCTTCCGGCTCTGGATCGTGCTGGGTTGAAACAACTACAGCATCAACGCGGATTACTTTTTCGTTTTCATATTCAAGCGTGACCTGGCTCTTGGAATCAGGGCGGAGGTAGGTCATAATTTTGCCCTCCTTGCGGATTTCTGCAAGTTTCTTGACCAACTGCTGGGCAAACTGGATTGCAGCAGGCATCAGCTCAGGGGTTTCTGTGCAGGCATAGCCGAACATCATACCCTGGTCGCCTGCACCGACACGGTCAAACTCGTCAGCAATCTCTTCTTTCCGGTCAACACCGCGATTGATATCTGGGGACTGGCTGTGGAGCGCTGAAAGAACGCCGCATGAGTTGGCTTCAAACATGTACTCACCCTTGGTGTAGCCGATTTCGGTCACAACCTTACGGGCAATTGTCTGGATATCTGCAATTCCTTTGGTTGTAACCTCACCACCCACAATCACCTGGCCAGTCGTTACAAAAGTTTCACAGGCAACACGTGAACTCGGGTCCTGGCGGAGAAAATCATCGAGAACAGCATCGGAAATCTGATCGGCAACCTTGTCCGGGTGACCTTCTGATACAGATTCTGATGTAAAGAAATACCTTTTCTGTGACATATTTTCAATAAGGTTTTGGTTAAACGAATAACAATAACAAAAAGAACAGGAAAAAATGACCCTGTGGAGAGATTTTCAGTGAGAGGATTTCACAGGGAAATGACTGGACACGGAAAAACATTCTCCGGCAAGCCCGGAGATATAAAGCTTCTCGGGAGCTTGCGGCACCGTGTCCATAGGTAATGGGGATGCCGATGAAAAATAAAGCCAAAATGTAAACATTCTCGCTCTTCTATGCAAAAAATCTCTTACCCCATTTGAATTTCAGAATAATCGCCGACACTGATTTCGTGAGGATTTCCGGTAATGCTGGCATTGCTTCCTACGATGGAATGACTAAGCATGATATGGATAACCTTGGCTTCGCTGCCGATAATGGAATCCCTGATGATAGCATCTGTAATTACAGAATCTTCGCCTATGGTGGCATTTGGACCAATAATGGCGTTTTTAATAATGGCATTATCAGCGATAAAAACCGGATCGACAATAATGCAGCTCGGGTAATCTTTTGTTGTTGTATTGTTTTGAAGAAGAATCTTGTTGGTTGAGAGGAGAGTATCGGGTTTGCCGCAGTCATACCATCCGCTGACAGGGAAAGTGGTGAATTTTTCCCCCCCTTCAATCATGAGCTGGAGAGCGTCGGTGAGTTGGTACTCTCCCTTTGTTTTTATCTTGTTGTCAATCAGATGGTCAATGGTAGCAAAAAGCGATTTGGACTGAGGGAGAAAATAGAGTCCGACAATAGCAAGGTTACTGACGGGAGTATCTGGTTTTTCAACCAGTTTCAGGATTTTATTGCCATCAGTGATAGCAACTCCGAATCGTCTCGGGTCATCAACCTTTTTAACTCCTAATGTTGAAAACGGACTTTTCAGTACCGAATCAAGATCTGCGTCAAAAATGGTGTCGCCGAGAATGATGAAAAGTGGCTCATTGTCAATGATGTTGGGTTTGCACATCCAGATAGCATGGGCAAGTCCGAGGAGATCCGATTGGTAAACAAAGGTGAATTTGATCGTGTAATGTGTTAGCAGCCATTCTTCAACCATGTTGCCAAGATAGCCCACAATAACGATTGCTTCATCGATACCTGCTGCGATAAGCTTGTCCATAATGTGGCCGATTATGGGTTTTCCCGCTACATTAAGTAATACTTTCGGTTGTGAAAAAGTATGGGGCCGCAAACGGGTGCCGACACCCGCAACAGGAATAATTGCTTTCATGATTTTTCGAGGGGTTTCGTTATAAAAAACACACTAACTGCTTTTATTCTGAGAGATAGTATAAAAAAATTGACACAACGCACAGAAGATAGCAGTTAAATAAGGAAATCAGTTATATTTTGCACGCACTGGATTCATATTTCTGCTGTTGAAATAAAAGAGCTGGATAAAATATATAAATGTTTCTTATGGCGGGACGGCTCAAGGGAGTTTTCAGGCAGTCGGGGGTTATCCCGGTTCTTGACGGTCGGCTGGTGCTTATTACTTCCAGAAAATCCGAGCGCTGGATTATTCCCAAGGGATATGTTGAAAAGGGGTTGTCCCCTGCAGATTCAGCCGCGAAAGAGGCTTACGAGGAAGCTGGTTTGATAGGTGTTGTCCATTACAAAAAAGCCGGTCAGTTCCGATACCGCAAGTTTGGGAAACACTTTTCGGTTCAGGTCTATCCGCTTTTCATTGAAACCATGCTTGATGAGTGGGATGAGATGCATGACCGTCGCCGCAAGCTTGTTACTCCGGCTGAGGCTGTTGAAATGGTTTATCATGAGGAACTCAGGCAGATTATTACGAATTTTTTCAGGCACGATTTATAACGTTGGAAAAAAATATTTTTTTTTGTAATCAATGTTCTTGTGCTATATTGGGCCTTCCCTTAAGGATCGGGGTGTGGCGCAGTTGGTAGCGTGCCTGCTTTGGGAGCAGGAGGTCCCGAGTTCGAGTCTCGGCACCCCGACAAGTGAAGGTTCTCAAGATTGAAGCGGTGCCCGTAGCTCAATGGATAGAGCATCAGCCTTCTAAGCTGAGGGTTACTGGTTCGAGTCCAGTCGGGCGCACGAATAAAAAGTCCGTAATGATATGTACACGGTGATTGTAGCTCAGTTGGTTAGAGCGCCAGGTTGTGGCCCTGGAGGCCGGGGGTTCGAGTCCCCTCATTCACCCATAGAAGGCCCCATCGACTAGTGGTTAGGTCATCACCCTTTCAAGGTGGTAGCACGGGTTCGAATCCCGTTGGGGTCACTCAATAAAGCTCTGTTCTTTGCCGGTACAGAGCTTTTTTTGTTCATGAAAGCAGATCTCTCCTATGAAAATATCTGTCAGTTGGCTTAAAGATTTTCTCCCTCATTTTTCTTCCGATACGGCATCGCTTGTTGAAAAACTGACATTTCTCGGGTTTGAGGTAGAGGAAGTTCAGGAGCACTCTCTTCCCGACGACCTGGTGGTTGTTGGCAGAATTGTTGAAGTTCTGCCGCATCCCAATGCAGAACGATTGACATTGTGCCGCGTGGATGTTGGCCGGGACGAACCCCTCCAGATTGTTTGCGGCGCCCCGAATGTCAAAGCAGGGATGCTTGTGCCAGTAGCAACTGAAAAGGCGAAACTTCAGCTTCGTGACGGCCAGACCATTACCATCAAACCATCTAAAATTCGTGGTGAACGCTCCTTCGGAATGATTTGTGCCGCTGACGAACTTGGTCTTTCCGAAGACCATTCCGGAGTTATGGAGCTTGATCCACCCTGCATTATTGGCCAGCCCTTCTCCCGTTTTCTTGACGGTGACGTGGTGCTTGATATTGCCGTGACGCCAAACAGGCCCGATGTTCTCTCTCACCTTGGTCTGGCAAGGGAACTAGCAGGGCGCAATCAGATTGACTATCCCTCCCGGCACCCGGTGTCATTTTCAAAGGCAGGCGCGCTGGTTGAGGTTCTGGATGCAGTAACCTGCCCATATTACACAGGAGTGGTCATTCGAGGGATAACCGTTGCAGAATCTCCCGCATGGTTACGAAAAAAGCTTGAAAGTATTGGTCTCAGGCCCAAAAACAACATCGTTGATATTACCAACTATATTCTTCATGCGCTTGGTCAGCCCCTTCATGCCTTTGATCTTGCCAGGCTTGCCGGTGGACGGGTTGTGGTCAGAAATGACCGTAATATTGATTTTGTAGCTCTGAACAATATAAGGTATAGCGTTTATCCTGGAATGACCGCAATTTGTGATGCTGATGGTGCCGTTGCCGCAATTGCAGGAATCATGGGTGGATTGCATTCTGCCGTCAGTGAAGCTACAACGGATATACTCCTCGAATCAGCATACTTTAATCCTTCAGTTGTGAGAAGGACATCAAAAGATTTGGCGCTTTCTTCCGACTCCTCGTACCGTTTTGAGCGCGGTATAGACCCTCGTAATGTCAGACGATCGGCAGAGTGTGCCGTAGCCTTGATTCTGGAGATCGCAGGTGGACGTGTTGAAGAGGCCCAGGAGTTTGGATCTTCATCAGAAAAGTTGCTTCAGGTTACTTTGCGGCCAGAGAGGGTCAATGCGCTGCTTGGCAGTTCGATAGCCGCCTCTGAAATGGTGAAGATGCTCGAAGGGATTGGATTTTCGACTGTCGGAACGGAGAGCGCAAATGGAGAGTCGATTACCTTTGAGGTGCCATCCTTCCGAGTCGATGTTTCAGGGGAGATTGATCTTGTCGAGGAGATTGCCCGCATCTATGGTTACGACAACATTCAGCCGTCATCACAGATGGCGACCATCTATGCGCAGTCGCGCAAACATCCGGAATTTTTCCCTGACTTCCTCCGATCTCTTCTGGTTGGGCTGAATTTTAGGGAAATTCTTACCAATCCACTCATAAAAAGAGATGAGGCCGGGTTGTTCAGCGACAGACTTGTTGGAGTGCTTAATCCTATCAGTGAAGGGCTTGAAGTTCTCCGGCCAGGGCTGGTACCCGGATTTCTCAAGGTTATCAGCCATAATATCAGGCATGGCAATCGGGATCAGAAACTCTTTGAGGTTGCCAGCGGATTTCAGAGTATTCCAGAGAGTGAGCGTTGTGGTGAGTCGCGGCTCAACGGATTCAGGGAACAGGAGTATCTTGTTATGGTAATGACGGGTAGCCGTTTTCCGAGAATCTGGAACCAGTCGTCCGAAAAAGTCGATTTTTACGATCTCATGGGTTCTGTCGAGATGCTTCTTGAAAAGCTGAATTTGCTTGATAAATCAGCAGTTAATCTTTATAATGGAGGTATCGTCGGCATTGATGTGCAGTTGACAGAAAAAGGAAGTACCCGCTCATACAGGGTGGGGGCGGTTCAACAGGTTGATGCTGAGCTGTTAAAGAAATTTGATATCGCGCAGGACGTTTATGTTGCGGAAATTGATGTGGCAGTTCTGGAATGCTGTTTCAATTCAGGTGTCACATATCAGCCGCCGTCCAGATTTCCAGTTGTTCAGAGGGATATATCGCTTATTTTACCACCGGGTGTTACCGTTCAGTCACTTGTAGAACTTGTACGTTCAAGTGACTCATTGATCAGGGGTGTCTCGGTTTTTGACCTTTTCGAGCGCACCCGCGAGGATGGGGGAGAGCGCAGCGTAGCACTTTCTCTTGAAATAGTCGATCATAAGGGAACATTGCAGGAAGAGAGAATCAGCGATATTCTTTCGAAAGTCGGCTGTGATGCCGAAAGTAAACTTGGTGCGGTGATTCGACAAGTCTGATCCTCTTTGTTCTATGCAAGATTTTGACGGCCAAAACATCAAGGTTGACGTCAACCTTCTTGAGAAAAATATTGAACTGCTCATTGTCCAGTTGACTGACTGCCGGAAAGAGAATGAGGTATTGCGTTCTGAACTTTCAAGTCTTCAGAATATTCTCAGGTCTTTCAAGTTGCCAGGAACAGTTTCTTCCACCGCTATTGATGCAGGCGTCGTCCTTGATGGAGTGTTTGCTTATGCGGAAAAAGGGCAGGTGAAACAGAAGTTGGTTCTGATTTTGCAGAAAATAGAAATGGAGCTTAGAAACAATCAGACCTTGTAGCGTAATGAGATGGAAAAAATTGATGTAAATGTTTATGGAGACAGTTATCCTCTAAGGTCCGAGAGAAGGGAGTTGACCGAAAAGGCTGCCCGTGATGTTGACAGGGTGATGAGGCTCTTTGCTGAAAAGGCCCCGACATTTGGAGCAGCAAAACTGGCTGTTCTTGCGGCAATTCAGTTTGCCGAGAAAAAGATCGAACTTGAAGAGGAGATGGAGTCGCTTAAACAGAACATTGCCCGGATGAATGTTTTTATTGGGCAAAATCTTCAATAAACCGTTACATTAGGTCGAACGAGTATCCGCACCGGTTGATTGAGGTGGTTGTAAGGTACAAGAACTAACATCAAAAAACAGGGAGCCCAGCTCTTCTTTTTGATTGCAGGCCTTATTGAATTTTCCTGACTCCGTGAGGAGGAAAGTTTGAGAACACTGGAAACAGTGCTCCATTGGAAGCAAAAAATCTGAAGGAGGCGCCCACCGTGTATCACGGGTTCTTGAATCTTGCTCACCTTGTCTTGGTGCGGTTTTTTTTGTTTAAAACGGTGCTTCTTATATGAGTATGAGAGCATGAAAATGGAGGTGGTTTAATGGGTATAGTTATAAATCTGATTTTAATTGTTGTTGCGTCAGTGTTTTTTTTTGCAGCGGGTTTTTTTGTTGGACGTTATTTTCTTGAACGGATAGGTACGACCAAGGTGCTTGAAGCCGAAGAACGTGCTGTGCAAATAGTTCAGGAAGCCCAGAAAGAGGCCAACGAGTACAAGGAACTTAAGGTCAGTGAAGTAAACCAGGAGTGGAAAAAGAAGCGTCGTGAGTTTGATCAGGAAGTTCTCATCAAAAACAACAAGTACACCCAACTGCAAAAGCAGACCCAGCAGAGAGAGGCGCAACTGAAAAAACAGGCTCAGGATGTCAAGGATACTGAGCGAAAGCTTCAGGATCAGCGCAAGGAAATCGATCAGATCACCGAGTCAGTGATGCTTCGTTCCACAGAGCTTGAGCGTATTATTTCAGAGCAGAACCAGCGCCTTGAGAGCATCAGCAACCTTCAGGCCGAAGAGGCGAGGCAGATGTTAATTGACAACATGGTTACAAAAGCACGCGAAGAAGCCACTGAAACCATTCATCAGATTCACGAAGAGGCAGAGCAGAAAGCAGGTCGTCTTGCTGAGAAAACGCTCTTGACGGCAATTCAGCGGATCTCTTTTGAGCAGACCACGGAAAATGCGCTTTCCGTCGTTCATATCCAGAGCGATGAACTCAAGGGCCGCATTATTGGCCGTGAAGGTCGCAATATCAAAGCCTTTGAAAACGCAACCGGAGTTGATATCATTGTTGACGATACTCCTGAAGTGGTTATTCTCTCCTGCTTTGATCCCTTGCGCCGTGAACTCGCCAAGCTGACCCTCCAGAAACTTCTGGTTGATGGAATCATTCATCCTGTGGCTATTGAAAAAGCTTATGGAGATGCCAAAAAGGAGATTGATGATGTCATCATAAGCGCCGGAGAGGAAGCGCTCTCTTCGCTGCAGATTTCCGACATGCCCGCCGAAGTTATCGCGCTTATCGGTAAAATGAAATTTTATACGGTCTATGGGCAAAATCTGCTTCAGCACAGTCGTGAGGTTGCCATGCTTTCAGGCCTTATGGCTGCCGAGCTCAAGCTTGATGCCCGCCTTGCCAAACGTGCCGGTCTTTTGCACGACATCGGCCTGGTGCTGCCGGAAAGTGATGAACCCCATGCATTGACCGCAGTGGCCTTTCTGAAAAAGTTCAACGAATCGCCTCTGGTACTTAATTCTATTGCCGCTCATCATGGTGACGTCGATAAAGAGTCACCCATCGCCGATCTCGTTGATGCCGCCAATACCATATCACTCTCCCGTCCCGGAGCCCGAGGCGCTGTAACGGCTGATGGTAACGTCAAGCGTCTTGAGAGTCTTGAAGAGATCGCAAAAGGATTTCCTGGTGTTTTGAAAACCTACGCCTTGCAGGCAGGAAGGGAGATCAGGGTGATTGTTGAAGGCGATAATGTCAGCGATTCACAGGCAGATGTCCTTGCCCATGATATCGCCCACAAAATTGAATCAGAAGCACAGTATCCCGGACAGATAAAGGTCTCCATTATCCGCGAAAAACGTTCTGTCGCCTACGCCAAATAAGAGTCGCCTATCCTGAAGATGCCCAAGGGAGAGCTTAAAGCTTTCCCTTGGTTGAAGGAATCTCGGTGCCGTTTATGGCGACAGCAGCCTTCATGGCATAAGCAAAAGACTTGAACAGCGCTTCTATTTTGTGGTGCGTATTATCTCCCTCAAGAATTGACAGGTGGATATTGGCGTTCAGAGTTCCCGAAAGCGACAGAAAGAAATGTTCAACCATCTCGGTTGAAAAGCCCTGGATCACCGGTCGCCTGAACTCAGCCTTAAAGACACAATAACTTCTTCCCCCAAGGTCAAGCGCGCAACGAGCCAAAGCCTCATCCATAGGAATGAGTGCCCATCCATAGCGTTGAATCCCCCTTTTCTCTCCAAGAGCATCGGAAATGGCGCTGCCGAGAACGAGAGCAATATCTTCAACGGTATGATGATCATCGACCTCAAGGTCACCACGACACTCCACAGCCAGGTCAAAGCCTGAATGTTTGCTAAAATTGGTCAGCATGTGATCAAGAAAAACCACTCCCGAGTTGACAGAGCTCATGCCCGTCCCGTCAAGTGTTACGGTTACGGTAATGTCTGTCTCTTTTGTGGTTCTGCTAACCGTTGCAGAACGAGGTGTTTTGGAGATTGTTTCTGGCATGGAGAGTTTAGCGGATAAATTTGTTGACAAGAAAAAGTATCAGGCTGAGAAATATTGAAAGCAGCACTGAGGTGCCTGGTGGAAAATAAAACCTGAAACAATAACCAGCCCCGCCAGGAGAACTATTTTCCCGGCATCTGAAAACATGGTTTGGATATTTTTTAAAAGTTGCTAAATTAATGCCGTCTTCAAATGAAGATACAAAAGAATATTTGCGAATTTGTTAAAGCGGCTGGAAATGCATGTTTTCGTAGTAATTGTCGGTTTACTTGCATCGATTCTGCTTATTGGCGTTATTTTGTTGCAGAGTCCAAAAAGTGGCAGCGGTCTGACCGGCGGTATGGCCAGTCTTGGTACTGTTCAGACTCTTGGTGTCAGGCGGACTGGTGACTTTTTAAGCAAGACGACCGCCGTCCTTGCTGCCGTTGTTATGTTGCTTTGCTTTATAGCCCAGTTTACCCTTCCAGGCAAAGAATCCTCAAAGGCTTCGCCGGAAAGCATTCTTCAGCAGAGTGTTCCTGCTCGGCCAGCAGCTCCGGCTAAAACCGTGCCTTCAGCACCGTCAAACCCGTTACTGCCCGCAAAATAAAATTATCTGCACCCGTGGCTCAATCGGTAGAGCAATTGACTCTTAATCAATGG
>CAJAAV010000192.1 GCA_903937835.1 uncultured Chlorobiaceae bacterium | reverse complement strand
ATATCTTGGCGACTACAAAATAAAAGTTGTTTTCAATAATGGCAGGGAAGGGGTTGCGGACTTGACTGATGCGCTGAAAGGTCCGGTATTCGAAGCATTGGCAGATACATCGACATTCTCTTCTTTTATCGTGGATAAAGAACTTGAAACTCTTGTTTGGCCTAATGGAGCTGATCTGGCACCTGAATACCTTTACTATCAGGCATTTAAAAATGATGCTGACTTGAAGCCGCAGTTCAGGAAATGGGGTTATATCACCTGATATAACCTGTTCGACAGCCTCTTTCCAACTAATAAACCCTTCACATCATGAGTTCGGAATTTACAAAGATCCTGTTGAGCGAGGATGAAATGCCACGCCAGTGGTACAACATTCAGGCTGATCTGCCTTCACCGATGCCTCCTCCATTGGGGCCGGATGGTAACCCGATAGGACCGGATGCCCTTGCCAAGGTCTTTCCGATGAACCTTATTGAGCAGGAGATGAGTACGGAACGGTGGATTGAAATTCCCCAGGAGGTGCAGGCTATTCTGAAACTCTGGCGCCCCTCACCACTTTACCGGGCCCATCGACTTGAAGCCGCCTTAAAGACTCCGGCAAAGATTTTTTACAAAAATGAGGGGGTATCGCCCGCAGGCAGCCACAAACCCAATTCCGCTGTAGCCCAGGCATGGTACAACAAGCAATTTGGCATCAAGCATCTCATTACTGAAACTGGAGCTGGCCAATGGGGCAGCGCACTTGCCATGAGCTGCAAGTTGGTTGGTATCGACTGTAAAGTCTTTATGGTACGTATCAGCTTCGACCAGAAGCCGTTCCGCAAAATCATGATGAACACCTGGGGGGCAGAGTGCATTGCCAGTCCAAGCACGCAAACCGGGACAGGACGACGGATTCTGGCGGAGACACCCGACACACCAGGCAGTCTTGCCATTGCCATCAGTGAAGCCATTGAACTGGCTGTACAGCGCGATGATACACGCTACGCGCTCGGCAGCGTCCTGAACCATGTAATGCTGCATCAGACCATTATCGGCCTTGAAGCCCGCAAACAGCTTGAGAAGGTCAGCCTTTATCCGGATATCGTTATCGGCTGCGCGGGCGGAGGATCAAACTTTGCCGGTATCAGCTTCCCCTTTATCTGCGACAAAATTCACGGTCGAGACGTGCAGATTATTGCAACTGAGCCTGAAGCCTGCCCGACGCTCACCAGAGGACCCTATGTATATGATAACGGAGATGAGGCAAAAATGACACCGCTGCTGCCAATGCACAGCCTCGGCCACGGCTTTATTCCACCGGCAATTCATGCTGGCGGCTTGCGCTACCATGGCATGGCTCCACTGGTGAGCCACGTCAAACAGCTTGGTCTGATTGATGCCACCGCAATTGGCCAGACGGAGTGCTACGAAGCTGCACTGCTGTTTGCCCATACCGAAGGATTTATTCCGGCACCTGAAACTTCCCACGCCATCGCACAAACCATCCGTGAAGCGAAAAAAGCAAAGGAGGAGGGGAAAGAAAAGGTAATTCTTATGAACTGGTCAGGCCACGGATTGATGGATCTTCAGGGTTACGATGCCTTTTTGTCCGGCAAAATCAGTGACTACCGACTACCGGAAGAGTTCCTGCAACGCTCACTTGCTGTACTGAAAGATCATCCGGTTCCTCCGCAAGCGTAAAGGCAAAATCCCCGTTACTCTTGATGCTTTGAGAATAAGCACTGGGTAACGGGGTGTTGTCTTAAACAGCAAAGAGAATCCTTTATCTTTTCAGTATGATGGCTCTCTTTCGCGACCTCCAAGAGAAGCGATCACAGAAGTTTCCCGATTTCATCGAACAGTTCCGACAGACCCACGACCGAGATACCTGGCGCTAATGCATACCCCTTCTCAAGAGGAGCCACAACAAAGGTGTGTAAAGGAGCTATGTCAACAATTGCCGACCGGTTCCCCTTTGTTAGCACCGGCGCGGCAGAGGCTTTGCACTCTATGGCAAAACGCTTGCCCGACTGCTCCATGACGATATCCACTTCGGCGCCGTTGACCGTGCGATAATAATAAAGCCCGCAGCCCGGATACATTCCCTGAATGTTGACCATCACCAGAGTTTCCCAAAGTGAACCAAATACCGAATGGCCAGCAATGCGGTTGAAATCAACAAGCCCAAGCAAAGCGGAGACAATACCAGTATCGGCCACATAAACCTTTGGCGATTTGACAACTCGTTTACCAATATTCGACATCAATGGCTGCAACAGGCACACCATAAAGGTCTGTTGTAAAAGATCAAGATAATTCCTAACCGTAGTATGGCTTACTCCAAGGGACCCGCCAATGGAGGAGAGGTTTACCATCTGACCGTTATTGTGAGCAAGCATCTGCCAGAGACGACGCATTGTTGACGGAGAAAACCCGCTCCATTGCAACAGATCACGCTCGATAAAGCTCGTGATAAAATCCTCCCGCCACCCGTACGACACCTGAGCCTCTTCCTGAAGCAGGCTTTTCGGAAACCCTCCGCGTGCAAGATACTCCTCGATTATCACCCGCTCCTTTACCTCTTCCCACAAAAACGGAGTCAGCCGTTTGTAAGTGATTCGTCCGGCAAGCGACTCGGAACTCTGCATCAGTAAATCACGTGAAGCCGATCCGAGAATCAGAAAATGACCATTACCACCCCATTCGTCCACCAGACTTCGAATCAGGGGGAAAAGCTCCGGCCGCCGTTGCACCTCATCGATGCAAACCAGCTTTCCCCGCTGATGCTGCAAAAACCATTCGGGGTCATCGAGCTTCCGCAAATCGGAAGGACGTTCAAGATCAAGATAGATGAACGGCCGATCATAAGAGACCAGATGCCTGATCAGGGTAGACTTGCCACATTGTCGAGGCCCCACAACCGCCGTAACCGGGTTGTTTTTCAGCCCAAGCCGAACATCCTCGGCTATAATGCGATCAAGATAGAGAATGCTCATAATCCATGTAATTTGAAATTTTCATATTCAATATACATGGATAAATCATAAGAAACGTCAAATAATTGGCATGGTGACCCCTTAAAGCCTAAAACAGCAAAGAGAATCCTTTATCCTTTCGCTTAAACTTTTTTATCTCGGCCTTATAAAATTTAATCTGTTGACTACAAATAAAATCCCTGAATATTGAAATATCCTCCAGCTCTTCGGTTTTATTTAATGCGTCAATATATTCAGCCCTATCCTCTGTAAATATTTTAATGAAAGGTTCTTGATGATACATTTGTATGTAATTCATCATTAATCTTGATGTTCGCCCATTTCCGTCCCCAAAAGGATGAATATTGACCAGGTTGTAATGTATATCAGCAGAGAGTTTTATAATCTCATTATCAGAAACGTTATCGAGTCTTTGGTTAACATGCTCAACAAGTTTAATCAACAAGGCCTCAACTTTGGAAAAATCAGGAAAATATTTCCTGTCGACATAGACTTGAGCTTTTCGCAAATCTCCCAATGATGTGTCAAATGTCCCTGACATTGTATTGACCAATCCACCAGTATTTTTCATGACAAGCCCAGCAACTTGTTGTAGTAACTCAATACTTATCTTTTGTTTCTGCTTTGCAATCTTTTTAAGAAACAGAAATGCTGCATAATGGTCTTTAACCATGATATGGTCAGTCAATGGTTTTCCTTTTGCTGTAACACCATTCTCCAGCAATACTTTCGTATCACTCTCAGTTAACGAACAGCCTTCAATTTTAGTGGAATTATACACAATCGACATCATTGAAAACTTTTCATAATCAATGGCCTCCGATAATCCCATTGCAAGATATTGCTTTTTTAATAGCTCTAATTCTTCCCACATGATGCCTCTTCGTAATATTCTATCGTGGATATCAGCTCATCTTCGGCGAGATCATAGTCGCTGAAATTCATTTATCAATCCTGATCTTTATTTTGGCAAACACCTCGTCGCCTGGAATCAGCCTTGCCTTGCCAGATTCGATTTCTTGGCTTCTCCGTTCAACTTCTTCAGCCCAAAGCGTATCAACCTCAAGTTGTGTTGGCAGGTTAGCGCTGTGGAAAAGTTTATCAATTAAAATCAACCGGTCACCTACTGGCAGATCCAAAGCCTGCCTATAAATTTTCTCTGTCATCTGCATAGTTGCCAGTAGATACCTCCATTCTTCATAGACGTAATGTAAATTAACTTAAAAATGCACGGGTTAGCAGGAGTTATGCGTTTATTTCATGTTACGCTGCTTGATCTACAACACTTCAAGACCTACAAACGCGCGTTTGTTGTTAGGACTTTTTCGCCATACCATATTGTTGCCGAACACCTGACGTAAGCGGCCTGCCCTTGGCAAGTCCGCTTGACAGAAATTTTAGGCATCACCGCCGCTCCCCGCATTTGATGCTTGCTTGAACGCTTTTCCCTGAGAAATATAGCGTTGGTTGTACTCGATGACGACTGATTCAAGCGCTGTATTCCCTTGCTGCACTCGTGAGATGTAGTACTCCCAGAAATCACCCATATTTGTCATTTTTTTGAAATTTGCAGGCTTAAGTGCAAAAAACGCATCCTGTACCCGTGTAGTTGTTTTGGATTTTTGGTGAGCATATGCCCTGACGTGAGACAAGACTGTACCGGCTACGTAAACACAGTTGGCAGCGGTTTTCTGATCTACCTGCAGTTGTGGCGTGGTGACTATTTCTCTGTCGGCGTTTATATCCGTGTACATGGATGCTTCCCTACCGAACTTGAGGTCCACCATCATGTTCACGAAGTTCATGACTTCCTCTCGAAGGTTCGGAGTGGCTTGGAGCCATGGAGAGAAAGCGGAGGTCACCTTCTGAGAGTGATCTTCAAACTGAATCTTGAGCCTTTGCGTGACCGCAGAATCTTTGAGATTCTTTGCAAGACCTTCAAATGCCTGCACTGCTTTACCTGCTTCTTCAATGCTTGATACAGATAAAAAATAGGCTCTCGCGTTGTGCCCATATGCCAATAGCAGGGCAGACTGAGTATTCCGGTGAAAGTGTACCACTGATTCCGGAGCAAAGTGTACCACCATTTTCATGCCAGATTTGGTGTTAGAACTTACAAAATTATTTCCAAATTCCTTCTTCTTAATGACTCACCTTTTAACTCAATTCGGTGGGCATTTCCGACTAATCTATCCATGATTCCATCGGCAATTGTAGGCTCTCCAATTACGTCATGCCACTGCCCAACAGGAAGCTGGGAGGTGATCATCATAGCCTGCTTTCCATACCGATCTTCAAGGATCTGCAGCAGAGCAATACGTGTCGTTGCGTCAAGGGGTTGGAGACCGAAATCATCAAGGATAATCAGATGGGTTCGTTCTATTTGATTGAGCACCCGGACAAAGGTGCCGTCAAGTTTT
>CAJAAV010000191.1 GCA_903937835.1 uncultured Chlorobiaceae bacterium | reverse complement strand
GTGTAAAGGTAATAATTCACCTCTTGATATAAAAGCCGGTGCATTATACAAAAATGCATATCCTTCTCAAAGTTGCCGGTTCGCCGTTCCCGATCTTCTTTTTTCACTCTCTGAAAATGGCACAGGATTTTTTTACATTATCATTCAATCGAGTGCGCTCAGGTATGAAAAAAAGGTCTAATAACGTGTATGTATAAAAAAAATTTTGATTCTATAGACGCTGCTCTCGAAGATATACGGCAGGGGAAGCTTGTCATTGTCATCGATGATGAGGATCGTGAGGATGAGGGCGATTTTATTGGTGCAGCAGAACTGGTGACCAATGAAATGATCAATTTTATTACGAGGGAGGCTCGTGGACTGCTTTGTGTGGCAGTCACCATGGAAAGAGCAAAGGAGCTGCAGCTTGATCCGATGGTGCAGAGGAACACCTCCCAGCATGAAACGAACTTTACGGTTTCTGTGGATGCGATTGCTGAAGGGGTCACCACAGGGATTTCTGTCCATGATCGCACCATGACGATCAAGATGCTGGGTGATCCGTTGTCGAAGGCCGACGATTTTTCACGTCCGGGTCATATTTTCCCTCTTCGGGCTATGGATGGCGGCGTTCTCAGGCGCGTGGGGCATACGGAAGCGGCGGTCGATCTTGCTCGTCTTGCAGGTTGCAGTCCGGTTGGGCTGCTCTGTGAAATCCTGAATGATGACGGCAGTATGGCCAGGCTCCCGGAACTGATCAAGCTGAAGGCGAAATTTGGACTGAAGCTTATTACCATCAAGGAACTTGTTGCCTACCAGATGAAGCGTAACAAACTCGTGAACCGGGCTGTTGAATCGAGGTTGCCGACTGCTTATGGTGAATTCAGGCTTATTGCCTACGAATCGTTCACTGACCAGCAGAACCATATTGCATTTGTGAAGGGTGATGTTACAACTGATGAGCCGGTTCTTGTAAGGGTTCACTCGCAATGTGCCACTGGAGATACCTTCGCATCTCTGCGTTGCGATTGTGGCAACCAGCTTGCTTCAGCACTCAGCATGATAGAACAAGAGGGTCGTGGCGTGTTGATTTACCTCATGCAGGAGGGACGTGGCATTGGTCTGATCAATAAACTCAAAGCCTATAATCTTCAGGATGAAGGGTTTGATACAGTAGAGGCCAATGAAAAGCTCGGTTTTAAGGCCGATCTGCGTGATTACGGTATCGGTGCCCAGATTCTCAAGGATCTTGGTGTCAGAAAAATGAAGCTCATGACCAATAATCCAAAAAAAGTGGTCGGTCTTGAGGGGTATGGCCTTGAAATTGTTGAGAGGATATCGCTTGAAATTGCACCCAATCCGATGAATCAAAGTTATCTGGACACTAAACGCGATAAACTTGGCCATCTGATTGGTTGTTCATGCGGAACTGAAAGTCGTTAGTTTGAAACAATAAATCCCAACCCGTAAACTTCCGTCAGGAAAAGGACTGAGAAACGATGGATACCGACATCCTTCAGATGCAGGATAAAGAGCTTTTTGAAGCGATTGCCAATGAGATGACGCGGCAGACTGAAACGCTCGAACTTATAGCTTCGGAAAACTTCACAAGCCGTGCTGTGATGCAGGCCTGTGGGTCAGTGATGACCAATAAATATGCCGAGGGCTATCCCGGCAAGCGCTATTATGGTGGCTGTGAATATGTTGATGTGGCTGAAAATCTTGCCCGCGATCGAGCTAAAAAGCTTTTTGGCTGTGCCTATGTCAATGTGCAGCCTCACTCCGGTTCGAGCGCCAACATGGCAGTTCTCTTTTCGGTATTGAAACCTGGTGACCGGATCATGGGACTTGATCTCTCTCACGGAGGTCATCTGACACATGGCAGTTCGGTAAATTTCTCTGGTCAGATGTTCGATGCACACTCTTACGGTGTTGATCCCGGGACTGGCTTGATTGATATGAACAAAGTTGAGGAGCTTGCCTTGCAGGTTCGTCCGAAACTGATTATCTGTGGCGCAAGCGCCTATTCCCAGGGTTTTGATGTGAAGGCGTTCAGAGCTATCGCCGACAAGATCGGTGCCTTTCTGATGGCCGATATTGCTCATCCTGCCGGCCTTATTGCGGCTGGCCTTTTGGGCGACCCTATGCCGCATTGTCATTTTGTGACCACCACCACGCATAAGACTCTTCGCGGTCCGAGGGGTGGCATGATTATGATGGGCTCCGATTTTGAGAACCCGATGGGGATTACTATCAAGACCAAAACCGGGTCACGGTTGAAAATGATGTCAGAAGTGATGGATGCTGAGGTGATGCCGGGTATTCAGGGTGGTCCTCTCATGCATATTATTGCAGGCAAGGCCGTTGCTTTTGGAGAAGCATTGCAGCCCTCCTTCAGGGAATATGCAGCCCAGGTCATTAAAAATGCTTCTGCGATGGCTGAAAAGTTTACGGCTCTTGGTTACAAAATTGTCAGCGGTGGCACCAGGAACCATCTCATGCTGCTTGATCTGCGTAACAAGAATGTTACGGGCAAGGTTGCCGAAAACCTTCTGCATGAAGCCGGTATTACGGTTAACAAGAACATGGTTCCTTTTGATGACAAGTCTCCCTTTGTTACCAGCGGCATCCGCATCGGTACTCCGGCCATGACGACAAGGGGTATGAAGGAAGAGGAGTGCAAGGCGATTGCCAGCCTGATCGACAGGGTGATCTCTTCTGCTGAAAAGCCGAATATCGCTGATATCTGTCGCACCGTCAGAGAGGAAATCAGGGAACTCTGCCTGAGTCATCCTATTGAGGGATACAGCGTGTAAGAGAGTAACAGGGTATTAAAAGCCTCTCCTGTCTGAGGAAGGGGAGGCTAACTGTTTTCGAGAATGCTGGTGATCATGCTTTTGAGTTCATGAGAGGTTTTCCTGATTTTTTTATCAAGGATGATCTTTTCTCTCGACAGCTCAATCTCACGATCAGTATCATTTTCAAGACCTATCTTTTCGGTAAGTGCGTTTTTCTGATGGACAAGCGGTTCGAGAATAAGGTTTTTGAACGCGTCAAGGAACATCGCGAGGCACCGTTTTGCGTTATCGGCGTGGACGTCGGATTGCTCGAGCCATTTATTGCTGACCGGTGGGTCAATCAGCAGGCCGGATGCAAGATCCCGCGATTCAGGATTCAGGAACGAGCTTATTTCAGAGGTAATGTCAATCCTTTCTTCCGGATTGTCCGCAATCTCGTGGTAGCGGCGGATCAGATGGGTAAATATTTCCTGAGCCTCCTTGTGCGGCAACTCCAGCATCTCTTCATGTGATGCGGCAAATTCGAGTACAGCATTTCCGTAGCTGGTGCTTTCCAGCAGGGCTTTTAAAAAAGTTTTTTCCAGCACTGAAAGCTTCGGCGCAGTCTTGCGCGGTGGCTGAACCTCCTGACGGTTTTCGAACGACGCTCTTTTTTTATCGGTCGCACTCTCTTCTCTGTCGAGCAGTTCCTGGAGAGCTGGCAGGCTGAGCGCAAGTTTTTTTGAGAGTTCCTGAAGATACAGTTCCCGCCGGATACGGTCGGGAACCAGTGAAATGGTGTGTGCCATTGCCCGTATCGCTCTTGATTTCAAATCAGGCTGTGCGAAATTTCCCGATTCCGTGAAAAATCGGATTTGAAAATCCTGAAACGAAAGCATGTTTTTTTCACTAAACTGCAGAAATTTTTCTCTTCCTTCGCGACGAACAAAACTGTCAGGGTCGTCACCCTCAGGAAGAATGACTACATAGGGGGTGATGTTTTCGGAAAGCAGAGTGTCAATGCCGCTCATCATAGATTTTTGACCGGCCTTGTCGGCGTCGTACATGAACAAGACTCGTTTTGTGTAATGATGCAGCACCTTTGCCTGATAGCGTGTCAGCGACGTCCCGCATGAGGCTACCGCATTGGTCATACCTGCCTGGTGCAGCGCAAGAACGTCCATGTACCCTTCAACAAGTATTGCTGTTTCCAGCCGCCGGATTTCATTTTTTGCAGTATGAAGTCCGTAAAGAAGTTTTGATTTTTCAAACAGCTTGCTTTCCGAGGAATTCAGGTATTTCGGCGTTTGGGGGTCACTTTGCAGGGTTCGTCCTCCAAAACCGACAACCTGCCCTCCGACTGAAAAAATTGGAAAGATCACTCTGTTGCGAAAGGTGTCATAACAGGAGTTTTTCTGCTTGCTGGCGGTTATAAGACCGAGATCGAGCAGGTGCTCTTTTGCTATTCCTGCAAGTTTTGCCTCAATGAAGAGATCATCCCATGCATCGGGCGCATAGCCGAGACCAAAAGTCTGGATGGTTTTTTCCGAAAGAGCCCGTTCAGCAGCAAGATAGGTGTACCCCGTATTTCCTGCTTTTCGCTTCAGAGTTTCGTGATAGAATCTGGCTGCCCAGCGGAGGATTTCGGTCTGGCTCTCTTCATGAGCTGATTGAGGCTCTTTTTTTTTGGTGAATTGGCTGATATCAATACCCGCTCTTTTTGCAACCAGTTCGAGTGCTTCAGGAAAGGGTACCTTTTCCATTTCCATGACAAAGGAAAAAACATTGCCTCCCTTGCCCGTTGAAAAACATTTGTAGAGTTGCTTGTCAGGCGAAACAATAAATGAAGGGGTTTTCTCTTCAGTAAAAGGAGAGAGAGCTTTATAGTTGCGTCCTGCAGGCTGAAGCGTCACATAATCAGAAATAATATCAACAATGTCTGCCGCTTGCCGAACTTCATCGATGGTCGCAGGAGGGATCATGCGCATCTTCTTTGTCTATGATATTGTTGCCTGAACACGTGCTCTTTTCTTTTGATCAACGATTACGGTTAAAAAATAACAAGCTTATTTACTAAACTTAAAGCCATATAGTATCGTTGTTGTTGCCAGAGTTGGTGATCAGCTCTCTTGATGTTGATGGTTCATGTTGCAGATCATCATGACTACAGGTTGCGAGGGTCGTGGTGATTTTCAACGATGTTCTACAGTATAGTAATTTAGAGCGTGGTTCATAATGCTTCGTTTATCTTCAGGATAGTCAAAACAATCAAGAGCCTATGAAACAGGGTTTTTTTACCGGTCTGCTCATTGTTGTAACATACGTGGTTTCTCTGGGGTTCTATGTATGGATGGGCTCGACCCCTCCGGAGTCAATCTTTCATGCCATCTGGAAAGGAGGGCCGGTAGTCTCAGTCCTCATGTCACTGATCCTGATGGTGATTGCCTACACTGTCGAACGTATCATCGCCCTGAACAAGGCTTCGGGAAAGGGCAATATTCCCGAATTTGTTCGTAGCCTCAAGCAGGATATCGATAACGGATCAATCGACCAGGCTATTGCGAAATGTGACGACCATCAAAGCTCCCTTGCCGCAGTGCTTCGTGCGGTTCTTGACCGGTATAAAAAACTCTCTGATTATAATGTCACCGATCGGGAGAAAAAGATCAGCGAGATGGAAAAGGCAGTTGAGGAGGCCACAATCATGGAAATGCCGCTTCTGGAAAATAATCTGGTGGCAATTTCTACCATTGCATCAATTTCTACGATGGTTGGACTTCTAGGAACAACGCTCGGCATGATTCGTGCCTTTGCTGCAATGGCGACAAGCGGCGCGCCTGATGCAGTACAGCTCTCGCTTGGAATCTCCGAGGCACTGTTTAATACGGCTCTTGGTATTTTTGGTGGTATTATGGGTATCGTTGCCTATAATGTTTTTACCAGCAGGGTCGACCGTTTCAGCTATATGATTGATGAGGCAGCATTCTACATCATACAGACTCTTGGAACCGGTAAATCGGATCGCTGATGTCGAGAATCAAGGCTAAACGGGTAGGCTTCCGGATCGATATGACGCCGATGGTGGATGTTGCATTTCTTCTTTTGACCTTTTTTATGCTGACCACCAAGTTTCGTCCGCCTGAAGTGGTTAAGATTGATCTTCCTTCATCTCATTCTCAGCTCAAGCTTCCCGAGTCGAATGTTCTGACAGTAACAGTGAGTCGCAACAATACCTTTTTTATGGGGGTCTCCTCGCAGCAATCGAGGGAGAAAATTTTTAACGCTGTTGTGAAGTCGAAACTTCAGGCAGCAGGGTTTTCTGCGGTTGTGATTGCTGATTCACTGAAGAACTTTAAATTGGCAGAAAATTTTCGGGTTGAGCCAGGTGAGCTCGACAAATTTGTCGTTATGGCACGCTTTGCCGACCAGAAGCTTCGGCCAGTTATCAGGGCCGATGCTGATGCCGGTTTTGATGCAGTAAACCAGGTCATCAAGGTCTATAAAAAAGCAAACTTGCTCACCTTCAACCTTATTACCGTTCTTGAAAAGGAGGTTCGCTGATTATGGGTATTGTTGATTCTCCAACCGGACGACGCCATAAAAAAAAAGGAAGACGGCAGTCAAAAAGGCATGGGTTTCATCTTGACATGACACCCATGGTTGATGTTGCATTTCTCCTTCTGACCTTTTTTATGCTCACGACGACCTTTTCAAAATCCAACACCATGGAGATCAATATTCCGCCGGAAAAAACTGAAGTGAGGGTTGCGGAAAACAATGTCTTGACGCTCAGAATTGCTGATGATTTGACGGCCTATTACTCTCTGGGAGAGAATGCGCCAAGAAGAGTTCCCCTCTACGATACCCGTGATACCCGTCGCTTGGCCCTGAGTGGTGAGTTGCGCCAGCTTTTGAGGCAGCAGACAAGGTCTAACGAGAACCTGGTGATTGTTGTTAAAATAAGTGAAAAAGCAAAGTACCGTCATCTTGTTGATATTATCGATGAGTTGAACCTCATGAAAATAGACCGGTTCAGCCTGGATGATTATACTGAGCAGGATGCACTCGAAATACAAAGAGCTATTTAAGGCTGCAATCAGCAAAGGAGTCCCTTCAGGTGTCTTCAACATTAAAAAAAATACATCAGGAAACGTTTCGCAAAAAAGCTCTGTCGTCTTGGTCATTCGGTGAACAGTTTCTTGATACTGACCGTTTGCGAAAGTTGACTTATGGCAACCTTGTTCTGAGGCATCAGGCCCATCTGTTTCTCACTCATGGAGTTCTTGTCGCCATCGCAATTCTTGGCGTTTTCTGGCTGGTTACCGCCAATTGGCAGAGCCTTGTCTCATTGACCGGATTGTTTGGCAAGGCTGATAAACCAATGGTCGAGTGTTATGAGGTTGTTACCAGTGTGACGCAGCTTCCCCCGCCTCCACCGCTCAATATTTCTGAGCCCGTTCCTGTGACTCCGTCATCTCCGGTAGTTCCTGCTCCCCCGAGTGTTGGCAAAATTAAAAAGGTCAGTCAGGATGAGGTGCCTCCAGAACAAACCGTAGCGACGCAGAAAGAGCTGAAACAGGCTATCCAGACACAAGGGTCGGGATCTGGTGGCGCGGCTTCTGGCGATGAAGTGCCGATGTTTGTTCCCTGCGAAAAAATGCCGGGCTTTCTTGAGCAGAAAAAACCGGTCTACCCTGAAATGGCAAGAATCGCCGGGATCACAGGAAAGGTTTTTGTCAGCGTTCTCATTGCTGAAGATGGTCGGCCCATCAAGGCCAAGGTCATGAAACGTATTCCTGCCGACTGTGAAGTGTTTGACGCCGTGGCCATCAAGTCTGTGATGGAATCGAAATACTATCCAGGGATACAGAACGGCAGCCCCATAAAAGTGTGGTTCACTGTTCCGATCCGGTTCCAGCTCGATTAACTCTGCCGTGTTTTTTGTGCTTTTGGCCGATAGAGCACCGCAAAGATAATCCAGACATAGGCCCCTACAAGGGTGACGGACTGATAAAAAGGGCGAATACACCGTCAACTGATTTCTCCATGTACATTCCCCAGTAGCTTCCGGCAATGACCAGCGCCGCAAGAACAATCATGAGATAGTTTATGGATTCAAGGGGCATAGCTGCTGCTGGTTGTTCAGCGGGAGTCTTCTGCTTTTTCTTCGGTAAAGATTTCATCGAGTGTTGAAATACAGTGTTGAGCCTCTTCCTGGCTTATGGTCAGGGGAGGAAGAAGTCTGATAACGTTAACGCTGGTAGCGTTGATAAGCATATTTTTTTCAAGCGCTTTGCCGACATAATATTTTGCCTCTCGGTTGACCGTGATACCGATCATCAAACCATACTGACGGATTTCAAGAATCCGGGAGTGTTTCGCTGCCAGTTTCTGCATTTCGTCATAGATGTATTTGCCAATGGTTTCGGAATTTTCCATCAGGTTGTCTTCGTAGATGGCTTTAATCATGGCGATTCCTGCCTCACATGCCACAGGGTTTCCACCGAAAGTGGTGCCATGGTTGCCATAGCTCAGCACATCCGCCACGTTCTCACTGCCGATAACGGCTGACAAGGGCAGGCCGCCACCAAGCGGTTTAGCAAGACAGACCAGATCAGGTTCTGCGTTGACTTGAGTATAGCTGAAAAATGTCCCGGTTCTTCCGCAACCAGCCTGGATATCATCGGCAACAATCAGAAAATTGTATTGTTTCCGCAGCTCTTTCAAACGATCAATAAATTGCTGTGATATGCGGTGAATACCACCTTCGCCCTGAACCACTTCAACAAAAACGGCAGCAGTTTTTTCGGACACCTTCGCTTCAAGGTCAGCAATATCATTAAAGGCAATCATGCCTGTTTCCGGCAGGAGCGGCTCAAATCCGTCAACATATTTTGCCTTGGCCGTCAGCGACATGGCACCGTATGTTCTGCCATGAAAGCAGTTGCTCAGCGATAGTACCTCTTTTTTCTCGGAATTTCCGAACTTTCCAGCCCACTTTCTTGCCATTTTGATCGCAGCTTCAATCGCCTCCGTGCCGCTGTTGGCAAAAAATACCTTCGACATTCCCGAAAGCTCAAGCAGCTTTTCAGCCAGCTCAAATTGAGGTCGCATCATGAAAAGGTTTGATGCGTGTATCAACTTTGCTGCCTGTGAGCTTATTGCATCGACAAGGCGCTTGTCGCCATAGCCGAGGGCATTGACGCCGATACCAGCAATCATGTCGAGATAACGGGTGCCGTCATCACTGACGAGCCAGAGACCTTCGCCATGTGTAACAGCGATAGGCAATCTGGCATAATTATGAAAGAAAAGCCTCTGTTCTGTTTCCTGGGTGACGGGTAGTGGTGTCATCGTCGTTCTCTTCTTTAAAAGCATTCTCAAACTAAATATGCTGTACAAGCCAGTCAAAAGTGGTTGACTCGGTACATCAGAAGGCTCTCTCTCGGCCTTTTGTGACAAATATCAGGCGTAATCTACGGAAAAAATAAATTACGGGACAAAAGTAAACGATTTGTTCCAGTGACGGTGGAGTTTCAGCATGTTCTGTTCAGTTGTCTTCCTGCAAATCCTTCCAGTTCAGGAAAACCCGGAAAGCTCGCCACACTCCATAAGAGCCCGTCAGCATGGCGTAAAGCTGAAGGTCATTCTTTCCGGCAAAAGCGACAGGAAGGGGTATAAAAAGGATGTAGAGCGAAATACCAATAAAGGTGATTGCCAGCAGCATCCCTATGGCCATGGAAGCGTTCATCTGTTTTGTCATTGACGCTCTTTTTGTCCAGCATTGCCAGGGCATTGGTCGCTGCTGCCATAGAATCTCCATTCGCGGTTGACAATCAGCCGGGCGCCATAACTGAACGTAAAATATGACCATCCCCACTGCAGGAGTACAAAAACCTTGTGGCGGAAGCTGGTCAGAAAATAGATATGGACCAGCAGCCAGGTGAACCAGGCAAGAATACCATCAAACTTCAGATTACCAAACTCAACAATGGCCTTGTTTTTTCCGATTGTGGCCATTTGTCCTTTATCCCTGTATCGGAATGCTTTTCTTGCCTTTGTTTTGAGATCAAGCAGAATATTTTTGCCGATAGCTCGGCCCTGCTGCAAGGCAACGGGCGCGAGTCCGGGCAGGGGGAATCCATTTTCAGATACAAAGTGAGCAAGGTCGCCGCCAACAAATATTTCCGGATGTCCTGGAATGCTGAGATCTTCAGCGACAATGATGCGCCCAATCTGGTCGGTCTCCACTCCGGCCATAGTTTTGCCGATCCCAATGGCTGTAACGCCAGCCGCCCAGAGCACCGTTGCAGCCTCGATGCGTTCATTGCCGATTTGTACGCCGTCAATATCGACGTCGCTCACCATGCTGTTTGTCCAGACTTGAACGCCAAGTTTCTCCAGCGATCGTGTTGCCTTGCTTGCCAAATCGGGTGAAAATGAACCGAGAATGCGCGGCGCGGCCTCAACAATAAAAATTCGGGTAAGTTTTGGGTCAATATTCCGGTAAAATTTTGACAGGGTATAACGGCTCATCTCACCAATTGAACCAGCCAGCTCCACACCCGTCGGACCTCCACCGACAATGACAAAGGTGAGCAATTTCTTGCGTTCAACAAAATCGTTTGTTCTTTCAGCCCGTTCATAGGCCTCCATTACCCGTCGTCGGATCTCTTTTGCCTGGGCAAGGGTTTTCAGGCCTGGAGCAAACTCCTCCCACTCGTTGTGGCCGAAATAGTGGTGTTGAACCCCGCAGGCCAGAATCAGGTAATCGTAAGGAATATCGCTGAAATCGGTAACAACAATTCTGTTTCCAGTATCAATACGTTCCACGATACCCTTGAAGACGGTGACGTTCTGGTCATTTGCCAGCATATTTCTCAGCGGTGCAGCAATATCACCCTCTCCAAGGGCAGCCATGGCAACCTGATAGAGGAGTGGCTGGAACAGATGATAGTTTTTTCTGTCGATGAGGGTAACCTCGATGTCGGGTTTGTTTCCTAAAACCCTTGCAGCATTGAGCCCTGCAAATCCCCCGCCTACAATTACAACCCTCTTTTTCATTTCCCGTTTTACCGTTTAATAAAATACTTGAACTCTTTCTGCATTTTTGTACCGCAAGATAACGTGATAAACGTGATACCAACAGAAAATGGCTTAAAGTAAAAAAAAGAAAGAAATTTCCGCGTCTCTTCCGAATTTGTTGAGCTAATCAGGTGAGGCGTTCGATGATGGAGGTGTGCTGCGGAAATGTTTTGAGAAGGGTTTCTCTGTCGGCAAAGACAAAGTCACTGAAATCAAATCCTGGTGCCACAACACAACTGACAAGAGCGTAATGATCAGGCGCTGTTGCATCGCCAAGACAGGCTCCAAACCAAGCGCCAGCGGGCACCCATGCTTGTAGTACTTGCCCCTCTTCAGGTGAGTGTCCAAGAATAAATGAGGCCGTTTTCCCTGTTTCGGGAAAAATATGAACAGTCAGGGGATGACCTGCATGGAAAAACCAGAGTTCGTCAGAATGAATTCTGTGAAGTCTGGAGCACTCCGCGCCTTTAAGCAGATAAGAAATGGCTGTTGCATAAGAGCGCGGGCCCATGAAATAAGGATTATCGGTAAAGGGATACGACTTGTTACACCGATAAGTTTCACGATAGAAACCACCTTCCGGATGAGGAGAAAGGTTCAGGTTTTCTATCCAGAATTCAGCTTTTTGCATTGAGCTTTTCCCTGATTTTTCCTGTTTTCTGACGTGAAGCTTCGGCAAGTTTTTTGCGGAACTCAAGCATGGCTGCCATGAGAACTTCATCCGACAGGGCAAGAATCTGAACCGCAAGCAGCGCCGCATTTCGGGCATTGTCAATCCCGACGGTGGCGACAGGGATACCTGCGGGCATCTGCACTATAGAATAGAGTGAGTCCTGCCCGTTGAGTTTTTTGCTGAAAATCGGTACACCGATAACCGGCAGTACCGTCATGGCTGCCGTAACACCGGGAAGGTGCGCCGCTCCGCCAGCTCCTGCAATAATTACCTTAAGGCCCCGTTCAATAGCCGAAGAGGCATATTGTTCAAGATCTTGTGGTGTCCTATGGGCTGAAATAACCGAGATCTCTGAGGCAATATGAAAATCATCAAGAGTATCTGCTGCCTCCCTCATAATATCGAAATCCGAGTCTGAACCCATGATGATGCCGACAATCGCACTGTTTTTATCTGTTTTCTGTCTCATATAATGGCACTTCTGATTAATTATTTTTGAGCG
>CAJAAV010000190.1 GCA_903937835.1 uncultured Chlorobiaceae bacterium | reverse complement strand
GTTCCTCGAAGGCAAGAAAAGAAGCCTTCGCAGATTAGCCAAAGAGCTTGGTCAAACCGTTTCGCCTATACCTGTAACAGTATAAAATAAAGTAAATTACTATACTTGTTCATGGAAAGATATCATGAACGGCTTGTTGCGCTTGCGTAACATGAACGCGCCTGAATAACAACGTATATACTTCATCTAAAACAAAATCGGTTGTAACAATTGTCGCCTGCCTTTGTCGCAAGCTCTTGTAAAGTTGGCTTACATTGTTGTGATGAGGTTCTTTACGATTGAATAGATTTATCCAACCCCATGTATCAATAAATATGCTCTTCATAATGCACCATACAACGTATTATCAATGGTTTCGGAAAATGGTTCAATATCAATGAATCCAAATGAACGAAGAATCGGATCATCCGTTGGTTGTAACGTATGATGGACTGAACTATTAGCATTGGCTTGCTTAAACTGCAAATATTGAATAAAGTTTTGCAATTCCGATAGACAGACATCAGGCAATCGCTCTATCTCACAGAGTAACTGCTGTTTGGTAGTATCAGTGTATTCCATAGTAGCGGCATGTTTTATTGGGAACAATTCAATAAGTGCCCTTTTTTCTGTAACATAAAAACTCTGTAGTCCCTGCTGGCAACAAAAGAAAATAACCGTATTTGGTGGTATTTGAAAGGAGTTTCTCAGGTGCGGCGTGAGGCAAAAGGTAAAGCAGAAGGATTGAAAAGGAAGTAAATTTATTATAACCAATCCGTTTCAGGCTTTATGGCAAGATATCGACCATCTATTGACACTTTATTGACATTTTGACAAACAACGTCAATATTGCAAAATGCTTTAAAACAATAGCTTAGAGATTTATCCCAGGAGTTATCGACGTAACGCCCTTTATTCGGGCCAAATGCGTCGATAACTTGCTACAGTAACCAGTATATGCGCCCTCTGTTTTCTCCCTCAATACGCAATTCATCCTTATTACACAGGCGATTCAGCGAAAGTTTGACTTGACGCCGACTGATTTCCTTGCCTATTCTTGCATGAATTTCACTAATCGAAGAACCTGGATAGCGCCCAAGATCCTCTAAAATCAATGCTTCCAGTCTATATGACTCAATTCGTGCCAAACTTGTCTGAGCTGGAAAATTCAATCTCCTCAATAAATCCGGGGCCACATAGTAACGAGTCCCTTTGGTTTTGCCTGTCTGCCGCACAAGAGCCCACTCCAGCAAACGTCCGATCCATACTTTTATCTCTTCAGTGTCAACCAGCTCAAGCAGACCAACCAACTCACTTGCAGAAAGAGATTCATGCTGGGCAAGTAAACCAAGCACAATCTTTTCTCTTTGCCTGAGAGAGTAGGTCTGGTCAGCCTTGGTCAGAAAATCAATAATCTCCGGTTTTACAATACGTTTTTCAATAATAACCGTGACAGAATCGACCCCTTCACGCAATTTCGGCAACTGACGCCCTTGAGAGAGAAGCACCTCATAGAGCAAATCATAGCCACTCCCTTCACGCTCCATAAGACCGAGGTCGTGAAAAACCCTCGCCAACTCATTATTGCGTCTGACGGACTGGTGCAGGATATTTTGAGGAGTCACACCCAACGGCAGCAAACCAGGATTGACAATTTCAAACTGATCATCCCGCAAATTAAGATAGATGTCGCCGCGCTGGGTGTAGGGACGATGCACCAGCGCATTGACCAGCAGCTCCCGGACTATGCGACCATCATACACCGGGATATGTTGGCGGAACAAACCATCAGGCAACTCATAGCTCTCACGAAAATCAGGAATTTCCCGCCAAACCTCGTCAATCAACTGCATCGGAGAAAAGGAGTGCTCATCCCAGACAATTTTGTTGACCTTCCGCCCCTCACTGTCATATTTCAGACATTGAATCACTGGCGAAGTTCCCAGTCGGGCACGATCTTCCCGACGGCCAACACAAAGAATGCCAAGATTGGTCAAATACTTTCCTATGGTCAGATAATAGTGATCCAGCAGCTCCTCGTCACTCTTCTCCTTGAACGATGCTTTCACCCGATCAGAGGCACGGATACCAGCAACAAAAATTGCCCGGAGAGCCTGGTCAACATTTTTTCGAGAAACCGACAACGATGTCAAGGTCTCCCAGGGTTGGGTACTGCGATCATTCAAAAGGCGCTGAATATCATCACCTGTAAGCGGTTTCGTGGTATCACCCACACGGAAATAAAAGCGCCCGTCTGTCGTCGAAGAGGGTGAAGCCGAACGAGAAACCGTAATTTCAAGGTACTGACCATCAGTAATGCCTGAATGGCACAACTGCACGACAACCGAAACATTAACCGTCAGTTCAGCAAGCCGGACACGCACCTTCTCTATGATTTCCGCAGAGACACGCTGATCTGCAGGAGGTTCAGATTCACCATCCTCAATACCGATGAGCAGTCGTCCACCCTGCGCATTGGCAAAAGCAACACAATCCTTCGCCAATTCAGACCAGTCTGCTGTTTTGGCGGTTACAGCACGCAGTGACTTTTTGTCAAGATGTTGACTTTCTGGTTTCAAACCACCACCTCCCCGTTCATCAGACGCGGCAATAATATATCTCTGGCCTTGCTGAGATTCCGATTTTCAAAGCTGAGTGTTTTCAGTTGCTGAAGAATTGGGTCAATAATGCTGTTAAACACAGCCCGCACTCCTTCGGGAGGCAGAGGCACAAGGTACTGCTGCATCTGTTTCCAGTCTGCTCGCGGCATTTTTGAACCCTCCTTCATTGTCTGCGCTGTTACGGCAACAAATCCATCACTTGAAACCGTCATCAACACAAATGCTCGCAACTCATCACGGAAGGGACGAATGACAATGGCATCCGACGAGGCAACGCCATCGACAAAGGCAATGCCTACTTTGTGAAAATAGGGGCGAATCTTGCCAAACAGAATTTCGCCTTCCCTGAAACGATGTTTGCTGCTTGTCACCTGATCGGCTGTGCCCCACTCATTCAGGGCAATTGAACGACGCGGAAGGTGTTCAAGCCCAATATAGGGAGTATCTGGCTCAACCGAATCCGGAGAAACCGACTCACGGATCTCCTCGCACAAACCTCCGAGTGTTTTTCTCTCCCACCCCTCCGGCACGCCGTTGTTAATTTTGACATGTTCGTGACCGGGAAAACGGAGACTGATGAACCACTCCTTGTAGAGCAGCCGTGCGGATTGTTCAAGCAGTTGAATCCGCCTGTGGTTGTTTAAGATCAGGTCGTCGTAGGAGGAGAGGATGGAGGCGATACGCGCTTGCTGAGACACGGAAGGCACACACACCTTTACCCGGTATATTCGTTCAGGAGAAGTGTGGCGAACTTTAGTGCCTGATGCACTTCCGTTAATCTGCCCTCTTACAGATTTGGTATTGAACAGATAAAACAGAAATTTTTTATCAAACTTTGACCCATCAAGCTCATGAATCAAACCAAGTCGCTGGTTATGTAAATATCTACCACTTGACGGAATCAATGCAGAACTTCCAAGCAGTCCCGGGCCTTGCTCTGTCATTGCAATAATCAAATCATCTTCTTCCAAAATATACATTTCGGGTATCTCGCCGGAATAAAAACGATCTTTGGTGTAACGAATTCGGAATCCGCCTTCTTCATGAAAATTACCAGGAGTAAGCACAATGAACTTTCCTCTATCAGAAAAAAACTGACTTTTGAATGCAAAACCATGCTTAACTTTTATTGCTTCACCGAGTGTAAATTCTCGCCACGTCATACCCAAAACTCCTCACAATCTGACACCATAACAGTAGATACTCGAACATCTTTGAAATTATGACCCCACCCAATTTGTGCAGCGGAGCGTTGCACTATTGCCCCGTCAGGCCATGATTCGACAAACTTGACCGCTATTCCTCTCTGAGCAAGCGCCCCTTGCTCTGCCTGCAACTTCAATGACGACAATCTCATATCCCCAACTCCTCAAAATTCTTCTTGATCGCTGCCGCAAGCGTCACCGCTTCGCTGTTCAGATCATCAATCTCGACATGAATCTCGCGGAGGCTCTCTTCGAAGTCGAACTCTTCGTCCTCTTCTTCGGGTGTGACGCCGACGTAGCGCCCCGGAGTCAGTGACCAATCGTTGGCTTCGATCTCCTTGATATCGACAAGCTTCACCAGCCCTTCAACGTCGCAGAGAGTGCCGTCGGGGAAGCGCTCGGTCAGCCAGTGCGCCTGTTTCCATAAGTAGCGCACCTGCTTGAGCTGCTCGACCGCCTGCGCCCGCATCTCGTCTGCGGCCTTGCGGGCGCGTGTAACGTCGCGACTCTGCCAGAGGTTGCTGTTTTTTGCTTCGCTCACGGTTTCGCACTGCTCGATTAGGCGAAGGGCAAGCTTGTAACAGAGGTCGCTCTGCCTCACCAGATCACGACTGCTCTCGGCCAGCGGGGCAAGCCGACGAACCGCATCTCTCAATGAAGCGTTACTGTAACTCTCTTCACTCCATGCCCCCTGCTCACTGGCAACAGTTGTACTGAAGCTTTCAGCGTCGGCCCTGAAGGCGGTTGTCGCCTCCTCAAGCTCCTGACGCAGCTCACTGTGGGCACCATCGGTATTGAGCGTATCGAGGAAGGGGTGAAGCGCTTCGTTCAAGAAGTGGAGCGCGGCAAGGAACCCTGAAAGCGGCCCGACGTTCTCGCCGCTCGTGATGCACGCCGCGCCATCGGCAACCATCCTGCGGCAATAGCCAGCCACAAGGTTGAGGTAGCGCTCATGCTCGCCGCGATAGAGCCAGACGATGGCATGGATGTTCTGCTCCTGCTCGGGGCTGAAGTCGAAAATCTTGCGCGTCACCTTGCGGTAGATGGATCGGGCATCAATCATCAGCACCTTCTGGCGATGGTCGGGCTGGCGGGCACGGTTGAGAAACCAGAGTTCGCAGGGCACCGTGCGGGTGTAGAAAAAGTTTGAGCAGATGGCAACCATCATCTCAACATCGCCGGTCTCAATCAGTTTGCGGCGCACCTTGGCTTCATCACGCCCGGCGCTGGAGGCCTGCGAAGACATCACAAAACCGGCTCGGCCACACTCGTTGAGGTAGCTGTAGAAATAGCTTATCCAGACGTAGTTGCCGTTGCTCACCTTCTCTTTCTTGTTCACGCCGGGAAGACCGAAGGGCAGACGCGGATCGTTGACGACCTGAGCAGCATCAATCTCGTCAACATTGAAGGGAGGATTGGCCATCACATAATCGGCCTTGCCCAGCAGCTCGTGCGGATCTTCGTAGTAGGTGATGGCCTTCTTGATGTTCCCCTCAAGGCCGTGAACGGCAAGGTTCATCTTGGCTAACCGGATGGTGATGGCGTTCTTCTCCAGCCCGTAAAAGGTGAGCTTTTCGGCAGGGTTTTCGTACCGGTGCTCAACCACGCGGGCGCTCTGCACAAACATACCGCCGGAACCGGAAGCGGGGTCGAACACAATGCCCCGGTCAGGCTCCAGCACATGGGCAATGAGCGAAACCAGCGATATCGGCGTAAAGAATTCGCCGCCGTCATGGGCGTTCTGGGCAGCAAAGCGGGTCAAAAAGTATTCGTAGATGCGCCCAAAGACATCGCCCGAGACCGTTTTCAGCTCATCCCAGTTGAGCGAGCGCAATAAGTGGCCAAGCACCGGTTCATCCAGTTCATAATACTCTTCTTTGGGAAGTACGCCACGCAGGTTGGTGTAGTCGGCCTCAATGGAGTTCATGGCGGCAATAATGGCCTGGGCCCGACTCTCTCCCTCCTTCAGCGATGCCAGATAATCAAACTGTGCTTCCGGCTTCAGGTAGATGGCGCTCTTGCCGGAGAAATCCTCCTTGGAGAGCGGACGGGTTTTGCCCCCGCGTGTAGGCAGAGCCGCTTCGAGCCCCTCCCTCACCGCCAGAAAGCGGCTATAGGCATGGCGCAAAAAAATCAGCCCCATAACCGGCAAAAAGTACTCGTTACTCGCATAGTTCGAGTTCGCCCGCAGGGTATCCGCAGCGTTCCAGAGGCGCTTTTCTATAGCTTCGATGTGTTCAAGTTGCGACAAGTGGAGTTCCTCTCTTCATATCCGTTTAAAAATGCTTAAAAATGAAGCTCAAGGTATAAAAGAATCTGTTGAGAAGTGAAAGCCTATTCACCCTCACCCATCTGCTGCGACAACTGCTCCCAACCATCGAGGCCACCCGGCAAGCCAAGCTGAGAAGCCAGGTTTTCCAATGCCTGTAATGCCTGTGCAAGATTCATCGGTTTGGCCATTCTGTAAACAGTTACCCAAGATGATACCGCATTGGATACCTCTTCATTTTGCAAATAGATATGCCCCATATTGAACAGCGTTGCACATAATCCCGCATTATCACCGATTTCCTGCCTTATAGCGAGCGATCGTTTCAAGTAGTCGAGAGCGGTGTCATAGTCCCCGCGTGCATGATAGAGTGCCGAAATGTTATTGAGCGTGGTTCCTTCGCCAGACTTGTCCCCGATTTCCTGCTGGATAGCGAGCGATCGTTTCAAGTAGTCGAGAGCGGTGTCATAGTCCCCGCGTGCATCATAAATTTGCGAAATGTTATTGAGCGTGGTTCCTTCGCCAGACTTGTCCCCGATTTCCTGCTGGATAGAGAGCGATCGTTTCAAGTAGTCGAGAGCGGTGTCATAGTCCCCGCGT
>CAJAAV010000189.1 GCA_903937835.1 uncultured Chlorobiaceae bacterium | reverse complement strand
GAGTATTCGTGAAGAGATGCAGTCTTCACAGGAGGAGCTCAAATCCACCAATGAAGAGATGCAGTCAGCCAACGAAGAGCTGCAGAGCACCAACGAGGAGTTGACCACATCCAAGGAAGAGATGCAGTCTATGAACGAGGAGCTGCAGACGGTTAATCACGAACTGCGGTCGAATGTGAATGACCTGTTGCAGGCAAACAACGATATGAAAAACTTGCTGAACAGTACTGATATCGCAACACTTTTCCTTGATGATGCGCTTAATATTCGCCGTTTTACCACTCGGACAGCATCCATTATCAAACTGATTGCCAGCGATGTAGGCCGCCCCATAACCGATATTGTGACCGATTTACACTATCCAGCATTGGCTGATGATGCCAAGGAGGTGCTTCACTCTTTGGTGTTCAGTGAAAAAGAGGTTTCGGCAACTGGCGACCGCTGGTTTGCCGTCAAGATCATGCCATACCGTACTCATGAAAACAGGATTGTCGGCCTTGTGATTACCTTCACCGATATCAGTATTGCAAAAAAGCTCGAGGAGAGTCTGCGGGTGAGTAAAGAGCTTTTCCGGGCAGCCATTGAAAGCTCGGGTATCATCGTCGCGGCTGTTGATAAGGAGCTCCGCTATACCTGGCTCTACAATCCTAATCATGAGTTTAATGCATCGGCTTCGATCGGAAAGCGGGATGATGAGTTTCCTGACATGCAGAACACTGCTGAACTCATGGAGGTTAAGCGAAAAGTTTTGGCAACAGGGGAGCCGGTGCGCAGGGATTTGGCGGTTATCTCTTCGGATGGTTCTCTCCGCTTTTATGAATTTATCGCAAAACCACAGCGAAATGCCGATGATAAACTGGTCGGCGTGATTACGGTTACAGTTGACTGCACCGGACGAAAAGAGGCTGAAATGGCTCACCTTGAGAGTGAGGATCGGTTACACTTTTTGTTTGAAGCAATATCCGAGGGTGCTCTGCTTCTGGATGCTAAAGGAAAAATTCTTCTGGCGAATCGGGAGGCGGAACGTATTTTAGGATTTTCACGGGAGGAGATGCAGGGTAAAACATCGGACGAGCTTCGTTGGAAAACCGTTCGGGAAGATGGTTCTGATTTTTCGTTTAAAGAGCATCCTGCGTTTTTCGCCTTGCCTACCGACCAACCTGTTCGAGATTTTGTCATAGGCTTCTTTCAACTTGGTCACAATAGCTGCCGATGGCTCAAGATCAACGCACTGCCGTGGTTCCGGACAGGAGTGGCAACACCATCTCAGCTTTGCATGACCTTTGTTGAAACGGCCCATACAGACACTTGTATAACTCAGAATAACCCTTTATGACAACGAAAAGAACACCTTCAGCCAATTTTGCCTTATTACGCCAGCAGGCTGAAGAACACCTCGGTGCAACACCGCAGAAATATCCTGCTTTTTCCTCATCTCCTGATGAGATGCAACGGATTATCCATGAGCTGGCGGTTTATCAGATCGAGCTCGAAATGCAGCAGGATGAACTGCTTCAGGCAAGGGTTGAGCTGGAGGAGAGTCTGGATTGCTATACCCAACTTTATGATTTTGCACCACTTGGTTATCTGACGCTTGACCGGGAGGGAACGATACTCAAGGTAAATCTGAACGGAGCAGCACTGCTTGGTGTCAATCGATCCCGCTTGAAGGGCGATCGTTTAGGCCAGTTTATTGCAGAGGAATCTCTTGCTGCGTTTAATAGGATGCTGGAGCAAATATTCAGCAACAGAGAGCGTGGTTCCTGCGAGGCTATGCTCCTGCGAGATGGATCATCTTCATCATCGGCAGATCCTTTCGTATCCAGCAACATCGATGTTTTACAAAGACATACGGTTCGCATTGATGCTGTCGTCGGCAATGATGGCCAAGAGTGCCAGGTAGTCCTGTCAGACATCAGCATGCAAAAGCAGATCGAGCGCGAGAATAAAGCGCTTCTTGACCGATTGATTAAGGCCAGAAGGGCAGAGTCCATCGGGGAACCAGACGGTAGTGCTCTTCGCAGCTTTAACCACCTGTTGCTCGATAAAGTTATTCATTCGAGGATACGGTCTGCGGTTCTTTGTTACCTTTTCACTGTCGAACAGGCAAGTTTTGTAGAAATCAAAAAGCAGGTAAAGACAACAGACGGTAATTTAAGCGTTCACATGCGGATGCTTGAGTTTGCGGAGTATATCAGTTTCGATAAGGACGTCAAGGAACATAAGGTACAAACCATTTACCGTATAACGCAAAAGGGCCGCGATGCACTGATAAGCTACAAGGAAAACATCTGCGCCTTTCTCGGTATATAACCAGGTTTTTATCAAAAGCTCGCCCTGAGCAGGGCCTTATGGGCAAGCTTCCAGCGCTTTAACCAACCCAATGCTCATATCCATGCAAGCTTTTTGCACCCGAACTTTTACGCCCATTATGCCTGTCATCATAGGTGCAATTCTCACCATTCTGGTTCTGGCTCTGTGTCAGTTCCCCCTCTTCCTCAATATTCCGCTGATCAGCAGTGGCACCCAAAAAGTTTCGGTACAAAATAAAGTCCACTACACGATCACGAAAACCCGCGTCAGTTTGGAGTTTTTTTGAGATGAATTTTTTTGCATGATCAAGTGACATCTTCCCCCCCTCTTTTGTTCGTACATTGCAACGCAAGAAGATCGAACGTTGGCATTTTGACGGAAAAATAAACGACCCTTCCCCGACGTACTCTGTTGAACAATGTACTCTGTTGAACAATACTCTTTATTAAATGAAGAATAAAGACAAATAGTTCATTAATGTTGCCATGGACTCACATTTTTTTTTCGCGACCCGCAAATCTCCATTGAGAGCTGTCACAGCACCATGTACTGCCAGAAACATAATGTATCTTCATCATTCCCGGACACGTTATTATGATGCAACCCCTCCTTATGCCATGAAACCCGAGCAGCAAACCCGTGTCGAATTGATTGACAAGCTGTTACTGCAGGCTGGCTGTAGCGTGAACGATCCCTCCCAGGTTGTGGAGGAGTTCGATATTCTTGTCGGTTTGCCTGAAGGAGTGCAGGAGCCTCGCACCCAGTACGAAGGGCATCAGTTCAGTGATTATGTGCTGCTTGGCAAGGATGGCAGGCCAATTGCCGTGGTTGAGGCCAAAAAAACAAGTCGCGATGCCGCCATTGGGCGTGAACAGGCACGGCAGTATTGTGTTCATATTCAGAGACAGTTGGGCACCGAAATCCCGTTCTGTTTTTATACCAATGGTCTTGAGATCTTTTTCTGGGATCTCGACAACTACCCGCCGCGAAAGGTTATCGGATTCCCAACCCGTGACGACCTTGAGCGGTTTCAATACATCCGCAGGAGCCGCAAACCTCTCACCGGGGAGCTGATCAACACCGCCATTGCCGGGCGCGATTATCAAATTCGGGCCATTCGCTCTGTCCTTGAAGCCATTGAGCAGAAAAAGCGCGACTTCCTTCTGGTTATGGCCACTGGCACGGGAAAAACCCGCACCTGTATTGCCCTGATTGACGCCTTGATGCGTGGCGGACATGCCGAAAAAATTCTCTTTCTGGTCGATCGCGTTGCCTTGCGGGGGCAGGCGCTCACTGCCTTCAAGGAGCATTTGCCCCACGAACCTCGCTGGCCCAGCGCCGACGGTGAAAAGCTCTTTGCAAAAGATCGCCGCATCTATATTGCCACCTACCCCACCATGCTCAATCTCATCAGGGATGAAGCGCAGCACATTTCACCATATTTCTTTGACTTTCTTGTCATTGATGAGAGCCATCGCTCCATCTACAACACCTACGGCGAAATTCTCGATTACTTTAAAACAATCACTCTGGGGCTGACGGCAACCCCGACCGATATTCTTGACCACAACACCTTCAACCTCTTTCACTGCGAAGATGGCTTGCCCACCTTTGCCTACACCTACGAAGAGGCGGTGAACAACGCTCCGCCTTTTCTGAGCAATTTCCAGGTGATGAAAATCCAGACGAAATTCCAGATGGAGGGTATCAGCAAGCGGACCATCTCCCTTGAAGATCAGAAAAAGCTGATTCTTCAAGGCAAGGATATCGAAGAGATCAACTTTGAAGGCACGCAGCTCGAAAAGCAGGTGATCAATCGGGGGACGAACAGCCTGATTGTCAAAGAGTTCATGGAGGAGTGCATCAAAGACCAGAACGGCGTTCTTCCGGGTAAAACCATATTCTTCTGCGCCACTATCGCTCATGCCCGTCGAATTGAGGAGATATTCGACAAACTCTACCCGCAATACAAGGGTGAACTTGCCAAGGTTCTGGTCTCCGACGACCCTCGCGTCTACGGCAGGGGAGGCTTGCTCGACCAGTTCACGAACTGCGATATGCCCCGCATTGCCATCAGTGTCGACATGCTCGATACCGGCATTGACATCCGGGAGTTGGTGAATCTGGTCTTCGTGAAACCGGTCTACTCCTACACAAAATTCTGGCAGATGATTGGTCGCGGCACACGGCTCCTTGAACTCCTTAAACTCAAGCCGTGGTGTACCGAAAAAGATTGCTTCCTGATTCTGGATTGCTGGGACAACTTTGAATACTTCAAGCTTCAGCCCAAAGGCAAAGAGATTAAACAACAACTGCCGCTTCCGGTGAAACTCTTCGGGTTGCGGCTCGACAAAATTGAGTCTGCCCTCTTAACCGGCAACACCGCCATTGCAGAGCGGGAAGTGGTAAAACTCCGGAAGCAGATTGCCGATCTGCCGCATACTTCAGTGGTTATCAAAGAGGCCGCATCAGCTCTTCACCCTTTGGAAGAGGAGAATTTCTGGCTCTCTCTTACGAAGCAAAAGCTTGAATATTTGAGAAGCGAAGTCAAACCGCTCTTCAGAACCGTCTCAGAGACTGATTTTAAGGCGATGCGTTTTGAGCGCGACATCGTGGAGATTTCGCTGGCCAAACTTCGCGATCAAAAGGAGAGGTACGACACCCTCAGCGACGGCATTGCCGAGCAGATCAGCCAGCGTCCCCTCAGCGTCGGCTTTGTGAAACAGGAGGAGGCTCTGATCAGGGCGGCGCAAACAAAGCGGTTCTGGAACGAGGCAACCGAAGAGAGCTTCGACGGGCTTATCGAAAAACTCTCACCATTGATGAAGTTTCGCGAGCTGGAGAGCGGCGCTATCGGCCAGGTTCATCTGAATCTTCAGGATCTGCTCCACCACAAAGAGATGGTGGAATTTGGCCCCCGGAATGAGGCCGTCAGCATTACACGTTACCGTGAAATGGTCGAGGCGCTCATTACCGAACTGACAACACAGAATCCCATTCTCTCCAAAATCAAGGAGGGCAAGGAGATTTCGCCTGAAGAGGCTACTGAACTTGCCGAGCTGCTCCACGAAGAGCATCCGCACATTACCGAGGAGCTATTGCGTTCCGTCTATAAGAACCGCAAGGCACATTTTATCCAGTTTATTCGCCATATTCTTGGTATGGAAATTCTCAAGAGTTTCCCTGAAACGGTTGCCGATGCGTTCGATCAGTTTATCCAGCAGCACACCAACCTTTCAAGTCGCCAACTGGACTTTTTAAACCTGCTCAAAAACTTCATTATAGAGCGCGAAAAGGTAGAAAAGAGAGACCTCATCAACGCTCCATTTACCGTAATACACCCGCAAGGCATTCGCGGGGTGTTCAATCCGGCTGAAATTAACGAAATCCTGGCTCTGGCCCGGCAACTTGCAGCGTAACATGACAGAAAATAACCGCATCGAATACAAGCGCGAGCTGAATGAGAGGCTTGAGAAGGAGGTCATCGCATTTCTGAACTATCATGATGGCGGCATTATCTATATTGGTATTGACAAGCACGGGTCTCTCTATGGCGTGACTGAGTGCGACGCTCTGCAGCTTGCCATCAAGGATCGCCTCAAAAATAATATTCAGCCTTCATGCCTTGGGTTGTTCGATGTCATTCACGAAACCCGTGATGGCAAAGATATTATTAAAATCATCGTTGCCAGTGGTACCGAAAAGCCATATTACCTGCGCAAGTTCGGTATGTCAGAAAAAGGATGTTTCATCCGTATTGGCAGCGCCAGTGAGCCCATGTCGCAGCGTATGATTGAAGAACTCTTTGCCCGACGTACGCGTAACTCAATCTCCCGTATTCGTTCTCTGCGGCAGGATCTCACCTTTGAGCAGCTTAAAATCTACTATCAGGAGGCAGGCCTTACCCTCGGCGACAAATTCGCAGCCAATCTTGAACTGACCACCGAGGATGGCGGCTATAACTATGCAGGCTATCTGCTGGCCGATCAAAACGGCAATTCGGTGCAGGTGGCGAAATATGCAGGCACTGACAGGGTTGATCTGCTTGGGAGCAAAGATTACGGCTTCTGTTGCCTGATTAAAAGCTGCAAGCAGATACTCGACCGTCTGGAGGGAGTCGAGAATCGTGTCATCAATAAAATAACTTCCCGGGAGCGTATCAGCCGAAGCCTGTGGAACAAGGTCGCCCTTCGTGAAGCTGTGATCAACGCCATCATTCATAACGATTACAGTACCGAACTGGTGCCAAAGTTTGAAATATTTGCTGACCGGCTTGAAATTACCTCGGCAGGTACCGTTCACCCTGGTGCTGAGCAGGATGATTTTTTTGCCGGATACTCCATGCCCCGCAACAAAACCCTGATGCGAGTCTTCAAGGATCTTGCTATGGTTGAATACCTTGGCTCCGGAATGCCCCGGATTCTCAAAGCTTACCCACGTGAAGCCTACACCTTTTCGACACATTTCATCCGGACGACCTTTCCGGTATCCCAGGAAGCTCTTGCGCTGGAAGAAGAGGTGCTGAAAGGTGAAGCAAAAACTTTAGGGGTAGAGTCAGTTCAGTCGGGGGCCCAGTCAGGGGTAGAGTCAGGGGTAGAGTCAGGGGTAGAGTCAACAATGGGATTGCGTATTATGGAGCTTCTTCAACCCAGCCCTTTATCAAAAGCAGCAATTGCGAAGGCATTTGGCAAAGAAAAACCAACCCGTTATCTCAATGAGTTGATGAAAAAACTCATCAATAGGGAGCTTGTTGCTTACACCATTCCGGAAAAGCCCGGCAGTCGCTTGCAAAAGTACCGGCTTACTGCAAAAGGGTCAATCTCTTTAAAGAATATAAATAAAGCTTAATAGACGATGCTCCAGCACAACCCTGAACTGAAATCGAAGATAGACCAACTCTGGAACAACTTCTGGAGCGGCGGAATTTCCAATCCCAATTGCGAGCGCACTGCGTTCGCAATTCGATTAAGAGCGATACGAGAACATGAAATTGAGTAACGGATGACCAAAGATGAACTAATCAGCCGTATGAAAGGCTATGAGTGGACTGACTTCGAGTGCAAGAAAGCACAACGGGATGTCCCCAAAGATGTTTACTCCACAGTAAGCGCCTTTGCAAACACGCAAGGTGGCTGGCTGCTCTTTGGTGTTACAGAAAAAAATGGACTGCTTGAAGCTTCTGGCGTGGATCCCGATGCCTTTGACCGCGTTCAAAACGCTTTTCTCACCACTTTACGAGCCGGGCAAAAGTTAAACCAGATAGTCAACGCCACTCCCTATGTTTATGATATTGATGGCAAACGTATTCTCGCTTTCCACATCCCTGAACTTGAGAGGCACCGGAAACCTGTTTATCTGAATGGCAATCCCTGGGACAGTTACATCAGGCGTGCTGCACGAGACGAGCGTGTCACGGATAGTGAACTTCACCGATTTCTGCGCGATAGTTCCCGCTCAGCCTGGGATAGCGAGGGAGTCGCTGATATCGAGGTGGAGAGTTGTATCGATACCGAGACACTCAGGTGGTATCAGGAGCTCTTTTATCGTCGCAATCCTGAGCAGCGACAGGTTGACGACCCATTGGAATTTCTGCAGGAGTGGAATTTCCTGATTCACCAGAACGGTAAACCGGTACTTACCCGAGCTGCGGTAATCCTCTTTGGTCATGATCGCTACGTCCGTGGCTTGCTTCCTCGACCCGTTTTGGATTATCAGCGCATTGATACCCGTTTTGATGCATGGTCTGCCGACGAACGCTGGCACGATCGCGTGGTTTTTGAAGAGAATCTTTTCAAAACCTGGCGAGGGTTGGTGGCAAAATACTCGCGCATCGCGGAACATCCCTTCAAGGTTGATCCAGCCACCATGCGCCGCAATGACGATCCCCCGGACTACATTGCTTTCCGTGAAGCTACGATCAACATGCTTATCCATCAGGACTACGGTGATCATAACCGCAAAGCATCGCTGAAATGGTTTACTGACCGGCTCATATTCTGGAACCCTGGTGATGCCTTTGCCACCAAAGCTCAATTGCTGGAATCAAACGAAAAAGATATCCGCAATCCCCTCATTGTCAATGCTTTTCGTCGTATAGGACTGAGTGACCAGGCGGGTACCGGTATTCGGTCGATTTTGCGAAACTGGCGGGAACTTGGTCGCCGGCCACCACTGATCAACAATGATAAAGCCGGTAAAGCCTTTGAGTTGATCTTGTTACAGGCACCATTGATGAGTGAGGCCATACAACGCTTCCTGAAAAGTCTCAATATCAACCTGACTGCTGAACAAGCCACTCTTCTCGCAATAGCCTCAATCCAGCCTGTGCTCGACGTTACCGATGCAGCCATGGCATTAAACGGTAATCTTGCTCTTGCTCACCATGCACTTGAGTATCTTTGCAATCAACAGCTTTTCATTGCCAGGGAAAACTCCACCTATAGCTTGACAGAATTGACCAGGTCACGATTTGATCAAGCTGAAAAGGCAGAATCCATGGACAAACAGGTAACCGGACAAGTCACCGGACAAGTCACCGGACAAGTCACCGGACAAGTCACCGGACAAGTCACCGGACAAGTCACCGGACAAGTCACTGAAGACACCGGACAAGTGGAGAACTGGTTGTTTGATGTACTGACAGCCTGCATTGACCCGAAAAAAAGTACTGAAATTCAGGAAATCATCGGTATAAAACACCGCGAAACATTTCAGCGTAACTATCTTGACGTTTTGCTCGAACAGGGTTTACTTGTCCGCACCATACTTGACAAACCTCAAAGTCGCTTGCAACGCTACAAAACAACCGAGCAAGGCCAAACATTGTTGAAGCAGAACAGACAATGAACAAACAGCAAGAGTTCACCATCAATAGTACAGATACAACCCGATGCTCCAGCACAACCCTGAACTGAAATCGAAGATAGATCAACTCTGGAACAAGTTCTGGAGCAGCGGAATTTCCAACCCGCTTACCGCGATTGAACAGATCACCTATCTGCTCTTTATGAAGCGGATGGACGATCAGGACAGGGAGAAGCAGGCAAGTGCCGAGTGGGCGGGTGACACCTACCACTCACTCTTTGAGGGGATGTGGATACCGCCGGAATACCGCGACAAAGAAAATGCCGCGAGTTATGCTATTGACAAAAGCACCCTTCGCTGGAGTGAATTCAAACACCGGCAGGCCGAAGATATGCTCACCCATGTGCAGTCGAGAGTATTCCCCTACCTGAAAGACATGAACGGCTCCGAGTCGAAATTTACCCAGCATATCAAAAATGCGGTCTTCATCATTCCCAAGCCTTCGCTCCTCGTTGAGGCGGTGAAAACAGTTGACGAGATCTTTGAGGTGATGGAGAAAGACTCAAGTGAAAAGGGGCAGGCATTTCAGGATATTCAGGGCGATGTCTATGAATTTCTGCTCTCCGAAATTGCCTCCGCCGGTAAAAACGGTCAGTTCCGTACCCCTCGCCACATCATCAAAATGATGGCCGATCTGGTTGAGCCCAAGCTTGGCCACACCATTGCCGATCCTGCATGTGGTTCAGGTGGATTCCTGCTTGGGGCCTATCAATACATTGTGACGCAATTGGCAATTCGTGCCGGAAACAAGGATCTCGTGCCGGACGAAGATGGATTTCTCCGCACCTCCGTCTCCGCCGGGCTTACCGAACAGGCAAAAACCATTCTCAGCAAAACACTCTTTGGCTACGATATCGACAGCACCATGGTTCGCCTTGCGCTCATGAACCTGATGATGCACGGCATTGACGAGCCGGAAATCGACTACAAAGACACCCTGAGCAAGAGCTTTACGCAGGAGTCCTGCTACGACATCATCATGGCCAATCCCCCCTTTACCGGCAGCATCGACAAGGGCGACATTAACGAAAGCTTCACCCTCTCAACCACCAAAACAGAGCTGCTCTTTGTCGAAAACATCTATCGGCTGCTGAAAAAAGGTGGAACCGCCTGCGTCATTGTACCGCAAGGCGTGCTTTTTGGCTCCGGCGGCGCTTTCAGGGCACTGCGCAAACTGCTTGTTGACCGCTGCGACCTGAAAGCCGTTATCACCATGCCGAGCGGAGTCTTCAAGCCTTATGCCGGAGTCTCAACCTCCATTCTGCTCTTCACAAAAGTGTGGGGCCCGCTCGACAAAGTCACCAAACCAGCAACAGAGCACGTCTGGTTTTACGACATGCAGTCGGACGGCTACTCGCTCGACGACAAACGAAGCAAGCAGGATGGTTTTGGCGATCTGCTTGATATTGTCGAGAACTATAAACGGCGAAGCGTTGAGCACGACACCGACAGAACGCAAAAGTTCTTTATGGTTCCCCGTGCAGAAATTGAAGGCGAAGGAGGCTATGATCTCTCCCTTTCCCGCTATAAAACCGATGTATTTGAAGAGGTCGTCTACGAGAGTCCGTCGGTGATTCTCGACAAGCTGGTTGCGGCAGAGGTGGGGGAGATTGATGAGGCTGAACTTGCACATATTCAGAGCGGCATTGTACGGGAGCTGCTGGAGTTGAAGGGGATGATTGGATGAAACAAGCATTTACAAATGGTTGCGGGATGAGTTTTTCAGTTGGTCGATTTAGGCGTAACTTGTATTTTTATAAGGAGGTTAGAATTACGAACGCACTGCGTTCGCAATTCGATTATGAGCGATATGAGCAACTGCTGGAAGGAAATCCGAGAATCGGCATGAGGGCGATTGAGGGGAGGGGGAGATGAAATGGCCACTTGTTAAAATTAGCGAGTATAGTGAAATCGTATCCGGTTCGACACCAAAAACAAATATTGAAGAATATTGGAATGGTGATGTGCTTTGGGTAACACCAAAAGATATAAGCAGTTTAGATGGAATTTATATCTACAATACCAATAAAAGAATTTCAAAGAAAGGTTTGGAAAGTTGTTCTACTCATTTGCTTCCTTCGGGCAGCATTTTATTGAGTTCGAGAGCACCAATTGGCTTGTTAGCTATCAACGGTGTTCCAATGTGCACGAATCAGGGTTTTAAAAGTATTATTCCGCAAAAAGACAAATTACATAACGAGTTTTTATATTTCTACTTGAAGTCAAAAAGAGAGTATCTAAACTCTATTGGCAACGGTGCAACGTTCAAAGAAATTTCAAAAGAGTCATTCTCAAAAGTCTTAATTCCCCTTCCGCCGTTTGACGACCAAATCCGTATCGCGACCCTTCTTTCCAAAGTAGAAAACCTGATCTCCCTGCGTCGTGCGCAACTCAAACAGCTTGACTCGTCTTCTACAATTCAAAAACGCAACTACCTCTACTATAACAAGTTGGCGTTTTTAAAAAAAGTGTTGGCACCACCATGGTGTGTTTTTTGTTCATGTCTTCATTCTGGATTATACGT
>CAJAAV010000188.1 GCA_903937835.1 uncultured Chlorobiaceae bacterium | reverse complement strand
ATGGATATTCGTATCCTTGTATAAATCAGGTTTATTTCGGCTTCTTGGCTATAAATTTTCCTTCTTGTTTTTCTTTGCTGTGTTTCTGACCTTACTTTGGTACTTGGCTTTGATTATCGCACAGTTTAGGAAATATCCAATTGCGGAACCATTACAGGACCCTGAAGCTTTTTCACATTTTTATCTTGATTCCTGGCCTACTCTTGCATGGGATTGCGGTTTTGATGTTGACCCTGAGTCCCTGTATTTCAGGGCAACTGGCAAGTCTCTGTGGGATACGAAAGTATCCTGATAAAACGCCATTCCATGACGAAGGCTCAAGGAATCAAATCTCTTTTATCCCAATTTTAAAAGGTAACGTATGGACGTCAGCATAAAACAGATACATGAACTGATCCGTCAGGGTGAGGGGATTTCGGTAGAATTCAAAACTTGCCGGAATAAAATCAATCGCGATGTTTATGAGACAGTTTGCGCCTTTCTCAATCGCCATGGTGGCACGATTCTGCTTGGTGTTCAGGATGACGGAACTCTTCAGGGTATTGAGCCGGATGCTGTAACGCAGATCAAAAAAGACTTTGTCACCTCAGTCAACAACCCGCTGAAGCTCACGCCGCCAACGTATCTCTCTGTGGATGTTGTCGAGCTTGACGGGAAATCTCTTCTGCGGATTTATGTGCCGGAAAGCTCCCAGGTGCATCGCTGTAATGGGCGTATTTACGACCGCAATGAAGATGGTGATCTGGATATTACCGATCACACCACACAGGTGGCGCATCTCTACCAGCGAAAACAGGCGACGTTCAGCGAAAACAAGGTATACCCCTGGATTCAGGTGATAGATCTTCGCCCGGAATTGATTGAAAAGTGCCGTCGATATGTTCGGATAAACAGGGACAATCATCCTTGGGCCGATATGGATGACCTGCAACTGCTCAAGAGTGCGCAGCTCTATCAAGAGGATCCAGAGGCAAAGCAAAACGGGGTCACTCTGGCCGGAGCCATGCTCTTTGCGCCTGACCTGCTTATCCTGAAAGTTTGTCCTGCGCATCGAACCGATCTGATTCTGCGCAAGGTCAATGTGGATCGCTACGATGACCGGGATCTGGTGCGCACCAACCTTATCGAAAGCTACGACCGGATTTTGGCTTTTATCCAAAAGCATCTGCCCGATCCCTTTTATCTTTAAGGCATTGAACGCAGAAGCCTGCGGGATGCCATCTTCCGTGAAGTTGCATCCAATATTCTTATTCACCGCGAATACTCCAGTGGCGTTCCGGCTCGGCTTATCATTGAATATGGTCAGGTGACCACCTGGAACGCCAATCGTCCTCACGGGTTTGGCCTGCTGAACCCCGACACCTTTGCGCCTTATCCCAAAAACCCTGTGATCGGTGCATTTTTCAGAGAGATAGACCGTGCTGACGAACTCGGCTCTGGTATGCGAAAGATGATGATGTACGGTAAAAAGTACGGCGGATCGGATCCGCAACTCATTGAAGGGGATGTTTTTCGCATGATCATCAGTGTGCCGGAATTTGGAGAAAAACAAGAGAAGACGGCTAAAGTTGCACAAGTCGGGGCGCATGATGGGGTGTATGACGTGGTGCATGACATCAGATTGAGTGAAATGATGAAGAAAATTATAATGCTCCTGATTGAACCGAAATCAACTCCACAACTTCTGGCGAAGCTTGGCTATCCTCGAAGGACTCGTAATTTCGAAGCGGCTATCAAAGGTCTGCTGGACTTTAAATTGATCGAAATGACCTTGCCGGATAAGCCACGCAGCAAAAACCAGCAATACCGTCTGACTGAGAAGGGCAAGCACTTGATAGATGGGATTTCATGAAACAAAAAGACTTTATCGCAAATTTTCTATCCATTCTCAATTACGTCCGCAGTGCGGACGCAATTGTACTGAAATGCGATTAACTATTTTTATTTTAAAACAATCGGCGAGTGACGAAACAGCGATCAAGAATTTAAAACTGTTGTTGGCGACAGTTCAGCAACCTGCAAGATCAATGGCGGTGGCTTCTGGCATCGAGAGCTTCAGAATACCGTAAATAGAGGAACAACTATGATAGCAATAAGCACAACGGAGTTTAGGCGTAACCTTCGGAAATACCTCAATACCGCAAATAAGGAACGGGTCATTATCCAGTGCGGCAAGAATGAAACTTATGAAATTATTCCTGCCCGGAAAATGAGCGATAATGTCGTTGAGCATTTACAGCACTCTCTTCAGCAAGTAGAGGAGGGTAAAACCACGGTTCTCAAAAAATCAGATATCAAAAACTTCCTTGGACTTGAGTAATGAGCTATGCGCTTGTCTATAGGAAAAACAACCCAGGTGCCAACCGGTCCCGTGATTGCTGTTAAGGGCCGTATAAGCCGAAAGATAGGATATGGTGGAACTTATGTCAGTTATGAACCAGCGGCCTGAAAAGGAAGTTTTTGAGGAAGTGGCACTTCTCAAAAGCATTGCTCCCTCTTTCATCGAGAAGGATTGGTTTGTCACGCAAATTATTGCAGTACTTGCTGATCACCATGCAGTT
>CAJAAV010000187.1 GCA_903937835.1 uncultured Chlorobiaceae bacterium | reverse complement strand
TCCTGCAAGGTTGCCTCAAAAGCTTTCCTGTCAAAATCAGGCACCTGAAGCAATTCGGCCTGCCGCTCTCCCTGCCGAAGCCACGCGGCAACAGAGTATGGGTCTTTGCTGTTTTTTTCGCTCATACCGTATGCTGTTGCATAAACCTGGCCGTGATAAAACTTTTCGTACACGTCAGGGCTTGCCACGTTAAAAAAGGAGAGCAATGCTTTGCCTGCGCTAGCCGAACTGCCCTCAAAGGCAATCCACCCCTTTGCGTTCATCTCCTTGCAGGGAAACCTTTTTGCCCACTCTTTTACCTGAAGCAGCGTTTCTGCTTCATCAATTTCAGCAAGTTTAAGGCGGTAACGTCGCTCACGCTCAACCCAAAAATCAGCAGGTATGCCAACAATTCGCTCAAGCTGAAGCGCTGTTTTTCAAGTTTCTTGACATGGCGACGCTCCTGTACCTTGCTTTCCGGATCGAAAAATTTTCGGGCTTTTGGCAGAGTTCGCCTTCGAGCGGAGTTCCGGCATCAGTAATGGCAGAGAGAACCAGATACTCTTCTTCTTCAAATGAGCTGATGTGCAAGAGCGAAGGTGTTAACCAGCCGGACTCGCCAAGCAGTGGTTCAGATGCTGGCTGCCACACTCCGAAGCTGTGCTGCTTACCGTTAGCCTGCTGGCTTTGCTCTTGCAACATGCTGCCTATGCCGCTGCGAGGGGCAGGACTGCCGGATTGAGTATCGAATATTTTGAGAATCCTTCTTACCTTACAGCTAATCAATCAAGCCAAGTCAGGACTATACCAGACATAACCTTTAGAATTATGGAAGCATACCGGGTAGGACAACTTTTTCCCCTTGAACAATACTGTACCGGTCGGGAGATGAATATTGCAATACCGACAGAGAGTTTTTTCCATCTCCTGATGTCACTCAAAAAGATTTCCAGCAAAGAAAAAAGACTGTTTACAACCGGAAAAATAACCGCTTACCTCTTTGAACAGCGGGATATTCCTTTTCTGATTGTGGATTTCGGAGAAGAGTTCCGTTTTGATATCTCTTTTGATACCTCTAAATTTGACGACGAGACCCGCAGAATCTGGATGGCATCGGAGACGAATGCAATTGCCATTTTTCTTGTGGAAGCGACAACCGGCATACTGGAAGGCATGCGTCTCATTGGCATCGGGTTTGCTCCCCAATTGCGCGAAATCTGTGCACGACAAAAAGGCCAAACAGGCATTGAAGAGCGTATCCGCCTCATTCATTCAGCCTTTACTACCAATGACATGATTCGGCATGCCGTAGCCAAAACGGTCTTCAAATAGTATCCTTTCTGATACGGTAAGGGAGGCCAACGCCAGAAACACTTCTGCAAAACGTACGCATTCCTCGCAGCTCACTGTCTGCTTTTTTTTACATATCGCAAAATCGAAGCGGAGTTCCGGGCTGCGGAGGCGATGAAGCAATGCGGCTGACGCTGGCCTGCTGTGGTGCTCTTGTACTCAAGTGCGCCATCTTGGCTCATGCTGCCTGCGGCGGCTTGCGTGCATGAGCGAAGGCGGTACTCCGCTTTTGCGGAAATATTCACAAAAAAACCATACATTATAGGTGGGGGAGCGGTCTTCTTTTTCAGAATTAAGCAGATCATTCTAAACGTTGTTGGGCGAACATACGAATCAATAGATGTTCAATATTATTCAAATTTTATTTGGAGGGATGTCATGAAGATTATCGATGTGCATTGCCACGTATTTAGTGAGGATGTATTGACGTTCGGCGGAAAGCTCTTGATCGCTTTTAGCGATGTCATTACCGATTTGATCGATTCCGGTGACTATGATCATGCCGACAACATGATTGAACGGATAAACGCATTCATTGAGATAAGCGGAAAAGATCCATCTGACATAGCGAACGCATTATTTGATCACTACGGCGACGACTCAATCATCGCCCCCCTGATGTACGATATGTACTACCTCACTCATGACCAGCAACATGATATCCGCGATAAGGTCGACCAATTAATGCAAGACTACGATGCGCATAATCATCCTGAAAAAGATAGGGCTGATACGCTAAGAGCAAGTCTGGCCAGTATTGGTGATAAAGTTAAAGACGACCTGGTCGATGAGGTACTCAAAGACAACTCATTTGAAATACAGTTTCAGATTCTGAAAAAACTGAAAAATATCGAAACCTATAGGGACAGGTTTTATCCATTTCTGTCGTTCGACCCGCGGCGCTCTGGTAACTTGGACAAGATCAAGGCGAACGTCGGGCCGGGAAAAGACTTTTGTGGTGTAAAGCTTTATGCTCCTCTCGGTTTTTCTGCGGCCCATCCGGCAATGATGGACAAACGGAAGGGCTTGTACGCATACTGCGTCGCCAACGATATTCCTGTCATCGCCCATTGCTCATCCCCCGGCATGCCGACTATGAACGACCATCTTTATGTCCCCCATGATTCCTGGGTGTTTGACGTCAGACAAGGAGGGCTCGTTGCACTAACCATGGATAAGGTGGTGGACTTTTCCCTGATTGATAGAGATGTGAAGTCACAGTATTTCAACCATCCGGAAATATGGCGTATCGTGCTCGATGAGTTTCCAAGTCTCAGACTTAATTTGGCGCACTTCGGAGGGGATCGTAAAGACTGGCGGGAGATAATCGCCAATATGATCAAGTCGAACAAGTATCAGAATCTCTACACAGACATCTCCTGCCATACAGACCCGGATGTATTGAAATACATTCGCGATGAGTATGATACTTCGGATGCTGTCAAAAGGCGACTGATGTATGGCTCTGACTTCACGATATTATTGTTGTTTGCTGATCTTCTTGACCATCGCAATGTCATAGAAACTACGTTTCCGCTTGATCAGCATCAAGACGTCTATTGTGATAACGCCAGGAGATTTCTGAAGCTCACACCCGATAAGGGGGCATAAAGGACGAGCTACGCCACTGTATGAGTCGGGCGATCATTGTGCATGCCGTTATGGAGCGTTTCAACAAGAAACTCCCGGAATTTCTGGACAGAGAGAATGTTCACCTTTTCATCCGGCGAATGGGGATATAGACATAGGCGCCGCCTAAAATCCCGCTCTCCAGACCGGCATGAATAGCAGTTATCTCCTTATTTCCTCTCGGCTCAAAAGCAAAGCCGGAAGAGCTGCCAACTGACTACGGGACTAACACCAGGCGGAAGCCAACATCGTCGTCCTGGCCGTCGGGGGAGCCACCGCTGCGATTAGCCGACCGACAGCTCCCGGCATCGCCGCCCCAGCTCCCACCACGAAGCACACGGCTGGAACCAGTTGCTGGCCCCGCAGGATTGGTCACCACACCTTTCGTTTTACAGCCGTCATAGTACGTTCCACCGAACCAGTCACTGCACCACTCCCATACGTTGCCATGCATGTTGTACAACTCCCACCCATTGGGAGCAAAACTGTTCACTGGAACCGTGTTGTCTCTGTAAACCCCTGCCGGATTTTTATTGTAGGGATAGTTGCCATTATAGTTTGCCTGCTCCGTCGTCAAGTTCTCACCGGTATTGAACTGCGTTCTGCTCCCTGCACGGCAGGCATATTCTCGCTCTGCTTCTGTTGGCAAACGGAAATGTTTCCCCGTTTTTGACGATATCCACTTGCAATAGGCTACAGCGTCATACCAGCTCACATGCACAACAGGATGGTTCTCTTCGCTCAGGGGTCGCACACTACCCGAGACGCCATAACGCCAGTTTACTTCATCCCCTTTTTTTATCTTGCTGCTAGAAACAATATCGCTGAAACCACCTCTTTCAGCATCTGTCTGGTACCCCGATGCTTTCACAAATTTCCTGAAATCGGCAACCGTCACAGCATATCTGCTCATCGAAAAGCTACTCACCCGCACCTGATGCTGAGTTTCACTGTACTCAATACCCTTTTTCTCCCAAAAAGCTTTGATTTCAGCCCTGCCAACTTCACCCTCAGGGCTCCCCATCGTAAACTCGTTGCCTCGAATCAGCACAAAGTCTGCTGGTTCAAAGAGTGGTGCCGCCGCCTTTACTGGCAATACTCCGCTGAAAAGCATCAACATTGCAAGAAAAATAGAGGGAATGAGGTCTTGAATGGTCTTTTTTTTCATCTTTTGCCCCAGGTTATGGAATTGCGTAAAAAAAACAAATAAGTTTATGCGCAATTTATCATTTGTGAGGCTGTTACACAAACCGTTGTTTAAGCGGGTTTACTCTCAGGCTGTACCGTTTCCTTCCTTAAACCCTCAAGCAGCTCATTGCAAGAAAGCCGGCCGACCGGACTGCGTTTTGTTCCGAAGTACCACTGAACATTTTTGCTGAGAACACAAAAGGAAAGGGTTCCCGCCAAACCCGGCTTTACATAATATTGTATTATAGAACACGGCACCCCGTGTAGGCGCAGCTCACTGACTTCGATACCCACAAACCAGCCCTTCCCGCGCCGGGTTTATAATTCCTGTTATGGTGCGACATGAATCTCTGCTGACATGCCTTCAAACCGATCACTTGACCAAGTATCTCGGAAGCTGATCACACCATCAGAGTTCTCGCTTGCGCTGCGGCTACAGAGCTATTGGAGGGCGGAAGAATATTGGTGCTTAATGAACTTGCCATATTGATATTTCACTATAATTATCTATTTTTTACTTGGCTTGTAAAATGGAACATCTCCATTTTACGGTTGGAAGATTAGTTGACGAAAAGTTTGTTGTGCAACAGGAGACCACACTATCAACAGGCAATCTCATTGCGTTTTGGGGGCAGAAGCTCACGAATCCACCAACACCCGGAGGGGGAACGTGGAGTGTGGATGTGTACAACACTGATGGCGTAATTCTTTATTCGACGAAGTAGATTTTTCTAAAACATACCTGACAGGACACTCCAGCCGATGTTTCTGCCTTTGCTTTTGGCTACGGCAGAAACGTCTACTGAGATTTGCCGTTAGGATACAAGTATCACTTTGATGAAAATATTCGTCGTTTATTGGCATCCCGAACCACAGAGTTTTAATGGTGCGATGTTCCGCACGGCTTGTGAGGCGCTGACCAACGCTGGCCATGAGGTGAGAACTTCCGATTTACATGAAATGCGCTTCGACCCTGTCTCCAGCCGAAAGAACTTTACTACCGTCAAAAACCAGGATTTCTTCAAACAACAAATCGAAGAAATGCACGCCACAGCAGCAAGTGGTTTTTCGGAAGAGATTGAAGCTGAGATGGAGAAGATTGAGTGGTGCGACCTTATGATCTGGCAATTTCCGCTATGGTGGTTTGGGTTGCCTGCAGTTTTAAAAGGATGGGTTGACCGCGTTTTTGCTATGGGCCGCGTTTACGGCAATGGCCATTACTATGAAACTGGCGTTTTTCGCGGCAAGCATGCGTTGCTAAGCCTGACGACAGGTGGACCGGAAGAAGCCTTCCGGCAGGGCGGTTTCAACGGAGATATTTCCGGACCTCTGCGCCCGATACAGCACGGCATCCTGGAGTTTGTCGGTTTCGGCATCCTGGCGCCACAGATTGTTTATGGGCCTGCCCGCATGACAAATAATGAACGCGAACAACAGTTAGCGGCCTACTCTGCGCGCCTGCGGCACATTGCCCATGAATCACCCATTGATGTGGGCACTTATTGAGGGGAGAGAATCAGGCCCCCTCCCTCTTTTTCTTGTGGTATCTATTTCCACTGCCAGTTCCGGATTTCAGGCATATCCTCGCCCCAGGTACGGATATACTCCTTATGGGCTATCAGTCGGTCTTGTACATACTGTTTCACATACGCAGCCCTCTGTCTGAGCTGTGGAACACGATCTATCACATCAGCAACAAGATGGAAGCGGTCAAGATCGTTCATAACCACCATATCAAAGGGAGTGGTGGTTGTTCCTTCTTCTTTGTATCCGCGAACATGCAGATTGTTATGGTTGGTGCGGCGGTAGGTCAGTCGATGAATAAGCCAGGGATAGCCGTGGTAGGCAAAAATGATCGGCTTGTCAGTCGTGAAGATATCATCGAAATCCTGATCTTTCAGTCCATGCGGGTGTTCTTCCGGTGGTTGAAGAGTCATGAGATCGACCACATTGACAACACGAATTTTAAGGTCTGGAATTTTGTCTCTTAAAATAGAGACCGCCGCAAGGATTTCAAGCGTTGGAACATCTCCTGCGCAAGCCATAACGACATCAGGATCACCCTTGCCCGTGTCATTTGATGCCCACTCCCATATCCCGACTCCAAGGGTACAATGCTTTACGGCTGCATCCATATCGAGCCATTGCCACTCCGGCTGTTTGCCTGCGACAATAACATTGATATAGTTACGCGAACGCAGGCAGTGATCGGTTACGGCAAGCAGCGTGTTGGCATCGGGTGGTAAATAAACGCGGATAACACCGGCTTTCTTGTTGACGACATGATCGATAAATCCGGGATCCTGATGGGAAAACCCGTTATGATCCTGTCGCCAGACATGCGAGGTCAATAAATAGTTCAGTGAGGCAATCGGACGGCGCCACGGAATTTCATCACGGGTTATCTTCAGCCATTTTGCATGCTGATTAAACATTGAATCAATAATATGGATAAATGCCTCATAGCAGGAGAAAAATCCATGTCTTCCGGTGAGCAGATAGCCTTCAAGCCAACCCTGGCAGGTATGTTCGGAGAGAATTTCCATGACCCGGCCATCAGGGGATAAATGATCGTCATAGAGCATAACCTTATCCATCCAGACACGGTCAGTAACTTCAAAGAGTGCTCCAAACCTGTTGGATGCCGTCTCGTCAGGCCCGAATATTCGAAAATTGGAGGCCTGTTCGTTCATTTTCATGACATCCCGTAAAAAAATGCCCATAACGGTTGTAGGTTCGGCCATAACCGCTCCCGGAGAAGGAATGGAAACAGCATACTGCCGATAATCAGGCATACGCAACGGTTTCAGAAGAACTCCTCCGTTTGCATGAGGGCTGCTTCCCATTCTTTTCTGCCCTGCAGGTGCCAGGGCCTTCAGTTCCGGCCTGAGTGCTCCCGATTGTGTGAAGAGCTCTTCGGGTCTGTAACTTTGCATCCACTCTTCAAGCAGTTTCAGATGAGCAGGGTTTTCACGTACCCCGGCAAAAGGCACCTGGTGTGATCGCCAAAAATCTTCGGTTTTTTTGCCGTCAACCTCTTTTGGGCCGGTCCAGCCTTTCGGTGAGCGCAAAACAATCATGGGCCAGCTCGGTCTTTCCTGGTGGCCGTGCTCCCGAGCTTCACGCTGAATTTGTGCAATCTTTTCAAAACAGTCATCAAGCGCCTCTGCCATATTCTGATGCATGGTTTCAGGATCGGAACCTTCAACAAAACAGGGCGTGTATCCGTACCCTTGCATCAGACTCTCCAGTTCATCGTGCGGCAAGCGGGCAAGAAAAGCTGGATTGGCAATTTTATATCCATTCAGGTGCAAAATCGGAAGCACAGCTCCGTCACGAGCGGGATTGAGAAATTTGTTTGAATGCCACGATGTTGCCAGTGGACCTGTTTCAGCTTCACCATCACCAACAACACAAGCGGCAACAAGATCAGGATTATCAAATACAGCTCCGAACGCATGTGACATCGAATAACCAAGTTCGCCCCCTTCATGGATGGAACCCGGGGTTTCGGGGGCGACATGACTTGGAATTCCTCCGGGAAATGAAAACTGTCTGAACAGATTTTTCATACCGGCTTCATCTTCCGAAACTGTTGGATAATATTCGCTGTAGGTACCTTCAAGCCAGACATTGGCCACCAGGGCAGGACCGCCATGACCGGGGCCCGCAATATAGAGAACATCAAGGTCCCGTTGCCGGATTATACGATTAAGATGCACATAGATGAAATTCAGTCCGGGAGTGGTGCCCCAATGTCCCAGAAGACGGGGCTTGACATGCTCAGGTTTCAGGGGCTTTTTGAGTAGCGGATTGTCCATCAGGTATATCTGGCCTACAGAAAGGTAGTTTGCCGCACGCCAGTAGGCATTGATCGAGTGAAGTTCCTCTTGAGAAAGCGGTGTCAGTGGCGCTCTTTCCGGTGCTACAGGGCTCTTTTTCATCGTACTCTCTATGGATTAGATGTTAATTTCAGTTATTTTTTCAACTTTTTCAGCATGCTCATGGTGTGGCGGGCAATCATCAGCTCTTCGTTGGTTCTCATAATCCAAATCTCCACATGACTGTTCTCGAGTGAAATGAGCGATGAATTAGTCCTGTTTTTTTCCTCATCAATCCTTACACCAAGAAATTCCAGGCCGGTACAGATTCGACTCCTGATTTCAGGGGAGTGTTCACCAATACCTCCGGTAAAGACCAAAGTATCAAGACCGCCAAGGACGGCGGAAAGAGCCCCGATATATTTACGTGCCTGATAACAAAACAATGCAACAGCTTCCCGTGCATGATCGTCACTATCTTCAGCGTCAAGCAACTCGCGCATATCGTCAGTGATGCCTGAAACGCCGAGAAGTCCTGACCGACGATTTACCATCTCTTTGATTGCGGCAGGGGTCATCTTGTCCTGCTGCAACAGAAACAAAATCACTCCGGGATCAAGATCGCCTGTACGAGTACTCATCATCAAGCCTCCCGCCGGAGAAAAACCCATTGTCGTTTCAATACTATTTCCATTTTTCACGGCAGCCATGCTGGCACCATGACCAAGATGAGCAAAAATCATCTTCTTTTGTAATACCTGCAAGCCCTGCTGTCGCCTGAGTTCAAGAAGAATATACTCATAAGAAAGACCATGAAACCCGTAACGCTGGACGCCTTCGCGGCGAATGGATTCGGGAAGCGCATAGAGCCTGGCGAGTGGAGGCATGGCCGAGTGAAACGAGGTATCGAAGCAGGTTACCTGAAGAGTATCCGGAAACAGCTTCGCGATATATTTGACAGCGTTTATAGCCTGTGGCAGATGTTCTGGCGCGTATGGAGTCATTGTCTCAAGTGAGGCAATAAGTTCAGGTGTCACGCGCTGAGGGAGGGAATAGAGTGGCCCACCATGGACAATGCGATGACCCACCGCATCAAGCTTGAAGACGTCACCCTGCGAGGCAATCCACGAAAAGAGATAATCGGATGCCGCATCATGATGCTGTGCTGTAACGCTCTCACTTACGAGAGTGTTTCCTTGAGCATCCTGAACCAAAAACATGGTACCAGTGCTGCCGATGCGGCTCAGGGAACCAGTAAAAACAAGGCGCTCAGCTTCACCGATCTCATACAACGAAAACTTGATACTTGATGAGCCGGTGTTAATGGCTAAAATTTTGTTTATCAACGCCATTGTACGGTTAAGCAGAGTAATAGTGTAATGAACTTGCTATATTTTCATGGAGAGGGCAAGAAGTCATGCCTTTGAACGAAACTGCAAGAAAAGTAAAAAATAAATTTCTTATTTTAACGGCATTATACTGCAAAACATCATTACCTGAGAACATTTTAACAAACGCGTAACAAGGGGAACGTTTTTATGCCAGGTCAGGGGTTATTCAAAGAGATGAAAAAGACCTTTCTGTTTCATGCTATTGCTGCGCATTTCAGTAACGGGCTGATACCGGTTGCCGTGCTGTACTTGATCTTGACACTGTCAACCGCCAACAACTATTTCGAGCATACCGTTGAACATCTTATTCTCATTGTCGTACTGGCTATTCCTGCTTCTTTTTTTTCAGGTATCCACGATTGGAAAACAAAATATCGTGGTGCCAAAGCGCCAGTCTTTATAAAAAAAATCAGACTCTCCTGCCTGCTTTTTGCACTCTGCGCTTCTGCTGTTTTTATCAGACTCAGCTCTCCCGATGTGATGAGCCAGCATGGTATTGAGCACTGGCTCTATCTTGCGATTCTTTTTTCCATGCTGCCGGTCGTGACACTTCTCGGTCATTACGGTGGAAAGCTTTCCGCCCAGTCAAAACAGTCAACCAAATCGGTCTGACTCATCACCTGACGACGTTCTTCCCCTCTCAGGAGAGCTTCGCCGTCAGTGCCGGCACGAACTGCAGCACATCGGCTACAACCAGCACATCGGCTACTTCGCCGATAGGTGCATCCTTGTCTTTGTTGATGGCCAGAATAAACCCTGACTTCTTCATTCCGGCAAGGTGCTGGATCGAACCTGAGATACCGCAAGCCACATAGAGTTTTGGCGCGACGGTCTGGCCGGTAGAGCCTACCTGATGACCATGATCGAGCCAGCCAGCGTCGACCACGGGACGGCTCGCGCCGAGCTCGCCGCCTAAAGCCCTGGCGAGACTGCGGATCACCTCGATATTCTCTTTTTTCCCGATCCCGCGTCCGGCGCTGACAACGATCCCGGCTTTTGCCAGGTTTACATCCCTGGCTTCGGGGGGCTCGTAGCCAACAAATTCAGTGGTCGAAGCCACGTCGGTTGACAAAACTTTTACCACAGGAGCTCCTCCCTCCTGAAGGGCCGGAAACGCACCTGCCTGAATCGTGATCACCGCTTTCGAAGTCGAAGGAGTGACGTTACGGCGCATCTTTGCATTGCAGCACCCCACCTCATAGGCGTTACCGGCAATACCGATCACCTCGGAGAGCTGTGCGACCCTGAGGCTTGCGGCAATGCGGGGAGCAAGATCCCAGCCGTAGGAGGAGTGGATGAAAACGATAAGGTCCGGGTTCCCCTCTTCGACGGCCTTCAACAACAGTTGCTTATGGACCTCAGGGTTGTATTCGCCGTAGAGACTGGCATCGGCCAGGTAGAGCGTACCGCTGAATGCCGGAACATCTTCGGCGCTCCCTACAAGAAATATGGAGGCATCTCCACCGATTGCCGCCGCAAAACCCAGGAGTTCTGCGGTGGTATCGAGAAGTTTGCCTTCCCTGTATTCGCCAACAAGTAAGAGCTTCATTTATGTGTCTCCTCAGCGAAGTCCCGCTGTTTTATCTTTTAGAATGACAATCACCTTTTCGACCAGTTCATCAACACTCCCTTCGAGAACGACACCACTGCCTCTCTTTTCCGGATGGCGAAAGGATGACGAACCAGTAAGCGGAGGCTCGGAGGAGAGCTCTCCAGCCTGAAGCGTGGCGATCTCTTTTTTCCTGGCCTTCATGATGTTCGGAAGGGTGGGATAGCGCGGGGAGTTGAGTCCGAGCTGGCAGGTCACGAGCGCAGGAGTTTTAAGTCTGACCTTGCCCTTCACTCCCCCTTCAAGCTCGCGCGTTGCCGTCACAACGCCGTCGGCCCAGGCAAATCCAACCAGGGTCGTCGTCGAAGGGATGCCCAGGAGCTCTGCAACCAGAACTCCGACCTGTGCGGAACCGCGATCCTGCGACTGCATCCCGGTGAAGATAAGGTCGAACTGCTTACCACGGGCATAAGCCGCAATAATGGAGGCGATTTGCCAGGGCTCCCTGGATGTGACCTCCGGTTCCAGGATATGGACAGCACGATCGCAGCCTATGGCGAGCGCCTTTTTGATGGCCTCGATTACCCGGTCGGGTCCGATCGACAGAACCGTGATTTCGGACTCTCCGCCAAGCTGCTCCTTAAGCAGTACCGCCTCTTCCACTGCATATTCATCGTATTCGTTCATCCGGAACGCAAGGTCCGACTCATCGAACCAGGTGGCGGAACCATTGGGCCTGAAATGTGACTCCATGTCAGGCACCTGTTTAATGCAGACAAGTATCTTCATAATTCCTTACGTTTACGTGCATGTCAATCAATACAACAAATTTTACAAAATTGAATTGTCATAAGCAATACCTTTCCGTAAAATAAATTGCCAACTCTTCAGAAAAGCTGCTGGTTGAACTGCCTGTTATTTTTCTATCCGCTCGGCAACAATCTCTGCAAGGTCGCGAACCTTCAGTTTGCCCTCGAACCCACCGGTCTTGATGCCATCTTCGAACATCGTCAGGCAGAAGGGGCAGTTGGAGGCGAGGATCGGCATATCGGTCTCGCTGGCCATGGCGACTCTCTTCACGTTGATGCGGCTGCCCAGCTTCTCCTCTGCAAAAATCCTGCCGCCGCCGGCACCACAACAGAAGCTGTCGTAACCTGAGCGGCTCATCTCGGTCAGCTTGCCTCCGGCCGATTTCAGGACAGCACGAGGCTCTTCGAAAATATCTTTGTACCGACCAAGATAGCACGAGTCGTGATAGGTGTACTCGAAGGCTTCCGGTTTGAGCTTCAGCCGCTTCTTCACGATCAGCCTGTTTATGAAGGTGCTGTAGTGCTCGACCGGTACGTCGAACTTGAGGTCCCGGTAATCGCGGCTGAGGGTGTTGAAGCAGTGGGGGCAGGTGGTCACGATGCGCTTGACCTTGTAACCCTTGATCGTCTCGATGTTCTCTGCAGCCACCGTCTGGTAGAGGTACTCGTTGCCGAGCTTCCTCACCGGCTCGCCGCAGCACTTCTCCTCCTTGCCAAGGATGCCAACCTTCACGCCAGCAGCAGCGCAGATACGAAGGAAGTTCGCGGCAACCTCCCTGTTGCGGCTGTCGAATGATGCGTAGCAGCCAGCAAAGTAGAGAATGTCTACATCGCTCTGCTCCTGCATGATGCTGACAGGAAGCCCCTTCGCCCAATCTCCCCTCGATGCGTAGGCCATACCGAACGGATTGCCGTTCACTTCGATGTTGTTCGTCGCGGTGCGAACCTCGTCACCCGGGAATTCGCCCTCCATAAGGGTCAGGTTCCGGCGCAGTTCGAGGATCTTGTTGACGTGCTCAATATTGGCAGGGCAGATATCCTGGCAGGCGCCGCAGGTCGTGCAGGACCAGAGGGCATCAGCCGTCACCGCCTCGACGAGACCTTTTTCAGGTGACGTCTCGGCAACGCTGCCTATCGCCTTGATCACCTTCATCGGAGAGAGAGGCTTGTCGGTGCTGTATGCCGGGCAGCGATCCTGGCAGCGCTTGCAGGAGGTACAGGCGTCGCTGTCGAACAGGTCTTTCCAGGTCAGGTCGGTGATTTTCGAGGCACCGAACTGTTCAATGCTCTCATCTTCAAGATTGATCGTGCCAATCGTGCCTTTCGGTTCAAAGGGGGCAAGGAAACTGTTCCCGCTCGTCGTAAGGATATGGCGCAACTTTGTCCGGGGAATAACGGCAATAAAGCCGAGCCCAAGCAGAAGATGGAACCACCAGAGCCCCTTGTGCAGGCCAAGAAGCGCAGCGTCGCCAAGAGAGGAGAAAGCCTGGGCTAACACGTAGCCGACAGGAGACCACAAGGCAAGATCAGGGTTCTGCTTCAGCTCGGTGACGGCCATGCGACTCCCCTCGATGAGAAAGCCGGTAATCAGGATGGTGAAGAGCAAAGCGTGAATACGGTAGTCGTCGGTGACCGTTTCGAGCCCCTTCGGCTTGATAAAGAATCGGCGCACAAAGAGCCCGCCGAGCATCACGATGGCGACCAGACCGGCAAGGTCGAGCACAAGAGAGAAGTACCTGTAGAAGTTCCCTTGCAGCAGGTTAACGTTGAAGAGCGGGGAGAGGAAATCGGCCTGTACCATAATGAGCATCGTGCCTGCAAGCAGGGTGAGGAAGCCCCAGAAAAAGAGCGAATGGAACAACCCTCCATCCTTGACCCTGAAGACACGGGTTTGGCCGAAGACGGTCGCGAGCATGCGACGTGTGCGGTCGCCGCGACGGTCGAAACGATCAAGAGGCTTGCCCTGGCGCCAGATCTCCAGCCTCTCTTTGAAGCCGAAGGCGGCGCCGGTGACTGCCGCGATGGTGAGCAGGTACATGACGACGACGACCCCGTGCCCGACGTTCCAGTAAATTTCACGAGTTGCATCCATTGGCGGCCTCGACTTCAGTAATCAGGTTAAGAAAGGAGTTGTTTGGCAATGACGATACGCTGAATCTCGCTCGTCCCTTCGTAGATCTCGGTGATCTTGGCGTCGCGGTACATGCGCTCGATTTCATAATCGGCAATATAGCCGTAACCACCATGAATCTGCATCGCCTCTTTGGTCACAAAGGTTGCGGTCTCCGATGCATGGAGCTTGCAGAGGGCAGACTCGAGGGAGAATTTCTTCTTGTGATCCTTGAGCCAGGCTGCCTTGTAGATCAGAAGCTTGCTCGTCTCGATGCGAGCGTACATATCGGCCAGCTTGAACTGGATGGCCTGAAAGGAGCTGATCGTCTTGCCAAACTGCTTGCGCTCCTTCGAGTAGGCTACGGAACGCTCGAAGGCACCTTCGGCAATGCCGAGAGCCTGTGAAGCGATACCGATACGGCCACCGTCCAGGGTATCCATGGCGACGTTGAACCCCTTGCCCTCCTGTCCGAGCAGGTTCTTGAGCGGCACGCGCACGTTGTCGAGCGCGAAGGCGGTGGTGTAGCTTCCGCGAATGCCCATCTTGTTCTCGTTTTTCAGGATAATGACGCCGGGCGACTGCAGGTCAACGATGAAGGCGCTGATCCCTTTATGCTTCAGGCTGCGGTCGAACGAGGCGAGCACGATGCCCGTGCCGAGGTATCCGCCGTTGGTGATAAAGTTCTTTGAACCGTTGATGACGACCTCGTCGCCTTCGATGCGATAGGTCGTGGCCGTTCCGCCCGCATCGCTGCCGGCTTCAGGCTCGGTGAGGAGGAAGCAGCCAATCTTTTTGCCAGTGAGAAGGTCGGGCAACCACTGCTTCTTCTGCTCTTCGGTACCGAAAGCGTATATGGGATTGCAGCAGAGGGAGGTATGGGCCGAAACAAGGACGCCTGTCGATGCACAGGCTTTGGATATCTCTTCGACCAGGAGAGCGTACGACATCATATCGAGGCCAGCACCGCCGTACTCTTCGGGAAAGTAGCTGCCGAGGAACCCCATCTCTGAGATATGAGCGACAAGTTCATCGGGAATCCTGTGCTCTTCGTCGATTTTGGCTGCTATCGGCTTGATCTCGTTTTCAACAAAGTCGCGCACTGCAGATTGAAGCACTTTCTGGTCGTGGGTCATTTCAAAATTCATACTCTCACTCCGGTTTATTTTCCTTTGAATTCAGCCTTGCGCTTCTCGGCAAATGCCCCCATCCCCTCTTTCTGGTCTTCGCTCGAAAAGAGCACGCCGAAAAGCGAGGCCTCGTAACGGAAGCCGTCCTCCTTGCTCATGTTCAGGCCGTTGACGATGGCGTCCTTGCTGTATCGAACGGCAAGGGTACCAACTGCTGCGATGGCCCTTGCGGTCTCAAGCGCCTTCGGAATCAGCTTGCCAACCTCAAAGATCTCGTTGACAATGCCCCACTCGCAGGCCTTCGCAGCAGTAATCATCTTGCCGGTGAAGATCATCTCGCTCGCCCGGCCCCGGCCGATGAGGCGAGGCAGGTTCTGGGTGCCGCCAAAGCCTGGAATGATGCCAAGCGTCACTTCGGGAAACCCCACCTTCGCGTTTTCCGATGCGTAGATAAAATCGCAACCGAGGGCGAGTTCCAGCCCACCGCCAAGCGCATAGCCGTTGACGGCCGCAATGACCGGCGTCTTCATCTTTTCGAGCTGCAGCATCACCCGCTGTCCGGCCTTTCCGAAGCGATGGCCTTCGAGGGAACTCATGGATGACATCTCCGTGATATCGGCTCCGGCCACAAAGGCCTTTTCACCGGCGCCAGTCAGGACGATCGCCCTTACTGCACTGGCCGCCTCAAGCTCCGTGAAGGCACCGAGCAGTTCGGCAAGCACTTCGCTGCTCAGCGCGTTCATGGTACGGGGGCTGTTGATCGTCACAAGCGCCACGCCGTCCGTCGTTTCAATCAGGAGTTTACTGTATTCCATATCGGTTGTCTGTCTGCTACAAAATTGTTCCTTAATAGATAAAGAAGCCGCGTCCCGACTTTTTGCCCAGGTACCCCGCATTGACCATCTTGACGAGGAGGGGGCATGGGCGGTATTTCGGATCCTTGAACCCTTCATAGAGCACATTGGCAATGGCGAGCACCGTGTCGAGGCCGATGAAATCAGCGAGCGCCAACGGGCCCATCGGCTGGTTCGTTCCGAGCTTCATGCCGTTGTCGATATCCTCTGCAGTTGCAACGGTTTCATAGAGTGCAAAAATTGCCTCGTTAATCATCGGAATCAGGATGCGGTTGACAATAAAGCCGGGATAGTCCTGAGATACAGCCATCTGCTTTTCAAGCACGCTAACGAGCCGGGCGGTCTCCTCGAAGGTTTCATCACTGGTGGCATGGCCGCGAATGATCTCGACCAGCTTCATCATCGGCACCGGGTTCATGAAGTGCATGCCAATCACTTTATCAGGGCGTTTGGTCGCAGAGGCAATTTTGGTGATGGGGATCGACGAGGTGTTGGAGGCAAGAATCGAGCCTGCCTTGACGATACTGTCGAGCTTGCGGAAAATCTCAAGCTTGAGCGGCTCGTGTTCGGTGACCGCCTCAATGGCGAAATCGACATTGGCGAGCTCCGTCATCTCTGTCGTTGTTGTGATGCGGTCGACACTTTCGGCGACAAGCGACGCGGAAATCACCCCTTTCTTTGCCTGGCGCTCAAGGTTCTGGCGTATGGTGGCTAAAGCTTTTTCAAGCTGCATCTCCGAGATGTCGAACAGCACAACATCATATCCCTGCTGTGCAAAAACATGGGCAATACCGTTGCCCATCTGGCCAGCACCGAGGACACCTATGGATTTGATCATTGTGTAACTCATCTTTTGATTTTGGTTCAGATTCGTTCAAAAATAACCGCCACAGCTTCGCCTCCGCCGATGCAGAGGGTCGCCAGGCCGTACCGTTTGCCGCTGCGATGCAGCTCGTTCACCAGCGTCATGGCGAGACGTGCACCGCTGGCACCGATCGGGTGACCGATAGCACAGGCTCCGCCGTTGACATTAACCTTCTCAAGAGAAATTCCGAGTGCATTGATCGCCAACAAGGGTACCGTAGAGAATGCTTCGTTGATTTCAAAGAGGTCGATGTCGGAGACCGACAAGCCAGCACGGCTGCAAGCCTTTTGGATCGATCCGATCGGGGCCTCCGAAAAATTGTCGGGATGTCGACTTTCGGTAGCCGACGCCAGAATACGAGCTCTCGGTATGAGGCCGTGTGCCTCTACCGCTGCTTCGCTGGCAAGCACCAGCATGGCAGAGCCGTCACTGATGGTTGAAGCGTTGCCTGCGGTGATGGTGCCATCCTTTTGAAATGCTGGCCTCAGTTGAGAAAACTTCGAGGTGTCGCCCCTGAATGGCTCCTCATCGGTATCGAGAATTTCATCGCCCATCCGTCCTTTCTTGATGACTGGCACGATTTCGTCGACGAACACCCCTCCCCTGATTGCTGCCTGGGCACGCTCATAAGAGCGAGTCGCAAACGCGTCCTGTGCTTCGCGGGTGATGTTTCCTGCGGCTGCACTCTTCTCGCCAATCTCGCCAATATGGCGCCCGGTAAAGGGATCCTGCAAGCCGTCGTAGATCATCATGTCAAACAACTGGCTGTGCCCCATGCGGTAGCCACTGCGGGCCTTCCTGAGAAAATAGGGAGCCATCGACATGTTCTCCATGCCGCCGGCGACAACCACTTTCGATTCACCGAGTCTGATGCTGTCGGCACCGAGCATTATGGCCTTCAGGCCGCTGCCGCACACCTTGTTGATAGTCAGTGCATGAGCGCTGTCCGGGATACCGGCAGCCCGCATCGCCTGGCGGGCAGGCGCCTGACCGCATCCGCCTGAGAGTACCTGCCCGACAATGACCTCATCCACAGCAGCCCCGTCGATTCCTGCAGCGGCAAGCGCACCCCTCATTGCCGCAGCACCGAGCTGCGGTGCCTCGATTTCGGAGAAGATGCCGTTCAGTGATCCGAAAGGAGTCCTTTTAGCCGCTATAACAAAAACTTGTTCACTCATGGTTCAACTTCCTTATGATTGACTTACATGTTCCTTCTGTACTTTCCTCCAACCTCGTAGAGCGCGTGGGTGATCTGACCGAGGGAGGCGACCCGGACGGTATCCATCAGTTCGGCGAAGATGTTGCCATCTGACGCAGCAACATCCTTGAGCCTCCTGAGCGCCACCTGGGCGGCCTCCCGGTTTCCCTCCTGGAACACCCGGAGGTTCTCGATCTGCTGCTGCTTCTCCTCTTTCGTGGCCCTGGCAAGCTCACCCGGCATCTGCCAGCCATCCTCGTTCGCGCGGGGGTTAAGAAAGGTGTTCACACCGATAATCGGCAGTTCGCCGCTGTGCTTTTTGTGCTCATAGAGCATTGACTCGTCCTGGATCTTCGCACGCTGGTACTGCGTCTCCATCGCTCCGAGCACACCGCCGCGCTGGTCGATGCGTTCGAACTCGGCAAGCACAGCCTCTTCGACAAGGTTGGTGAGCTCCTCGACGATGAACGAGCCCTGCTGCGGGTTTTCGTTTTTGGCAAGCCCGAACTCCTTGTTGATGATCATCTGGATCGCCATGGCCCGGCGCACCGATTCCTCGGACGGGGTCGTCACGGCCTCGTCATAGGCGTTCGTATGCAGCGAGTTGCAGTTGTCATAGATCGCCATCAGCGCCTGAAGGGTCGTGCGGATATCGTTGAAATCCATCTCCTGGGCATGCAACGAACGGCCTGAAGTCTGGATATGGTATTTGAGCTTCTGGCTCCTTTCGTTGGCGCCGTACTTGTCGCGCATGGTGACCGCCCACAGGCGACGCGCGACGCGGCCGATCACCGAGTATTCAGGGTCGAGGCCGTTGCTGAAGAAAAAGGAGAGGTTCGACGCGAAATCGTCGATGTTCATGCCTCTCGAAAGGTAGTACTCAACGTAGGTAAAGCCGTTGGAGAGGGTAAAAGCCAGTTGGCTGACGGGGTTCGCCCCGGCCTCAGCAATATGATAGCCGCTGATTGAGACAGAATAGTAGTTACGCACCAATTTGTCGATGAAGTACTGCTGGATGTCGCCCATCATTTTCAAGGCGAACTCAATCGAGAAAATACAGGTATTCTGGCCCTGATCCTCCTTCAGAATGTCGGCCTGAACGGTACCCCGCACCGTTTGCAGGGTGCAGTCGCGGATCTTCAGATACTCCTCGGGCGAAGGCTCACGGCCGTTCGCTTCCCGGAAGATGGCGGTCTGCTGATCGATGGCCGCATTAAAGAAGAAGGCGAGCATCATCGGCGCCGGGCCATTGATGGTGATTGAGACGCTGGTGTTCGGAGCACAGAGGTCGAAACCGGCATAGAGCTTCTTCATGTCGTCAACCGTGCAGATCGACACACCGCTCTCCCCCACTTTGCCATAGATGTCGGGCGGAAAGTCGGGATCTTCGCCATAGAGCGTGACGCTGTCGAAGGCTGTGGAGAGGCGCTTGGCGTCATCGTCCTGGCTGAGGTAGTGAAACCTGCGGTTGGTCCGTTCGGGCGAACCTTCTCCGGCAAACTGGCGCTTTGGATCCTCTTCGATGCGCTTGAACGGAAAAACACCCGCCGTGAACGGGAAGTAACCGGGAGCGTTCTCAAGCATGCTCCAGCGCAGAATTTCACCGAAATCAGCAAAGCCGGGCAGAGAGACTTTGGGAATGCGGGTGCCGGAGAGAGAGGTCGTATAGAGGTCGCTCCGGATTTCGCGCCCCCGGACAACCGTCACGAGCTGGTCTCGCTTGTAAGCACCCTTCATCACCGGCCACTCATTGATAATACGCTTCGACTCAGGGGTCAGCTTCGAGCTGAACGCCGCGATCTGCTGGTCGATCTCCACCTGGATCGCCTCGCCGGGGAGCACCTCCCTTGCCCCTTCGAGCTGGAAGAGACGGCGTGCGACACCGGACTGCTCCTTGACCTTTGCCTGGTAGTTCCTTACGATATGGACGATCTCGCCGAGGTAATGGACTCTGTCGGCGGAGATGACCGAACGCTTCAGGCTGTTGCTCTCGTCAACAACAAATGATGAACTCCAGCCGGAGCCCTTTTTGCTGTTTATTGTATCAATCAGTGCCTTGTACAGGGTATTGGTGCCGGGATCATTGAACTGAGAGGCAATGGTGCCGAAGACCGGAAGCGCCTCGTCCGTCCCCTCGAAGAGGTTGCGGTTGCGTCGATACTGCTTGCGAACATTGCGCAGCGCATCTTCGGCGCCCTTGCGTTCGAACTTGTTGATGACCACCAGATCGGCGAAATCGAGCATATCGATCTTCTCGAGCTGTGTCGGGGCGCCAAACTCACTGGTCATCACGTAAAGTGAAACATCGCATATATTGACGACACCGGCATTTCCCTGCCCTATGCCGCTGGTTTCGACGATAACCAGTTCATAGCCTGCTGCACGCACGACGTCAAGGGCGTCCTGTATGGCTGCCGACAGCTCCGTCTGCGAATTTCGTGTTGCAAGGGAACGCATGTAGACATTCTTCGAATTGATGGCGTTCATCCTGATGCGATCGCCAAGCAGGGCGCCTCCGGTACGCTGGCGGGAAGGGTCGACGGCAAGGATGGCGACGCTCTTGCCGGGAAAGTCGATGGTGAAGCGGCGCACCAGTTCATCGGTCAGCGAGCTCTTGCCCGCTCCGCCGGTGCCTGTGATGCCGATAACCGGAACATCCCTGCCAAGTTCCTGAATTCTCTGGCGAAGCGATCCGTAGCCCAGGGTGTGATCACGCACATCCTGCTCTGCAAGAGAGATCAGCGTATTGACCGCCCTGACATCCTGGCTGGCCAGTTGGGCAATTTGCTGTTCCGGGTCGCGCTCAATGCTAAAATCGCACTCCTCAAGCAGCAAGTTGATCATCCCCTGCAACCCCAACCGGCGCCCGTCCTCCGGAGAAAAGATCTTTCGCACGCCACAGGCTTCAATCCCGGCGATCTCATTGGGCACAATCACGCCGCCACCACCGCCAAAGACCTTGATGTGCCCCTCACCTCTCTCCTTCAGAAGGTCAATGATGTATTTGAAGAATTCGACATGGCCTCCCTGGTAGCAGCTCACGGCAATCCCCTGGGCATCCTCCTGGATGGCCGCCGTCACAATCTCTTCGACCGAACGGTTGTGACCCAGATGAATCACCTCTGCCCCGGAAGCCAGCAACATCCGACGAATAACGTTGATGGTAGCATCATGACCGTCGAAAAGACTGGTGGCAGTCACAAAACGTACCTTTTTCCTGGTTTTGTATGGCGCAATTGCAGCAGACATCTGGAATTCCCTGAAAAAATTTTAAGGTTTGACCTGTCTGATTATCAGATTAAACCGTATGCAAAGAGCAAATATAATATATCGTTTACGTAAATGTCAAGAAGAGAATATATTTTTTTTTATATCTTGTTGTAATGACATGTAGGATGGGGTTCGGGGTGTGCTGGTTTCTACCAATAGGTCATGCCTGTGGCATTTAAGAAACAAAATGGATTCAACGATCACCTGAATTCAAGCCCCGAAGGGACGGCATGTTGGTAGCAAAAAGGGCTACCCTCATTCTTTTTTTGTGGTACCAAAGTCTGGAGTGGTATGTCAAAATGAGTTTCCCTGCAACATGAATTCATGTTTAAGAATTTCTTTACGAAGCAGAGCTTCGAGGAATATGTTCCTATAGCGATTCAAACAATAGAGATGAAAGATAACGAGCCGCAGAAAGAGGAGATCGTACCGATAAGCCAGTTATCGAAACAGCTTGGCATCACCACAAGGACACTTCGCTACTGGGAAGAGGTGGGCATCATTGAATCAGTCGAAAGGGCCGAAGGCGCGAACCGTGGCTATACGCCCTATATCATTCGACGCATAAAGTTTATCATCAAGCTCAAGGAACTGGGCTTGAGCATCCAGCAGTTTCAGGAGCTCTACAAGGTTTACGGTGACGCCAGGCGGACAGACATCATGGTACCGAAGCTTATCGCAATTCTGGACAATCATATCAACCAAATTGACAGCAAGATAGCGAGGCTGGCTTCTCTTCGAAACGAGATCGTTGAATATCGAGAGAAGATGACGGCAAAGCTTGACCCTGTAGCCTCAACCGACGATAAGAACGTCTAACCAATGTTGAACCTGAGCCCGATAATCGGCCCATCTTAAACGGTATTATTGCATAATCAGTATATACCGCTTCAGTTCTTTAACACCTTTTGGACTCGTTCTATAAAATCGATCAATAAGTCTGGTAAAAAATTTTACACCGGCAAGCCCACCATGGAGCTTTTTCGTTGGGTATTTTCTTTATATTCAGCTTCGGCATCATAGCACATCCTGTTTTTCCCGGTTACGGCAACTGATTTTAACACAAAGATTGTTGTGTCAGAAAAAAACAGGAATGAGACAGTTTTCGGCTTGTACACCTGACTTCGGTGCGACTATATAATTTCACCAGAATAAATTCAATGAACGGGAAGCATAACTTATTTGAATTTAAAAATTCTCATAAACATTGAGGAGTAGCACCAATTATGCATGCAAAAATCGTGTTTACAAGTGACTTTGAAGATGAATCTCTTATACTAATTTTTAAAAGCAATCAATGGTGGCCGACGTATGACCAGAAATCCAGTGATGCGGAAAAAATTATTACCGAGATGACGGAAGCTGTTAAAGAAAGTGACATCCCTCTTTTTCTGGAAAGTAAAAAATATATCCTGTTAAGTGCCATAACAGATACACACGGAACGCTGTCGTTTGAAAATAAATCCTGGGTTCTCAGACTTCTTAATCCAAACCTTTCTCTCTTGCAGCTCGATTGTCAGGTTTTTGTCCATAAATGCGTTAAATATGCCAATCAAAATGACTACAGGATTCAATTTCATGATAACCCCGTTCAGCTTGTTGAACGACATCGTAAAGATCCGATCATTGAGGGCAAGATACTGGCATCAAAAAAAGACCGTCTTTTATATGCAAAGAAACAGAAAAAGTTAGAGTATTCTATTAGCGTTACTGGACTGATAGTCTTTATTGTCCTTCTGTTTTTGACCTTTCCATGGCCATTCAGAGATCACAGTAACCAGGCACAAATATGGTTATTTACCGTATTTGAAAAACTTGTAGGTTCTGTGGTTATCACCTCGTTGATTAATTATGCGCAATTTCACTCTTTTTATGCTTCACTTCATCAGGATTCAATTAAATGGACAATAGCAGGGGAACCGGAAAAGAAAGCCATTAAGACAATTCTTTAGGAGCGACTTTGACTTTTGAAGTTTTGGTTTGGCTTGCCACTATAATGGCCGATGTATCAGCGCTGGGCCATGCTGCACCGTGCGGAAATAGTGAACCGCAGGTTTTCCAAATGCCATGACATAGCCTACCAAATGGTCATCCGGAATTCCGAGCAGATGGCGAGTTTCCGGCACAAGGTCGTTGATGGCCCATTTTGCCAGACCATTCCATACGGTGCCTATTCCGTTGGCTTGGGCGAACAGCTCAAAGTATGAAAGGGCAATCAGGCAGTCCGGCATCGGTGATGCTACTTTCATTGGCGCCGAGGCGATCAGCAGATGAGGAGCGCCACGGAAAATGACATCAATTTGGCGATCCTCCCATATCCGGACAAAGTTGGCAAAGAATTCCATCCCTTGCTGCAGAGCATTTTCTTTAACGAGTCTTACCAGACCGACCATCACTTCATCACGCAATTGTGCAACCTTATCCTTGTTATCCAACACGGTGAAACATACCTGACGTGAGTTCACTCCGGTAGGGGCGTGCCAGGCAACTTCCAAAAGCCTCTGTAAAAGCGCTGGATCAAGATTTTCATTTTTGTAGTACCGCACAGAGCGCCGCCCTTTTATCAGAATCTCAAGTTTGTCAGGATCAGGAAATCCGCCGACAACCGAAAGACTGTTTGCCGGATCCAAACCAAATATAGAGACCGATTCAGTTGGACAGATCGCCAGGCAATGCTGGCATTTAATACACCGGTCTTCTTTCTCAATGGCAATGAAGGGATAGCCATCATCCTCCATAGAGATTATACTTGCTGTGCAATCAGCAACACACTGACCACAATGAATGCAGCTCTGTTCGTTAATTTTGAAATCCAGCATTTTGACTACCTGTAACTTATTGAAATATTTGCCTGATAGAAATCTTTCATCCAGCTTGTAATAGTTATTGTAAAGCTGCTGTAGCGCAATGAGAGCTATGGCAAAACATTATACAAGCTTATCGGCAAGATAGTTCTGGATACCCATCTGGCTAATCTGCTCAAGCTGTGCCTCAAGCCAATCGAGATGCGCCTCTTCTTCTTTGAGGATCGAGCCAAGCAGTTCTCGAGTACCATTATCACCACACTCAACAGCGATCTTTATAGCTTCATTGTATGATGCAACAGCATCAAGTTCAGAGTTCAAATCGTTTTGGTGCTGAGAAGCAACTTCTGAACCAATCGTAATCTTTTTAAGATTACTGACAATCGGAATTCCTTCAAAAAAAAGAATTCGGCCAATAAGCTTTTCGGCATGCTTCATTTCATCAATTGCACGCTTTTCAGCAGCCTTGTGAATTTTTTCGTAGCCCCAATTACTGCACATTTCAGAATGCACCATATACTGGTTAATAGCAGTAAGCTCATCCGTAAGCAGACTGTTAAGTTTTTCAATCATTTTGGGATTGCCCTTCATCGTGAGCTCCTTGATGTTTTAATTATTTTATGAGGAACATTTCAATAACTGCCTTCGTTTCTGTAAGGTACAAACTATAGAGGAAGCTACAAATATTACGTTATCGATATTCCATGCGTCAAAGAAAGAAAAGAGGGTGGGTCGGGTTATGCTGATTTCTACCAACATGCCATGCCTGCGACATTGAAAATAATTCAATCAACGACCCCGCAAGCAGAGCTTCGAGGAATATGTTCCTATAGCGATTTAAAAATCAGCGGATTATTGGCCAGAGAAGCCAATAACTGCCCGATACTGTTGATGCTGGGGAAACAACAATGCGTTAATAGCTAAAGCCACCTCTGTCAGTTTAAGCGGTTTTTTAAGGAATTTGCTAATTTCGTAAAAATTGGAAAGAATTTCAGGATCAATATCCTTTCCATAGCCAGTCATAAGGATAACCGGGAACTGAGAATTGGTTTTGTGCAGTTCTTCGGCAAGCTCGAGTCCGGTCATTTCCGGCATAATAAGGTCGGTAATGAGAAGGTCAAATTTTTCAGGATTCTGCCTGAACAGTTCTACTGCCTGCAGAGGAGAGTTTAGCGCATGAACTGTGAACCCGATTTTAGTGATCATTTTCGTCATCACCCGAAGCAAGGCCAGATCGTCGTCAACCAGGAGTATGCGACCATGTCCCTGCCCAGGAATTTCTTTAATTGTGGGTTTCATAATCTGATCATTGACTACCGGAAGATACACCCGGAATGTAGTCCCTTTACCCTTCTGGCTTTCAACAACAATATTTCCCTTAAAGCTTGTAATAATGCCATGAACAACAGAGAGTCCGAGCCCCGTCCCTTTATTGACCGATTTGGTTGTAAAAAACGGCTCAAATATCCGTTCCATGGTTGCATCATCCATGCCTGTTCCGGTATCGGAAATGCTGAGCTGTAAACAGGATTCTGCCTGAAAATCCAGATACTGTACAGGGAGATCAGTGCCGGGATTAATCTCTTTAAGTTCAATGGTCAGTAATCCCCCAAACTCTTCCATTGCCTGAAATGCATTGGTGCAAAGATTGACTATCACCTGATGGATTTGTGATGAATCGGCAAGAATATTCCTGCAACTCTTGTCGATATGCTGTTCAATCGTGATCGTGGCAGGTATTAAGGGACGAAGAAGCTTCAGTGCTTCAGCAAGAACAGCTTGAACACTGACGATAGTCGGAGTACTTTCCTGTGCCCTGCTGAAGAGATGGATTTGTGAGACAAGGCTCTGGGCACGCATGACTGCCTGACTGATTTCACTGAAATATTCATGCAGCGCTTCCTTACCTGTCAGCTCTAACATCCCAAGTTCAGCATAGCCGAGAATAGGAGTGAGGATGTTGTTAAGATCATGAGCTATACCGCCAGCAAGGGTTCCAATGGTTTCAAGACGCTGGGATTTACGGAGATGCGACTCCAATTGCTGTTTTTTCTCCTCTGCCCTCTTTCGCTCAGTAATGTCAAGAACTATTCCAGAGTAACGGGATATCTTGCCATCGGAATCTTTAACCGGATTTCCCTTGGACATCAACCAGCGAACTTTTCCAACAGCATCACGCATTCGCCATATACTGTTGAACTCACCTCCTGATTTTAATGCTTTCATTACAGCTTGTTCAACCTTATCCCTGTCTTCCGGGATAATGGTCTTCAGCCAGTTTTCCAGTGAAGGCTCACAGCTCTGCGGTTTGAGTCCGAAGAGCCCCCATAATTCATCTGACCAAATATTGATATTTGTGCTCTGTTCACTCTCCCAAATACCTGCATTGGTCGCTGCCATGACGAGGTGCATCCGCTCATTGCTGGCAAGAAGCGCCTCCTGGAACTCCTGACGTTCGGTAATATCATTAATGATGGAATAAAGCAGAGATCTGCCTGCAAGTATAATAGGAGCGCTGAAAACTTCGACATCGCGAACTGATCCGTCAGCACGGCAATGGCGAAAAGTAAAAAAATTACGTTTTTCCTGATGGGCCAGCTCCATTTCTGATTGTACCTCTTGCTCTGTCAACATGTTGATCTGACTGATTTTCATCTGGCAGAGTTCAGCCTGCTCCCATCCATAGAATGTTTCTGCTGCCGGATTGGCATCAACAATCTTACCATCCTTCGGATCAATGATCAGCATCACGGTTTGTTTGTTCTGAAACAAACTCCGGTAGCGAGCTTCACTTTGACGCAGCTCATCTTCAGCCAGTTCCCGTGCCTTACGATTTCGCAACATCGTAATTCCATACGCCAGATTGTCAGCCAGAGCCGTAAGCAGTTTCCTCTCCTCAGCATTAAAAGCCTCCAGGAACTGAGAATAAACAGTTAATGCACCAAACACTTTATCATCTGCTTTCAGCGGCACACTCTGAGCGGAAGTATAACCTCGCTTTATAGCCTCCTGACGCCAAAGTGCAAATTCCGGGTCTACTAACATGTTCTTGATAGAACATGGCTTGCCGGTACGAATTGCACTTCCTGTTGGGCCACGCCCACGTTCGACATCTGCCCAGGAGATCATAAGGGTTTCGAGATAACCATCCTCAACTCCGGCTTGAGCAACCGGCCGTACACTTTTTTTCTCATCATTTTCCGCATAACCAACCCACGCCATGCGATATCCTCCGGTCTCAACGACAATGCGACAGATATCTCGCAGCAATTCCATTTCATTATCGGCATGAAGAAGCGCCTGATTGCAATTGCTGATGGCCAGAAGCGCACGGTTCAACTTGAGAAGTTCATCCTCAGCCTCTTTTCGCTCAGTGATATCAACAACGGTGCCAACCATACGTACAATGTTTCCATCTTTATCATGTTCAACGATGCTGCCTCTGCTTTCTATCCAGCGAATCGTGCCACTCTTCGAGATCATCCTGCAGGTGATGATCGACATCTCTTTTTTATCCTGAACAGAATCTTGAGTTGTAAAGAAAAATTTATGATGATCATCGGGGTGAATAATCATTTTCATAAATGCGGTGTCAAATTCCGCAGCATCGGAAGAGTAACCGGTAAATTCCAAAAACCGCGGGCTCAGGTAAACCCGATCTGCAGCCAGATTCCAGTCCCAATACCCTTCATTTGCAGTACTCAAGATCAGTTTCAGCCTCTCCATATCTGTATTCATAGCATATCCTGACACACCTTACTACTTAGATATCAAGTGGGAAGGATTCGGTTCTCTTATAAGCGAGTGTGCTGCGGAGAACAGCGGTGGAATTGAAGAAAGCCTACTCTATAACAAGATCAATGGTACGGCGCTGCATATCGACACTGTTCACCTTGACCTTGACCCGTTGGCCTATCTGCAACCGTTTTTTGCGACGTTTTCCAACAAGGGAATAGGTCGCCTCATCATACTCATAGTAATCATCGGTGAGGTTCCGCATGTGTACCATCCCTTCGATAGCAAAATCCACCATCCTCACATAGATGCCGTAATCAGTTGCCCCTGAAATAACTCCGGGATAAACCTTGCCGACATGGTTTGCCATATACTCAACCTGCTTGAGTTTGATCGACTCACGCTCGGCCTCAACAGCGCTCTTTTCGCGCTCGTTGGATATCTGGCAGACTGTCTGGATTTTGTCGGTCAGTTCAGCAAGCCGTGCAGGGGTAATCTTGCGGCGCTTCTTGCGGAGGTTCTCATATTCAAAGAGCATACGATGAACAATCAGATCAGGATAACGCCTGATCGGAGAGGTAAAATGTGTGTAGTGCTCAAACCCGAGGCCGTAATGGCCGACATTGTCTCCGGTATAGACCGCCTTTGACATGGAGCGCAGCACCAGCTCGCTGACCAGAAACTCAACATTGGTACCCTTCACCTGCTGCAAGAGCTGACGAAGCACCTGTGCTGATACAATTGGTCCCTCTTTGCTCCGGTTCAGCTTGAGGTCAAAGCCGAGCCTCTTGACAAAATTGGCTAATATCAGCACCTTCTCCTGCTGGGGAGCGCCATGTATCCTGTAGATAACAGGCTGGGGCTCTTTCTTGTTCTCCCTGAAGGCTTTGGTCAGATATTTAGCCACCTTGCGATTGGCAAGCAGCATAAATTCCTCAATAAGACGATGACTTCCAAGTCGCTCTTTTTTGATCACTTCCAGCGGTTCGCCACTCTTGCCAAGCTTGAATCGCACCTCTTCAGTGTCAAAATCGAGTCCTCCATGTTTGAACCGTTTTTCACGCAGAATGATGCTGAGACGGTCAAGTGACTGCAGTTCTGTCACATAGTCACCTTCACCCAGTTTCAGTATCTCCTCAACATCTTCGTAGGAAAAGCGACGTTTGGAATGAATAACCGTTTTATGAAACTCGTGTTTTCGGACTTCCCCGTCAGGGGTTATCAACAAGAAAACTGAAAACGCCATCCGGTCAACACCAGGATTGAGGCTGCAAATCTGTTCAGAAAGTCTGGCAGGCAGCATGGGAATCACCCGATCGACAAGATAGACCGAAGTAGCTCGTTTCAAGGCCTCGCGGTCAAGAGGAGAATTTTCCGGCACATAATGCGATACGTCAGCAATGTGAACGCCGATTCTGTAGAGCCCGTCATCAAGAAGCTCCACTGACAAGGCATCATCAAAATCCTTGGCATCAACAGGATCGATGGTAAAGACAACTTTGTCACGAAGATCAAGCCTGCCTTTCACCTCTTCCTCGGTAATGCCCTCACGGACAGAGGCCGCAAAATCGAGGAGTGCTGTATCAAATGTTTCGTCAATACCCTTGCTGCGGGCAATGGCGCTCACCTCAACCGCTGAATCGCCTGCCTTTCCAAGAATCTCCAGTACCTTTGCCTGAATTACTCCCTCTTTGCTGAAATCAAGCTCTCCGACAAGTACCTTCTGACCATCGCTTGCCTTGAGGGAATTTTTTATTGAAACAACAATTTCAGGCAGCAGTTTCCGGTCATCAGGTTTGAGAACAAACCTTCGGTTTGCCTTGGTCAGTGTACCAACAATCGTTGTAACTCGACGAGTAATAACTTTCTGTACTGCACCTTCACATCGCTGATGGGGAGTAGATTTCGAAGCGTAAGTCTCAGGAACTTTGGAAACCAGAACTTCTACTTCGTCCCCATGAATAGAGAAGCCCATATCACCAGCTTTGATGAAGATATCATCATCAAACCCCTCAACATCAACAAAACCGTAACCGTTAGGATGCGTGGAGATATGACCAGTATAGCTCCTGGCGACAGTATACTGCTTTTTACCGTGGAGAGGAAAGGGCTTGGCAAGCTCAAGATGGTCTTCATAAGTGGAGGCATCTGTGCCGGACATTCCGTAACAGCGGTTGGAATCCTTGTCCAGAGTCCCTTCTTCCTGCAGTTTATGCAAGACATACCAGAAACCGGGCAGTTGCTTTGATTCCGTATATCCGAGAGCTTTTGCCAGCTCTACAGATTTGAAGCGCTCACCCTCATGATCGGCAAAAAAGGTAACAATTTCAGCAGCAAGTGAACTTTCACCCCGCCTGAAAAGAAACTCGTTGATCAGAATATGATCATTCGGTTTCACCCTCTCCCCGGTAAACTGGGACGGAGGCCGATTACTCTTATTGTTAGGGGTTTTGGATTTTCGGTTAAAACGCTGTCTGGC
>CAJAAV010000186.1 GCA_903937835.1 uncultured Chlorobiaceae bacterium | reverse complement strand
TTAATTAAATAAAGCTACTTGTTTTTTTACACAATCATGTCTGATTAAAGATAGGACCTATTCTATTTATAATTAAAAAGAATTCTTCTATAAAAGAAGAAAGCATTTACCTTACATACTTATCATAAAAAACAGAATAAGTGTATAAGGTAAATGCTTTTAATTATAATTAACAGATGTGATTTTTTTATTAATGCTTTGTTAAACAAAAAGTAAGGGGGTGATAAATTCTATTTTAATCTATTGCAGGATTGGAAATTTACATTGGACTATCAGCTCTAGCTCAAGACTTGCATTAAGGGGTAACTCCGCAACGCCGACAGCACTTCTTGTGTGGACACCCAGCTCTCCGAAAATTTCATGCAGCAAAGATGACGCGCCGTTGGCAACAAGATGCTGGCTGGAAAAGAGGTACTCGCTTGCAACATAGAGGGTGAGCTTGACAACTCTTTCAATACTGTCAAGCGTTCCTGTAATTGATTTGATTGCAGCAAGTGCATTGAGAAGCGCAACTTTGGAGGCATGGACTGCGTCCTCGATGTTGACATCATTAACCCTTCCCTTTCCGCCGGGCTCGACCAATTTACCATTCCGAAGAGGAAGCTGACCCGAGGTATAGACAAGGTTGCCGGTACGCATAGCAGGAGAATAGAGCCCGGCAACGGCGGATAGCTGTGGAAGGGTAAAACCTGCCTTGATGATTTTTTCTTCGATACTGCCCATAATAAAAAAAGAGTTAGCCAAGTTAAGAGAAGTATTTAATAGCAGAAAAGCCAGTCTACTGCGGTGTTTGTTGCAATTGCAGTTTAAATTATTTATAGTCCCAGAGAAATCAAAGCATTTTGATCATAATGGAGCATAATAAACTGCCGGGAGCTTCCCTTCCGCGCCTCTACCTGATAAGCAGCGGACAAGAAAATCCTGATAACGGAATACTCCTTGAGCAGCTCACTTTACTTCCCCACACTCTCTGCTGTATGGTGCAGATTCGCGAAAAACAGCTCAATGCAAAACAACTTTTGACGCTGGCATTGAAGGCAAGAGGGTGCGCCTTGCCCGATGGCTCCATGCTTCTTGTCAATGAACGGGTAGATATTGCTCTCGCAGCCCGTCTTGACGGCGTTCATCTGCCGGAAAGCGGCTGTTATCCCGATAAACTTCGCCCTATTGCCCCAAACATGATCTTCGGCTGTAGTGTACATTCTCCCGAATCCCTCCATATCGCAGAGAAATCAGGTGCCGATTACCTGTTGTTTGGACCCGTTTTCGACACTCCTTCAAAACGAAAATATGGAGCTCCTCAAGGCCTAGAAAAACTTGGACAGATTTGCCAGTCAACGACACTCCCTGTCTTCGCTCTTGGCGGCATAACTCCTGAAAATGGAGCGCTCTGCATGGCCGAAGGCGCTTATGGAATAGCAGGCCTTTCTATCTTTCAGGACACGTCCCAATTTGTTGACACACTTGAACAATTTTATCGAATTGTCTCTCCATGATTCCCTCTTCTCCCTTTCTCTGCGTCATAACTGATGAGTCGCTTTGTCCTGTTACCATTGCAGAACTTGCCCTTAAAGGAGGGGCAGCCATGATACAGCTCAGGCATAAAAGTGCATCGGGCAGCCAGCTCTTTTCATGGGCCGTTGAAATTCGTAACCAGTGCCAGAAATACCGCGCACTCTTCATTATCAACGACCGCGTGGATATTGCCATGGCAAGCAAAGCCGACGGCGTACACCTTGGACAGCAGGACATGCCAGCCACTGCCGCACGAAAGCTGCTGGGAAAAGAACGCATTATCGGCGTTTCTGCCTCCTCTCTTGAAGAGGCACTACAGGCAGAAAAGGAGGGTGCCAACTATATCGGGTTCGGTCATATCTATCCGACCTTTTCAAAAGAGAAAGGATTTCCTCCACTGGGGACAGAAGCGCTGCAGAAGACGGCTGCCTTTATCTCTTTGCCAATTATAGCAATTGGAGGTGTAAGCCTTGAAAACACAGCAACTCTTATCTCCTGTGGAGCGACCGGTGTGGCGGTCATCTCTGCAGTCAGCAGAGCAGATGACCCCTCCATGGCTGCAAGCGAGCTTGTTGCCGCCTTAAACAGGAATCATTCATGAAAAAAGCCTACACGACCGTACTCACCATTGCCGGATCAGACGGGAGTGGAGGAGCTGGCATCCAGGCAGATATCAAAACATTTGCAGCACTTGAGTGTTACGGATTGTCGGTCATAACCGCGCTGACAGCCCAAAATACCATGGGGGTCAGTGCTGTTTACCCTCTTGCCCAAACATGCGTTATTGATCAATTCAGGGCCATTAGCGCTGATATCTCAATAGATGCGGTAAAAATCGGTATGCTTGGAAGTGCTGCCATTATCAAAACAGTGTCGTCATTACTGAGGGAGCTGAAGCATAAACCTCCTGTCATTCTGGACACTGCTCTCAGCTCTTCGGGAGGTACTCCTTTTTTTCCTCAAGAGGCTATTCCTCTCATGATAGCTGAGCTTTTTCCCCTTGTCACACTGATTACGCCGAACCTGCCGGAAACAGCTCTCCTTACTGGCATGAGACAACCGCTGGAAACGCAGCAAGAGATAGAATCTGCGGCTCTGCAACTTCATAAAACAGGGGCAGCCTCCGTTCTGGTGAAAGGTGGCCATGGCGGAAGCAACGAATGTCGTGATTGTCTTTTCTTTGAAAATCGCTTTTTCTGGTTCAGCTCAAAAAAAATAATCACCAGCAACAGTCATGGTACCGGCTGCACTCTCTCATCAGCCATTGCTGCATTTATGGCCAAAGGAGAAACCACTGAGAATGCTGTAAAAAAGGCGAAAGAATATCTTGAAGAAGCGCTGAAAGCGGGATCACCCTACCGTCTCGGCAAAGGAAACGGGCCTCTGCATCACCTTTACAGGCTTTGGAAATAAGTTATTTAACTCCACGGGGTGGCCGACCAATTGAATAATAGGTAAATCCAGCCTGCTCCATAAATTCCGGGCTATAGATGTTTCTGCCGTCAAAAATTACAGGATGGCTGAGATCTCTTTTAATCATATCAAAATCGGGACTGCGGAAAACAAGCCATTCGGTCAGAACTACAAGCGCATTGGAACCTTTCACCGCATCCTCAGGGTTCAATGCGTAATAAATTCCATCACACTCACCATATATCCTTCTGACCTCATCCATGGCAACCGGATCATAGACTCTTACTTTTGCGCCTTCTTCCAAAAGTTCTGCAATTACCCTGCGACTCGGTGCTTCACGCATATCATCAGTATTCGGCTTGAAGGAAAGCCCCCATAGAGCAAAAACCTTTTCTTTGATATCCTCGCCAAAATGCTTTCTGATTTTCCTGACAATAGAGCTCTTCTGGTCATGATTGACCGCCTCGACAGCCTGCAGAATCCGTGAATGATAACCATGCTTGTGAGCGGTTCTTTCAAGTGCCTGCACATCCTTGGGAAAACAGGAACCTCCATAGCCAATACCGGGGTAAATAAAAGAGAATCCGATCCTCGAATCCGATCCTATACCCCGTCTTACGGCTTCAACGTCGGCGCCAACCCGTTCAGCAATGTTGGCAATCTCGTTCATGAAACTGATTTTTGTTGCAAGCATGGCGTTTGCAGCATACTTGGTTAGTTCGGCTGAACGAACATCCATGGCGATAAAACGCTCATGACTGCGATTGAAGGGAGAATAGAGAAAACGCAGTAGCTCTTTGGTTCGCGGATCATCGACACCAACAATGATCCGCTCTGGCTTCATGAAGTCATTAACCGCATCGCCCTCTTTGAGAAACTCCGGGTTTGAAACAACATCAAAATCAATATTGACCTTTCTTTCCTTAAGAGCCGAGCTTATTTTTTCCCTGACCAGATCAGCCGTACCAACAGGCACCGTTGATTTATTGATGACGATCCGGTACTCCTGTATCAAAGTCCCAATACTTTCAGCAACGCTGAGAACATGGCGCAAATCCGCCGAGCCATCTTCATCGGGAGGAGTGCCAACAGCAATGATTTGGTATAGCCCAAATTCCACCCCTTCCCGAATATCCGATGTGAACTTTAAACGACCTTCCCTGATGTTTTCAATAACAATCTCATCCAGACCTGGCTCATGAATAGGAATCTTGCCCCCTCTGAGACTATCAATCTTCTGCTGGTCAATATCAACACAAAGCACGTCATTACCGACTTCCGCAAAACAGGCACCGGTCACAAGCCCGACATAACCTGATCCGAATATGGTTATTCTCATTATTACCCAGTTTTTATCTATTCTACAACGATCACCAGACACCGGGATTTTTGCCAGAAAGCACTTTCATCGCGGATAAGGAGCAGCGAAGAGGTTTTACCACCAACCAGCTCGTAAGATCCTACAGTATGTGGTGTTATAATTTTAAGACTCTTCAGTGGCTTGTCAAAAAACAGATCTTTTGTTTCCGTAATATCAATTTTTTTGAAGCGATTGACATTAAAATCTGCCGCAAGACGGTACTCTCGGCCGAAAAGCTTCTCAATAGGATTGATCCGCACAAGAACACCTTTGTCCGCAAGTTCATTAAATGTGCCGGAAATGTAATAGGCCGTATAGAGCTGAACTTCCTGATCCTGAATATACTCATCCAGAACATCAACTGTCGCCATAAGAGAGGAGAGCTGCTTGTTCAGCTTCTGGACATGACCCTTGAGGGTGTTCACCTCGCTATCCTTTGTATTGATAGCAACTCGCAACTCCGAAACAAGCCGGTCAAGAGATTCTACACGATATGAGGATGACCTGTTCTCCTCTTCAAGCTTGCGGACAAGATTTTTGCTTGCCACAAGCGTTGAATCAATAAACCGGATACTGGAGGCAATATCCTTGCCAATCTGCTCAACGTCCTGACTCCCCTTGCCCTCAATTCCGGAAGAAAGACGTTCAACAACCGACTCTTTCTGCTGAATCCGTCCCAAATTTTTCTGTACCTGGGCAAGAATAGCCATCATTGATTCAATATGCTCCTGCTGGGGATCACTCTTTTGCTTCTCCGGACTGCAAGATGAGAGAAGCAGAAGAAACGCTAAAAAAACAACCCCGGCACCCCTGAGTCGACTATCCCTTAAAGCCATTGAATCCATTGATTAACCCCCTCTTTTGTACCATACCATCTGCTATATGGTGTTGGTAGATGTTCCGCATCCGGAATAGTAACATTTTCAGCACCTTCAAGAAAACAGCTTTGTGCGGGAACAATCCCGTCACCTCTCACATTGCCCTCTTCAAGAACGCTTTTATAAAACCTGAAGCACATTTTTTCTACCAGGCTCCCTTCAGGATTGCCATAATACTTATCGCAGACGACAGAAACAACATGACAACGCTCAAAAAAATCAGCCGTCAGATGGCTGAAGATAAAATCTGTCTTTATCTTTGCATAATGTTCATGAGTATGAAACGGGGTCCCGAGGGTAATCAGCTTTCCAACATGCCTCCCTGGATGGTAAACATCCCCCTGAAAAAAATTTCCAACTACTTTCATGACCCGGTTTGTGGATCTTTCCGGTGATGGGGAAAATCCAATCCAGTCAACAAGAGATACTGGCGCAACGGCGACTCTCTCTTGAGGTATATATACTGCAATCGCCTCTTTCATCGTATCGTACAGTGTATCCCAAAAGAGCACTCCTGGAATGATTACTACAGGATTCTGAGGTACAGTCATCATAGTCGTTCATGTTGATGATCTACTCTTGCAAAGCTTATAATATCAAGACCATTTTTTCAGCAATTCAACAAGAAGAACAACACCAAAACCAGTCCCTCCATTTACTTTTCCTGAACCTTTTGGAGCAAAAGATGGACCTGCAATATCGATATGAGCCCAGTTTTTATGACCATTGATGAATTTCTCAAGAAACTTGGCTGCAGTAACCGATCCTGCGCCACGTCCTCCGGTATTGTTGATATCGGCAACATCAGACTTTATCTGTTCGCCATAAAGATCCCATAGCGGCATACGCCATACCTTTTCACCTGACTGCTGCCCCGCTTGATAAATCTCTTCGGCCAGCTTGTCATTGTTGCAGAACAGACCCGCTACAGTATAGCCGAGTGAAACAATACAGGCTCCTGTCAATGTTGCAACATCAACAACAACATCAGTTTTATATTTCTCTGTCGCATAGCTCAGAGCATCAGCCAGAATAAGACGTCCTTCTGCATCAGTATTGCCAACCTCAACCGTAATTCCAGAATAGGTGGTAATAACATCGCCGGGCTGCTGGGCCGTACTGCCAGGCATATTATCTGTAGCCGGAATCAACCCTATGACATGAAGAGGAAGCCCAAGACGGGCAGCAGCCTCAACAGCTCCCAACACACTGGCAGCGCCAGACATATCCGACTTCATCTCCCCCATATTTTCGGAAGGCTTGAGCGAAATCCCGCCAGAATCGAAGGTAACTCCTTTACCGACAAGAGCAATAACTGCCTTGACTTTTCCTTTTGGCTTATAGTCGAGCACGGTGAAGGTAGGAGGATGATGGCTGCCCTTGTTCACCGCCAGCAGGCCACCCATACCAAGTGACTCTATCTCTTTTTTATGAAAAACCGTTACCTCATAACCATATTTTTTTCCGGAATCCACGGCGGCTTTTGCAATATCTCCAGCATGCAGATGATTTCCTGGAAGATTAACCATATCCTTGGCCATCTTCTGGCATGAACCAATAATTTTTCCATCAGCAGCTCCTTTTTCCGCCTCATCAAAAACCCCGGAATCAACCCTTATAAGCAGTTCCGCAATACCTTTTGACTTCTCGCCAGAGCTCTTGCTATCCAGCTTGCCGCTTTTCAGGCGATCAAACCGGTACGACCCATTAAAACAGCCCTCGACCAGGGCAGCAACAAGCGTCGCAACAGGCTGCCCGGCGGCAGCAGCGAGCACCTCAATACCAAAACAGTCAACAGCAACTCTTTCGATTTTTAAATCCACAGCTTTAGAGGCAAACGAAACTGCAGCCTTGCGCCAATCATCAATCGTTTTTCCTTCTCCAATTCCGAGAAGCGCAATCCTTGCCGCAGAATACTCCTTCCTGCCGCCATACAGCACAACAATCTCGCCAGCATCAGCCTTAAAATCTTTCAGTACCTGCACATCAAACCCTGCTTCAGCAAGCGCCTCTCCTGCCTTTTTTTTCAGATCAACGCTACTTAACGGGAGTACAAGAAGATCAGCAGAAACGCTTTGAAGATCACTTTTTGTTACGGTTACTTTCATAGCTCCAATAATACATGTTAACGTATGACATTTACTCGAAGTGATTTTTGAGAAACAGTCTGAGGTCTTCCAGCAATACTTTCTGCGCTTTGTCTGAAGAGAACGGGAAAAGACATCCTGCTGCATTCATGTGACCACCACCACCGTACTTTTTTGCCAACTGATTGACATAAATGTTCCCGCGTGACCTGAAACTCGCCTTGGTCCTGCCATCCTGCATCTCTACCATCAAAACAGCAATACGCACCGATGGAACACTTAAAAGGTAACGGATTATAAGATCGGTATCAAACAGTTTACTGCCGGTCGACTTGAGCATATCCTGCGATATGAAGAGCCATGAAATATTTCCATTATCAAGAATGGTAATAGCGCTCAGGGCTGCACCAAGAAGTTTGAGTGCATTGGGCGTCAGAGAGTTATAAATCCTGTCGTAAATCTCTGCCGCATCAGCTCCCTTACTCACGAGATCTCCGGCAAGCTGATAAACATAGGGTGTTGATTTTGGAAATCTGAACGAACCAGTATCCGTCATGACTGCAACATAAAGCGCTTCGGCAACGTCAGGAGTAAACAGCTCACGACCAAGCCTTACCTGAAGTGCAGAAATAAGACCGTAGACAAGTTCACCTGTCGATGACGCATAATTTTCGCAAACCATAACATCACAGAAATCATCAGGGTCGAGATGATGATCGACACTGAGAAGTTTCAAACGGCCAAGTTCTTGCGAAAAACTTGCATGAGGCCAGAGAGATCCCATCCTGTCCGGCAAATTGGCATCGAGCAAAACGACAACATCACAAAGCGAGAGCTCCTGAATAGCCTCCTCACTTTTGTTATCAAAAAGAGCCATGGGGTATAACCGCTTGAGAAAAACGTAGTTTGGGGGAACTTCAGTTGGATTGACGATGGAAACCTCTTTGCCGAGTGCCTTGAGGACTATTGCAAGGGCGACCTCACTTCCGAGGCCGTCACCATCAGAATTTTCATGGGTTGTAATAACAAAATGCTGACCTTCAAGCAGCATATCGATGACCGGAGACCATTCCTCGGCTGTAAGCGTCCGACCATACTCTGAAACTATCATTAGTTGGTGATAACTTTAATAAAGCAAAAGAATGAATCTATGCTTTTTTCACCGTTTTATATAATTTCTGGGGTATACTGCTTTTTTTTCAAAACTCTGGCATAGATGATATCAATGACCGCACCCCAACCCAACATCATAGATCTGACTCTCAAAGAACTTCAGCAAGCAATGGTCTTGATGGGAGAACCTAAATTCAGGGCAACCCAGGTTCACCAATGGCTTTTCAGCCACTATGCTTCAAGTTTCGATGAGATGACAACGCTGAGTCTTGCATTACGCAAAAAACTTTCAGAAACATACTCAATCCATCATCCGGAACTCATTGAGCAACATGAGAGTGTTGAAGAAAACAGCGATAGTTCAACAACAAAAATCCTGCTGAAACTTTCCGACAACGAAATGGTGGAAAGTGTACTCATTGCCTCTGCCGAGAGAAGAACCGCGTGTGTCTCATCCCAGGTCGGGTGCCCGTTTCAATGCCATTTCTGTGCAACAGGTACAATGGGATTCCGGCGCAATCTCAGCGCAGGGGAGATTACCGGGCAAATATATGCACTAAATAAGATAGTTGCCGCCAAAGAACCAGGCAAAGCCATCACCAATATCGTTTTTATGGGAATGGGAGAGCCTCTACTGAACTCGGACAACGTTATTGAAGCCATTCAAACCTTGAGTTCGAGAAATTACAGCTTTTGCCTTTCCCAGAAAAAAATAACCATTTCAACAGTTGGAGTAATTCCCGAAATTCAACGACTAGGAAAGTCAGGAATGAAAACAAAACTTGCCGTCTCACTTCATGCCGCCGATCAGCAGAAACGCGAATCACTCATGCCTATAGCAGCCCGGCAATACCCGCTTAATGAGCTGAGCAAATCGCTTGCAGACTATACGGCATCAACAGGAATGCCGGTCACCATTGTTTATATGCTTCTCAAAGGAATCAATGATTCTCTTGACGACGCAAAAAAGCTTGTACGATTTTCCAGAAGCTTTTTATGCAAAATAAATTTGATTGATTACAATTCAATCATTAATATCAGCTTCAACCCCGTTTACGATGCTATCAGGGAACAGTTCCAGCAATACCTCTTTAATTCAGGACTTCATGTCACGGTCAGAAGAAGTTATGGAACTACCATTAATGCAGCATGCGGTCAACTGGCAACAAGCAGGTATTCTAAACCGTGATAATCTCTTAATAGTCTCAAATTATGGAGTTGACCGATTTTATTCCTTTCAGAATTGAACTTCAAAAAGCTCGTCTTGGCCTTACCATCAATGCGACGCACACCTCGGAAAAACCTGTATTTGAGGAGCTGCGGGTACGACGGTATGACAAACCAGTCACCGACGTCTCAAAGTTTATTATCAACAAAATTCATCACTGGATAGGATGGACTCTGATAAGTGAAAAAACGGCAGTCGGCGGTATGAACACCATTCGCGCCGAGATCAGTTCATTTATCCTTTTCGGTTTAAAAATCAATGTGACCTTCGGACTTTTTGAGGAAAAAGACATCAATAACCGCCCCATTACGACAGTCAACGCCAAAGCAGAAACCCGTATTGAATCCAGGGGAGACCTCGGAGAGAGCCGCAGGGCTATCAGAATGATGCTGGGAGCACTGGATTTTGATTTCAGGGAGGAGCAGATCAAGGAAGAGGACTACCAATACCGTTCATTGGATACCCTCGGAGTTGCTGCGGCTTCGCAACAGATGTTTAATGAAGTCCAGTTGCAGCATCAACCAAAGCCAGAAGGCAGCCCAAAATCAACAGTAATCGAGTTCAAGAAAAAGCCTGCTGCTCAGACCATCCAGATTAAACACACTTCACCAAGTGATGTGCAGTCCACACCGGATAGTTCCCTTCCTCTGGAGACCACCGGTGTTACCGATACAGCCGCAGAAGAAACAAGTCCTTCGAAGCCAAAAATCATAATTGTGACCACAAAAATAAACCAATAAATACAGTTTGATGAGAATTATTTTACTTGGAGCACCAGGAGCCGGAAAAGGCACACAGTCAAACTATATATCAAAAAACCTCGGTATACCGCAAATATCGACGGGCGACATGCTGCGTTCTGCGGTCAGCGAGGGGACTCCTCTGGGCATTGCTGCAAAAAAAGTTATGGACTCCGGACATCTTGTCTCCGACGAGATCATTATCGGTCTTGTCAAAGAGCGTCTGACCAAGGCTGACTGTACCAATGGATGCCTCTTCGACGGCTTTCCCCGGACACTTGCCCAGGCTGAAGCATTAAGAAATGATGGAATCCTTATCGACCATATTGTTGAAATCAGTGTTGACGATGAGGACATTATTCAGCGCATGAGCGGTCGCCGTGTACACCTCTCTTCCGGCAGAACCTACCATGTACGCTTTAATCCCCCAAAAAGGGAGAATATTGATGATGAAACCGGAGATCTTCTTGTCCAAAGGGAGGACGATAACGAGGTGACCGTGAAAAAGAGGCTTCAAATTTATCATGGACAAACTGCCCCGCTGATAGAGTACTATATGAGCCTGTCACAGAGTGGTGCCCCTGATGCTCCGCGTTTTCACAAGATTCAGGGAACAGGAAAAGTTGAGGAGATCCGCGACAGGATTCTTGATGCTCTTGTATCCTGAACATCAAAAAATATTCGCTAATTAAAAAAAGTCAGTGCCCAGGTACTGACTTTTTTCATTCATCACCATGTATGCACTGACCGTTTCAGAAAAATTTTTCAGGGGAGAACCGTTTCTTGTTGTGGTACCTGATACTCTGGAACATGATATTCTGCCCGGGTGCATGGTGCTGCTTTCTCTTAAAAAAGGGAATGGCACGGTTTCGATCGGCTACATTCTGAGCCTCAAGGCGGAAAATGACGGGGAGAGTTCCGACATAGAAATATCTGACGTACTCTATGGTGGACGCCCTGTTCTAAGCCAACCCCTCCTGCAACTGACCGCATGGATGGCCGACTATTATCTCACAAGAAGAGTCGATACCCTGACCTGCGCCCTCCCGGCAGCAGTTCGGACGACCGTTCATGATGTTGTTGAAATGAGCGGCTTTGCACTCAACGCTGAAGTTCCGAAAATCATCAACACCTCTCTCCGGCGTTCAATCCTGAAAATCATGACCACGGAGAAGCGGCTGACCATTCCCCAGCTTCAGCGTCGGCTTGGCAAAAAGCAGCTTTACCGCACCCTCGCTGAACTTGAACGGGGTGGACATCTTTTTCTGACCAAAAAATTTTTGTCCACAAAACCAACACAGAAAACCGCCTACTCTCTCAGCAACTCATTGCCGGAAGAGGCAGAAACAAGCCTCAAGAACTCCCCAAAGCAGCTTGAGGCACTGCATGCACTGGCCTCTCTTTCCCCGGAATTCGTTTTTCCCGAAACCATCGACGCATCAAGAGAGACTCTTAACATACTGGTAAAAAAAGGGTTCGCAGAAAAAGTTCAGAGAGAAGTAACAAGCAACTTTTCGACCGGCTTTTCTGAAAAACCGCAAGCACTTAGAACTCTTACAACGTTGCAAAACCAGGCTCTTGACCAGCTCCGATCCGCTTTTGAAAAGCAGGAATACCAAACCTTTCTCTTGCACGGTGTTACTGGCAGCGGCAAAACCCTGGTCTATATCGAATTCCTGAAAACTGTCCTTGCCGCAGGAAAAACCGCAATTGTTCTGGTACCTGAAATCGCCCTGACTCCGCAGACAGCAGGCCGGTTCCGTGAGCATTTTCATGACGACATAACCATTCTCCACAGCGCCATGAGCAACCAGGAAAAATATGATGCCTGGCACAGCCTTCGGCTGGGAAAAACAAAAATCGCCCTTGGCGCCCGTTCAACCATTTTTGCCCCTCTCGACAACCTCGGAGCAATCATTGTCGACGAAGAACACGATGCCGCCTACAAACAAGACCGAAATCCCCGGTATCATGCCCGGGACACGGCTGTCATGAGAGCAATGTTCAGCAAGGCAATCTGCGTGCTCGGCACGGCAACACCATCATTCGAATCATACCACAACGCCCATAATGGCAAATACACCCTTGTCAATCTGCCGGAACGGATTGACGGAGCAACCATGCCCGTTATCAGTCTGATCTGGATGAAAGATAATCCAAAGGCTTCTTCTTCAATTTCGGAGCTGCTCTACCGCCAGATAGCGCTTCGCATGGAAAAAAACGAACAGGTCATTCTTCTGCAAAACAGACGGGGCTTTGCCGGAAGCATCTTCTGCCTTGCCTGCGGCCATATCCCGCTCTGCAAGTTCTGCAATATTCCTCTCGTCTACCACTCCACCCAAAAACATCTCCGCTGCCACTACTGCGGCCATACCGAACGCTACACCGCATCATGCGAAAAATGTTCATCGACCGAACTCTTTTTTAAAAGCAGCGGCACCGAGCGCATTGAAGAAGAACTACAAACACTCTTCCCTGAAGAAAAAATTCTTCGGATGGATGTTGACACCACCACAACCAAAGGCTCACACGGACGAATTCTGAAAGAGTTTCACGAGCGCAAAGCCCGAATCCTGCTTGGCACACAAATGGTTGCCAAAGGACTCGATTTTCCGGCCGTCACCCTTGTTGGGGTGCTCATGGCTGATATTGGCCTTAATATTCCCGACTTCAGGGCATCAGAACGAATATTTTCTCTCCTCACGCAGGTGGCCGGACGCGCAGGACGCGCATCAATGCCGGGCGAGGTCTATTTGCAGGTGTACAACAAAGAGAGCGACGTTTTCACCGCTATTCTGCAGGGCAGCTACGAAAAGTTTTTTCTTCAGGAGAGCATTATCAGAAAAGCGCTGCTCTACCCCCCTGCATCCCGGCTCATAAAATTTGAATGCACCTCAGAGGATGAAAAACAGGCCGAGGCAGCAGCGCTCTTGTGCAAAGAGAACCTCGTCCGTCACCTTCCGGCTGAAAGTGGACGCATCCTCGGCCCGGCGCCCGCAGGCATTGCCAAAATAAGAAATCGTTACCGCTACCACGTGCTCGTCAAACTCATCAGCGGCAAACTCTCACCACCATTTATTAAACAGATGAGCAACGACATTACGGCCCGCTTTCGATCTGCCGGAGTTGTTTTTACCATAGATGTCGATCCACAAAATCTCATGTAGTGCAGGAAAAGGGTAATTTTGGCTGCGGCAAGTAACTCGCCAGCGAAGAGTTGCGACTGAAGAGTTTTGCAAAAGCGAAAAGAAAACAGCAGAAAAATCTTTAACTTCACCACCAAATCAAGCCTGCATCCTACGGCGCTTCTTACTCCACAATCAATGTTGCACCTTTGGCTCTCGATTACTCCACCCTGAACCTGCTCCGTCAGAACCATCCTGCCTGGCGCCTCCTGTGCGCCCAGCATGCGCCGCTCGTGGCCGGGTTTCTGCACCGGGTCTTTATTGTGCCCAATGTGCGGATTCTCTCGCAGGCCGATCTGGTTGAGGCGCTGGAGGATGAGCTGTTTGCGTTGCGTCAGCAACTTGGCGCTGACCAGTTTCCCAATACGGCGCAAAGTTACCTGAATGAGTGGGCCGAGAACGACAAGGGGTGGCTGCGCAAATTCTATCCGGACGGGACGGATGAGCCTCACTTCGACCTGACGGCCTCCACCGAAAAGGCGCTGGCCTGGCTGGAGGGGTTGACCGAGCGTGCGTTTGTCGGCACCGAGTCGCGGCTGCTTACCCTCTTTGAACTCTTGCGTCAGATGAGCACGGGAAGCCAGGCTGACCCGGAGGTGCGGATTGCCGAGCTGCAAAAGCGGCGTGACGATATTGATGCCGAAATTGCCCGGATCCGTGCCGGTGAGATATCCCTGCTTGATGACACCGGCCTGAAGGATCGCTTCCAGCAGTTTCTGCAACTGGCCCGTGAGTTGTTGACCGACTTTCGCGAGGTGGAACATAATTTTCGCACCCTCGACCGCCGCGTGCGTGAGCGCATTGCCCTCTGGGAGGGGGCCAAGGGGGCGCTGCTGGAGCAGATCATGGGCGAACGTGATGCCATCGCCGATTCCGATCAGGGAAAAAGTTTCCGGGCATTCTGGGACTTTCTCATGTCGCAGTCACGCCAGGAGGAGTTGAGTCTGCTTCTGGAGGAGGTGCTTGCCTTGCCGCCGATTGTCTCGATGCGCCCCGACAACCGTCTGCGGCGTGTTCACTACGACTGGCTTGAAGCCGGAGAGCATACCCAGCGCACGGTGGCCCGCCTCTCCGAGCAGTTGCGCCGCTTTCTTGATGACAAGGCGTGGCTTGAAAATCGGCGCATCATGGATATCCTGCACAACATCGAAACACAGGCTCTTGATTTACGCGTTGATCTCCCGTCAGGCGGCTTCATGCCTCTTGACGGATCCTCTGCGGCCATCGAACTGCCTCTCGAAAGAACGCTCTATCGCCCTCCCTTCAAGCCATTGATTGCAGGAGTGGCTCTTGATGAAGGCGATGCGGAGATTGATACCGCCGTGCTCTACGCCCAGGTTGTGGTCGACCGGGCGGAGCTGTTGCGAAATATCCGTCTGGAACTTCAGATGCGCAGTCAGGTCACCCTTGGGGAGGTGGTTGTGCGTCACCCTCTGCGTAACGGGCTGGCCGAGCTGGTGGCCTATCTGCAGCTTGCCGGAGAGTGGCCACGGACGACGGTGGATGAAGGGGTAGAGGAGCAGGTGCAATGGCAGAGTTCGACGGGCATAACCCGTGAGGCCACCCTGCCGCGTATTATCTTATTAAGAAACGGATGATGAACCATACAGTGAGTGAAAACAGCGGAGCCCCTTTTCATGGTCAGGAGCTTGCGTCAATCGTGATTCCCCTGTTGAAAGGGGTGATCTATCAGGAGGAGAATCCGGCATTATGGAGCGCTTTGCTCAACCTGATGGCCGCCGTTCGCGATTACTTGGCGGTGCTTGGGCTGGAGTTGATTCTCGATGAGGCGGAAGGATACGCTTTTTTGCGATCGAATTCCGAGGGCGAAACGGAGGGGGCGAACAGCACTCCCCGACTGATGGCTCGCAGGCAGCTCTCCTACCCGGTCAGCCTGCTCCTGGCGCTGCTGCGCAAAAAACTTGCAGAATTTGATGCGGGCGCTGGCGACACACGCCTGATTCTTTCGCGGGATGAGGTGGTTGAGCTGATCAGGATTTTCCTTCCTGCCGCCAGCAATGAGGTAAAGTTGATCGACCAGGTTGATGCCACGCTGAATAAAATCGCCGATCTTGGTTTTATCCGCCGTTTGCGCGGAGAGAAGCAGATGATTGAGGTGCGCCGGATTATCAAGGCCTTTATCGATGCCCAATGGTTGGCCGATTTTGATAAACGGCTTGATGAATACCTGCAACGACCGGGAAAAGGGATGGAGAGAGATGATGAGTGAGGCGGTTGAAACGGGATTTATTGCCGTTTGCTGGCTGGTGTGACGATTGAGACGAAGTTTCACATTTTGAATACGCTCCTGGCGGAGAAGGCGGCTCAGCTTGCATTGACGGAGAATCAGTTGTTCAGGATTTTTTGCCGCTGGGAGAAGGTGGATTATGATGCAGCGAATGTGGTAGTGACCTATCCGCAGCGGTTTGAGCTGTATCCTCGTTTTATGCCGAACTGGAGCTCGGCTTTCCCGGGGTGGATGCGGGATTTAAAATTGTGATAAGCCGGAATCGTTGATGGAGGCATCGGTGTCGCCACACTGAGACATTGGTATCCATGGTGGTAGTTTATCAATTTGAAATATTATTTATTCAAAGAGCCAGATAATATATGTTATGTTATTAGATACTTTCAAGTTTTGAAACCCAATCATTAAAATGAGTACATGCTGTTCTTAGATAAAGTAAGCCAATTGCTTCTGCTGTTGCCACACCTGCACTTGTTTTTTGCTTTTCGTATCGCGGAATATGTTTGATAATCCTTTTTGATGGTGCACCTTGAGGAGTTTCATTAATTTCTTCGGGATTCATGCCATTAATTTCCGTCTTTAGTGCTTCAATTTCTTTTGCTTTATCTGTGTAAAATATTGATAAAGCATTAGGCTTTGAAAGCAACAAGGCTTCGTACTCATGTAACTGAACATAAGGAATGAAATTCCTATAACCCATTCTTTCTTCCATTTTCTTTTCCAACAATATAACCTTATCTATTCCACTTTTTAGCCTTTCAACATCAGCATCATATATTGAATTGCCCTGTTTTGGGAATGCGTATAGATCAATCATTACAGAAATAAATATATTATTGTCATGTTTGTATCTTGCCATAAGTCTTCGTAAATGATTTTCTATCAAGTCAAAATTATTTCCACCACCACCAATGCCCAATTTTCTATTTGTTAACCATTGTTGTGCTTCAATGTGAATGCCTTGTGTAATAAAATCATTGTAGAGAACTTTTCGTAAAAATCGTTCCTCTGTTTCTCCCTCAACTATAATAAACAATTTCTTCATGGCTTACCTCCTATAATGTTTTGGTGCCACAAATCGGATAAACTGTAAATGCCAATCCATTCTGTTAAATCATCGTTTACCAATCGCTTGAAAACGGATTTTCTACCTTCTCTGGTAACAATGACGACATCTTCTGGTTCAAATTCATTCAACATATCTGCATCTTGTGTTGCAATAAAAATTTGGCAATGCTCCGATGCCCCTTGGATCAATTCGCAAATAGTCTTTACTGCTGAAGGATGCAGGCCAAGTTCCGGTTCGTCTAAAAACATTACAGACGGCAAACGTTCTGGTGGTAAACAAAGTAAGGTAATTAATACCATTGCTCTCAACATTCCATCACTTGCCTGAGTAGCTACAAAAGTAACTGGCGAGCCTTTTTCTTTCCATCTTAAATATGTTTTTCCGTATTGGTCAATCAAAACAAAATCATCAAAAAATGGAATTATTTGTTGAATTATTGTTATAATCTTTTGATAAATAGAAGGATTATTATAGCTTAATTCATACAATACGGATGATAAATTCCGTCCATCTTCTTCTATAAACCAATTATTTTCTAAATCTGACTTGGTGTTTCTAATTGGGGAACTGAATGTTGTGTTGTGAAATTGGTAAGTAATTAATTGTTGCAACATTCGCTTTACTGTGCCTTGAGTCTTTCCTGAAGATTCTGCGTTTATCAATGCTGATTCTTTCTGACCTGACCCCAGGTCGTACCAAATCCTTTTGCCTTTAAAATCATTTGGCGTATATCTAAACTGTTCTTCTGTGTAAACAAATGTATCAGCAGATGCATGTGATAATCTGAACTTATATTCATTTAGCCCAGTTATTGTTTTAAGACTCACTGATCCCGTTATTTGTGGAGTCGTTTCAGAACCATCAAATAAAAATGCAGATGCGCCTCCATACATTCCGGTATAATCAGCAAGGTTTCCTGTACCACTCAACATATTGGAAAGGAACTTGAAGAAACCAATGAAGTTAGATTTACCAGCTCCATTTTGCCCAATAAAAACATTAATTGAACGAGGAGCAAAAGTGGGCATTGATTGTATGCTTTTGAATCCTTTGATAGTTATATTTTGTATTTCTAATTTTCTCATATTCAATACTTTATTGATTATTTTATTACTTTTGGTCACTTTTCATTCAATGTATTGAGGATGGGTGAGAATATTGGTCGCTATCGTTCCGCTCCAATCGTCTTTAAAGTGGAAGAACTGAGAGCCAAGCGGCCTGGCTTCAGAGGTAT
>CAJAAV010000185.1 GCA_903937835.1 uncultured Chlorobiaceae bacterium | reverse complement strand
ATGACGGATAAAATAACAACAATGCGTCGCAGTGAGGAGTGGTATCTGGCTGTTTTTTCGGGCATTCGTGAAGCAATCATTGTCACCGATGCATCCGGTGATATTATTCTCGTCAATCCTGCGGCAGCAAAAATATTACACATTGACGGAGCCATGTTCAAGTCGCGCTCTGTCAGGCATCTTTCTGACAGCAAGCTTCAGGAGCTGTTTGCCAGAGTTCACAGCACACAAACAGCGTTACGCAAGGAGGAGATGTCGCTTATGACCTCAAAAGGGTTACGCATTATGCAGATTAGCACTATGCCCCTCATCAAAGAAAACCGGTTTGAAGGAACAGTGTTTGTACTGAATGACATCACAACGCTTCGCAATCTCGAAAAAATACGGCGTGATTTTGTTTCCAGTGTGTCACACGAACTGCGTACACCACTCACCGTCATTACCGGTTATACCGAAACCCTGCTCGAAGGAGCGATAGATGATCCAAAACATGCGACACCCTTCCTGAACATCATCCTGCAGGCAAGTCAACAGCTCACTGCTCTTGTCAACGATGTACTTGATCTCTCCAAAATTGAGTCGGGCTACATTGAGTATCAATTTACCGGAGTCGATATTAATGTTGTGGTGCAAAAATCGGTTGACTTGCTGAAACCATCACTGGATAAAAAACGGATCAGGCTTGATATCAATATTTCCGGGGAACTACCACCAGTGTATGCTGATGCCCGATATCTTGATATTGTTATACGCAACCTTCTCGACAACGCAATCAAATATGTTGATGACAGCAATGGAAGGATAAGAATTTCAGCGTTCAGAGTTGATGATGATGTTTGTCTGGAGGTCGAAGATAACGGAATCGGCATATCAAAATCCGATCTTGAGCGTATCTTTGAACGCTTTTACCGTGTTGACAAGGGGCGTTCTCGCCAGCTTGGGGGTACAGGTCTTGGGCTGTCAATTGTGAAACATATCATTCTCGCCCATAAAGGTGATGTCAAGGTTCGATCGCGCGTCAACCACGGTTCAGTGTTCAGTGTGAGGTTGAGGGTTGCGCAGGAAGAGATTGACTGAATAAAAAAAGAGGTATTTTCAGAATATTTTATTGAAAATACATCTAAAATGTATAGCCTTGCTTTTCAAAGATAATATTCACCAAAGAGCAGATATCATTTGCTTGGGTAAATCCGGACAAACAATGCTCAAGAGGAAAAAGCCCTTGAACAGGTACAGGAAAAACTCGCCTCTGCTCTGTTTCAGCAGGATCCAGGCACAATCCGAAATCAGGATTTTATGTTCGAGCGGAGCGATTTATTCGCATCGACAAACATTGAAAAAAAACGGCTTGAAAAGATTGACAAGATTGTCGAGCGCATCAAATCACGGGCACCAGGCAACCAGCAGGTCTTTGTGCGCACGATTCCTGTCCGCACCACCAAGGTTCAGGGAAGCACTCCGGCAGCAGCAGCGGGTGTAAGGGTAACGACGTCGGGCCCTTTCAGCGACAGCAGCGGACAAGATCTCTATTTTGATGTTGTCCGCACCGAGAAGCTTATTCCTCTTTATATCAATGGTTGGGCAGAACCTGCGATTTTGTTCAAGGCAAGGTTTGTTGAGCCAGCCTTTGTTCTTGCCAATGCACTGCCTGTCGAAATCACGAGAAAGTATGTCATTGTTCCTGATTCCCTATGGATCAATGCGAGAGTCTTCGATCCTGCCGCAGACGCTGCATACTTTTGCGGGCTTCGGGTAAAGGGCGGAACACTCACGCTGGATAACGACCCGGAGATTCTCAATGGTCAACTGACCGTGAGTGCTCTGACAACGGTTCATGTTGAGTTGCAGCTTGAACAGAACACGAGTTTCGCAAGCGACCCGACAAGTCCGTACGGAGTGGATGCGCGTCAGGCGGAATACAAACTTCCTGAAAGCTTTCAATTCAACTTCAAAGGGAGTACAAAGCAGATCCTTGAGGTACAGTCATCCTCCTGGTCTGTTTATGACCATAAAGCAGCCTTCAACTATAACGGCGATCAGAACACTCTCTTTCTTCCATTTTTCAGCAGGCTTTTCATTCCAGTGGAGTGCGATAGTGTTGGCTGCGAGTGACATTGCGAGGATTATGAAGCTTCCTCGCCCTTTTTCGGCGAGAAGAACGGATGAACTTTGTTCTTTTATTCTCTTCTAAAACGTCCCGGTAAACGATTTGACTCCAAGTATACTGGATAGTTTGAAGCCCTCCCCATAGTGGACCCCGATTTGTTCGCCAAAGTAGCGGGCGCGGGCTTCGAGACCGGTGAGGAACTCGGGGCGATTAATCATTGTTTTTTTACTTTCGGTTATCCCGCTTTTATAAAACTGCGAGTTGAAGGCAAGGACTCCTTTTCTGGAGGCTACGAAGGTTTTTGAGATGTCGACGATAATGTCGGGTTCGAGGTGTTTGAACTGGATGTAGTAGAGAAGATGTTTTGGGCGGTGGGGCTCTTGGGCGTCCGCGTTTATGGTGGTGGCAAGTTGTTGTAATCCGGCATAGTAGCAGGCGTCGGTCACGAGTCTGGAGGCTTTGATGTGATCGGGGTGACGTTCGTCGGGGGAGTTTGCAAAGACAACGTGTGGCCTGAATTGCCTGATGACCTTGATGATTTCTGCAAGGTTCTCTTCAGTATTAAAAAGTTTTGAGTCGCCAAGGTCGAGGGTAGTGCGGCTCTGGTAGCCCATCAGTTGTGCGGCAGTCTCTGCTTCTGATTTCCTTGTTTCGGGGGTGCCGAGGGTACCCATTTCTCCTCTTGTGAGGTCGCAGACAGTTACGCTTTTCCCTTCGCTTATTATTTTCAGCAGCGTGGCTCCGCACGAGAGTTCAACGTCATCGGGGTGGGCGCCGAAGGCAAGGGCATAGACGGTTTCTGGTGATTGTTTCAATTGTACTCTGAGTATATTACGGTTCGATAAAAAATCCTCATAACAAGCCAGTTCTGACCGATGCTCAAAGTAAAGATAGTTCGCCTTGATAAACAAGCAATATTGCCGGTTTATGCCACCGCTCATGCTGCCGGAATGGATATTTCTGCCTGCCTACAGGCGCCAGTGACGCTTGAACCCTTTTCCACAGCCCTCATTCCATCCGGGTTAGCCATTGAACTTCCCGAAGGGTATGAGGCGCAGCTTCGTCCGAGAAGCGGGCTTGCGTTGCGCTTCATGATTTCACTGCCGAACTCTCCGGCAACAATTGATGCTGATTACCGGGGTGAGGTCAAGGTGATTCTTGTTAATTACGGGAAGGAGCCGTTTACCGTTTCTCACGGCGACCGCATTGCGCAGATGGTTGTAGCCAGGGTTGAGCAGGTGCATTTTGAGGAGGTAGCGGAGCTTGCCTCAACGGTTCGCGGTGAAGGAGGATTTGGACACACGGGGACTGGGCGACGGTAAGAAAAAAAAACGTGAAAGTTGCCACGGTGAGCGAAGGGTTAATCTCTTTTTCAGGATTCTTGACTTCGCTCAGAATGACGTATGGAGGGGACTTCAGATTTTATTCTCTTTTGCAGGAGGTGTAACAACAATTTCTTTACGAGTGAAAACGATCTCGGTAACATCTTTTTTTGCCCGATTTCCTGACATTCCAGGCATCCCCGGCATTCCAGGCATGAAGGAATTGTTCATAAGCTGTCCTAGTCCGGCGCTGACATTATTGAAGAGATTCTGTATCTGGGCCGAGTTCCCGGCGGCGTTCAGGTTTTCGAGAAGGCCGGTCCATAATTTCCCGAGTTCCTGAAAAGAGTTCTGTACTTGCCCTGATGAAATAGTGGAAGTGACTCCCTCAATAATTTGTCCTGGAACGGAGGTGACGCTGTTGAACATCTCCCTGACTGGCTCTGAATTGATGGTGGAGGTAACCCCGTCAATCAGTTGACCGGTAGCGGAACTCACCGAATTGATCACTCCCTGTACCGATTCGACGGTGATGGTAGAGGTAACTCCTTCAATCAGTTGACCGGTAGCGGAACCCACTGAACTGATTATTCCTTGTACCGGATCAGAATTGATGGTAGAGGTAACGCCCTCCACAAGCTGCCCGGTAACGGAACTTACGGTGGTGATGATTTCCTGTACCGATACAATAGCCGAGTCAATCAAGGTGCCCAGGCTCCCGATCAAATGGGCAATATCTCCATTGCCGACGCCTGTATCAGTATCGTTCGATGAGAAAGGCGCGACTGCCCCTGCTGGTTGTTTGAGTTCTTCTTCTGCCATAATTATGGTTGGGTTAAAAGATAAGTAAGTGGAAATATTTTTTTGAATATAACAACTTATTTACTAACGCCAGTCACCTCTTGATGCGATTTTGGGCGGGTGTTCCATTCTTTTTTTTTAGATAATATTTTCCCTGTAGTACCTGATAATGGATTCCTGCGTAAATCCAAGCGCATACATGAGATGAATGGTTCCGAAGCTGAGCTGGAGAGAGATGAGGCCGTTGCGGTTATACTTGCGGGCTGACGTGGTAACCTCTGTTTCGAGAATGTGAAACGGTATGACCTTTTCAATCCGGGAGATAATATCGTAATCCTCCATAATGAGCAGAGTTTCGTCGAATCCTCTAATCGTGGTAAAGAGCTCTCTCGTGATAAAGAGTGATTGATCTCCGCCTCGACAGATCATCAGGGGAAACTGTGTGAACCATCCGAACAGGCTCATGAGAGGATGGTCGTCATCGAAGTGCATTCTGAAGCATCCAGCTTCTTTGCCTGCGGAAACTGCCGAACGGATATCATCGAGAAAGGTTTCTGGAGGTTGTGTGTCGGCGTGCAGAAAATAGAGGATCTCACCTTTGGCATAACGAGCTCCGCTGTTCATTTGTATGGAGCGTCCTCTTGAGCTGTTGCAGACGGTTACCGGAAAGGTTGCAAGTATATCAGGTGTCTTGTCGGTACTTGCATCACTGACAATGATCTCCACCCCCTCTGAGCGCTCCGTCAGGGCAAGGAGTTTCTGAATCGTACGAGCGATGATGCTCTCTTCGTTACAGGTCGGGATAATGATGCTTATGGTTTGCATGTCCATAAGGGGCTTTTTTTCAGGTCGTCAAAGGTGTCGATATCCGACAACTCCATGAGAAGTTCGTAAGAGGTGTCGAGTTGCTTGAGTATTGCTATGGTTTCCCCAAGCACGTCAGGGGTACTCCACTTTCGGTCAAGAAAAAGTTCCGGCATGACTCTGTTCATGCCGATGAGATAAAACCCACCATCTGTGGCTGGCCCGATGACGGCATCAGCTCGATCGAGGACGGAAAAGGCTTCTTCAAGGATTGCCGGGTTCAGTTCGTAACAGTCAGTTCCAATAAGCATGACATGGTGAAAGCCGCTTTCAAATCCGCTTTTGATGGCGTGCAGCATTCGCTCACCAAGATCATCACCATCCTGCAGCCTGACGCTGAAATTGCTGGTGAGAAAGAGATCGAAAGAGGGTATAAAGCGGGAGAAAAAAACTTGCCGTTCAGCATGAACCTTATCGGCTACCCGGGCGGTATGTTGCCGGAGAGTTTCGTAGATTTCAAGGGCTTTTTCGTCGCCAATGGTGTGCGCCAGACGAGTTTTGACCATTCCCGCTTCAGGATTTTTGCTTAAAATGATGAGCAGCCTGTTACTTTTATTCATACCAGACTATTAGTTTCCGAATCTGCTGAGAAGCTTTTCAGCAACCAGCTTTCCGCTCAGTGCGGCACCTTCCATGGAGGCCAGATAGTGCTGATCGGTATAATCTCCAGCGAGAAAAAAGTTTTTGATTGGGCTGATCTGGTCAGGGCGAAATTTGTCGACATCCGGCACTGCTTTGTAGACAGACTGGGGAATTTTGATAATGGTTGATTTCAGCAGTTTGGCGTCGCGGGATTTCGGGAAACGATTATGGATGTCTTTCATGACCAGCTCAGTTATGACTTCATTGGGCATATCCATAAGCTGGTGTGCCGGAGCAAGCACCAGACTCATGACGCTTCCTCCATTTGCCGAGCCCATACCCTTCTGGAAATCTTCCGGGCAGGTGATTGAGACGTCGGCAAAGGTTGCAAATATGGTGCCCTGTGAAAACATAAGATTGTCGGTATCGGTAATTTTTCGGTCAAACCAGAGTTGGCAGTTTGCTACCGGACTGCCGACAAATTCATGCAGGTTGCGGAAATACTTGTGAGTAAGCCACTGAACGGGCAGAATTTTTTTGATGTTGTGAACGGGCAGGGCTGAAATATAGGCATCAGCCTCAATTTTATGGCCATCCTGAAGTACAGCCTCTTTGATGGAGTCGTCACTGTTCAGCTCAAACCGGTTCAGTTTCGCATCAACAAAAATTCGGCCTCCCTTGCTCTGGATATACTGCCGCATTGGCTCAATCATCGAATCGCCGGGGTTTTTGCGGAAAAAAGCAAATTTTGTTGCCGTGTAATTGTTGCCGAAATAGTTGAAAATGGTGATCATCGGGCGGGCGCTGATGATGTTGGGCTCAATGAAATTCATGGCAAGCGCAATGGCCTTCCACAGCTTCTGCAATGAATGCTCCGAAGCTCCTTTCAGGCGATGCCATTCCGAGTAGGTCATAGAGTCCTGACTACGGAAATATGCTTCATTGCCGGTAATGGCGGGGTAGAGCCCTTTGACCAGCGAAATTTTGTCCCAGAAAGTGAGCAAATCGGTTCGTATGCCTCCAACCACCTCTGCCCAGGGACTGGGCAGGTTAGCTTTTCTGAAAATAGATTGTGTGCCGTTCTCTTCGGCGTAGATAAGCGCGTGCTCTTTCCATTGATAGTTATCTTCTGCACCGACCCGTTTCATATAGTTCTGGAGCTGTTCATAGCCACCGAAAACGATATGCAGTCCTGATTCTATGGAGTCGCCATCACTGTCTTTCCATACAGAAACCTTGCCGCCAAGTATTTTGCGTTTTTCATATATCTCTACAGTGTGTCCCCGATCGACAAGTTCCACTGCTGCGCTCAGGCCTGCAACTCCAGCGCCGAAAATTGCTATTTTCATAATTTTATTAAAAGTCCGGTCGCCTTGCGTTGTTGATATATAATTCTTTTAGAGAGAAAGCGGCTGTGCAGAAAAGATCGTTTGCGTGCATGATTCCACTTCTATACTCAAATTTGAGCTTAAGATATTGAAATATTTTTCATTTGTAAGATTTATACATTATGGTCGCTTTCCTTGTAACATTCAAATGAAAACAATCTGCAACTGCATTCAGAATAATCAGTAACATAATGTAATATAGAAAAAAGGATTACAGCCCTAATTTATTTAAGAATTTTGCTGAAAAAGTTGCGAATCATAAAGAAAATGATTGTTTTTTTCTTACTATTTTGTAATTTCTGTTAAATTTGAAATAAATCAAAATTGTGTTATGTCTGGCCATCTTGATCTGATCGACCTTAAAATTATCGAGTCTCTTGGTGAAAACGGCAGAGTTCGATTGAGCGAGCTTGCTGAAGTGGTAGGCCTTTCAATACCGTCAGTCAGCGAGCGACTCGACAAGCTGCAGAAAAACGGTATCATCAAGGGGTTTACCATGGAGGTTGATGAACGGCAGCTTGGCTTTGATATTCATGCTTTTGTACGGGTCAGAATCGATTCATCCAGGCACTACAAGTCGTTTATGGAGCATGTGCTGAAAGAGGAAGAGATTATGGAGTGTTTTTCTGTGACAGGTGAGGGGTCACACATTTTAAAGGTCATGACCCACAATACAGCATCGCTTGAGCAGTTTCTTTCAAGAATACAGAGTTGGCCGGGTGTTCTTGGAACCAACACCAGCTTTGTGCTGTCCCAGTTGAAGAAAAATAAAAAAATCTGCGCTGAAATTGTTCGTAAAAACCTTCAGGATCGCCAGGTGTTGACAACGTTTGATGAAAAGAGATCAAAAAAATAATAAAAGGTTGAAATTATTTTCTTAAGCCAGGTGGCTCATATCATGCAAATCAACAAGGAGGATATTTTGAACAGCGACAGTAAAATTCCGGTTTCTACCTACTTTGGTTCGATGACCTTTGATCACAAGGCCATGCGTGCAAAACTTCCTAAAGAGGAGTTTACTGCATTGCAGGATACAATCAAAGCGGGAAAAAAAATAACCGCTGAAATTGCAGGCGTTGTCGCTCATGGTATGAAGGAGTGGGCCATGGAGAAAGGTGCGACCCATTACACTCACTGGTTTCAGCCGATGACCGGTTCTACTGCTGAGAAGCACGATGCTTTTTTATCGATTGATCGCGATGGGACTCCGATTGAACGCTTTTCGGGTGAACAACTGATTCAGGGTGAGCCTGATGCTTCAAGTTTTCCATCCGGCGGTATGCGAACCACTTTTGAGGCTCGCGGCTATACGGCGTGGGATCCTTCCAGCCCGGCATTTCTCATGAAAGGGGGAAAAGATCTTACTCTTTGTATTCCAACCGTCTTCATCTCGTACCACGGCGAAGCACTTGATGCCAAAACTCCGCTGCTGCGCTCTATGGAAGCTGTGAGCAAGTCAGCCATCAGACTGCTTGAAGTGCTTGGTGTTGCTGATGTCTCTCGAGTCATAACCTTTGCGGGTTGTGAACAAGAATATTTCCTGATCGATAAAAAATTCTATACCGAACGTCCTGACCTTGTGATGTGTGGCCGCACTCTTCTTGGCGCTCTTCCGCCGAAAGGCCAGCAGCTTGAGGATCACTATTTTGGTTCCATTCCTGACCGTGTTCTCGAATTCATGCAGGATGTCGAACATGAACTTTACCTGCTTGGTATCCCGGCAAAAACCCGTCATAATGAGGTTGCTCCTCACCAATTTGAAATTGCCCCGATTTTTGAAGAGGCCAATATCGCTGTCGACCACAACCTGCTGGTCATGGAAGTCATGAGAAAAATTGCCGACAAGAAAGGTTTTGCCTTGTTACTGGCAGAAAAACCTTTTGCCGGTATTAACGGTTCAGGCAAGCACAATAACTGGTCGATAGGTACAAATACAGGTATCAATCTTCTTGATCCAGGTGATACTCCTGAAAAGAATGTTCACTTCCTTGTTTTCCTTGTTGCTGTACTCAAAGGTGTTTACAAGAGGGCCGATGTCCTCAGAATGTCAATAGCGAGTATGGGTAACGACCATCGTCTTGGTGCCAACGAGGCTCCACCAGCCGTGGTAACTGTTTTTCTTGGCGAGCTGCTTGAAAGGGTGCTTGATGCCATTGAGAGCGGGAAGGTTGACCTGAAAACTGAAAAACAGGTACTTAATCTCGGTCTTTCACAGGTTCCTGTGGTCAATAAGGACTATACTGACCGTAACCGTACCTCGCCATTTGCCTTCACTGGAAACAAGTTTGAGTTCAGGGCGGTTGGTTCATCTCAGGCTGCATCAGTGCCAAATATGGTACTGAACACTCTTATGGCTGAAGCTGTTGACGAGATGGCGGATGCTATCATCGCAAAAATCAAGGCAGGAAAAGAGAGGGATTCAGCAATTCTTGAAACTCTTCGTGAGCAGATTACCGCTACCAAGCCGATTCGATACCAGGGTGATAACTACGCCGAAGCTCTTCAGCAAGCAGCGCGGGAAAGAGGACTGCCGAACCTGAAGAATACTCCGCAGGCACTCAGAGTTCTGCTCAAGAAAGATGTCCAGGATATGTTTGTCAAATATGGTGTGTTGAGTGTTCAGGAGATTGATGCCCGTCTGCATATCCGTCTCGAACGCTATGTCAAGGGTATTGATATCGAAGCTCGTACTCTTCAGCTTATGTTGAAGACGTTCGTGATTCCTGATGTTTCTGAATATCAGGGTGATCTCGGCAACTCCTTCAATAATCTTTTGTCTGCTGCTGATGCTATTGGTCTGTCTGACAAGGCGCTCCAGAGCCAGGCTGGGAATCTGAAATTGCTGGCTGAAAATTTCTCGACGTTGATCGACATGACCGCCGAGCTTGATGAAGCTGTTGAAAAAATCGAGACGCTTGCAACCGAGTTCGACAAGGCCGATTACTGTGCGAATGAACTTCTTCCATTGATGACGGAGGTGCGTGTTATTGCCGACCGCCTCGAACAGGTCGTTGACCGCAGTCGCTGGCAGCTTCCAACCTACTCAGAAATGTTGTTTGAGCACTAACCTTCATCAGGTTTCGTTAGAGAGAAGGCTCGCATCTGCGGGCCTTTTTTTTGGAAAAATTATTTTATTGCAAACGTTAAGTTAAGCCTTATTTTTAAGCACGGATTTCCGTTACTTTGCTCATCTTTTCGCAAACAACCCTTACCGACATGCCAGAGGTTTTTCATTATACCATGACCTATCCGGCCTTTTGGCTTGATTACTATTACCTTGTAACATGGTTTTTGGGTATGCTCTTTCTCGCCCTGGTGTGGGCGATTTTTTTTCGTTATGGAAACTTTAGTTATGGCGTGGATCTTGGCTGCTTTTGGAAAACGGGTTTACTTGTCTTGTTTACAACAGTGTCGATTGGCCCCCCAATGTTCTATAACACCCGTTTTGCCGGGGAGCATGGTCAGGATGGTGATTCCATTAAAATTTCCGGCGACAAGTTGCTCTATATGGACCGGAAAGGCAATGAAAAAAGAGTTCTTCTTACTGATATTACCGCTATTTACCAGGAGAGCATTACCCGTAATCCGCCGCCTAAAATATTTATCGTTGCAGGAAAATCACCGGTAAAGGACTCCTTGTTTGTAACAACAAACCTTCCCGGCTACAAGGGTTTTCTTGAAGAGCTCTCAAGGAGAACCGGTGTTAAAGCCAAACTTCGCTGAGTTTCTTTTCAAAGATACACAACCATGCGTTTTTACGGCGAGCCATCATCTACCGACACGTTGCTTCTTGTCGTGGAAACAGGTAACACAACCACTTCAATTGTGGTGTTTCGTGGATCCGAGTGCCTTGAAATTCAAAAAATACCATCGCAAAACCTCACCGTTGATGATGCTGTTTCAGGGTTACTTGCTCCGGTTATCAGTAAATATCCGGCTCTCTGTGATGCTGTGATATGCAGTGTTGTGCCATCGTTGGAGAGAAGTATGTTAGACTCTCTTCGTCGTCTTTTGACTGGTCAGGTGATGACGGTCAGCTCTTCAATGCGCCTTCCTTTCATGCTGCACTACGATTCCCCCGATACCTTTGGTGCAGACCGTATTGCGCTTTGTGCACTGAGTCAAAGTCTCTATCCTGAACATGCGGTGATTGCTCTCGATATTGGTACTGCTATTACGGTTGATGTGCTCGATTCCAGCCAAAACTATCTTGGCGGTCTCATTATGCCGGGTCTTGACCTCATGGCAAAGGCCTTGCATGAACATACGGCAAGGCTTCCTCTGGTTTCTCTTGATCGTCTGGAGACTCTTTTGGGATACTCGACCGTTGACTGTATCAGGAACGGAATTATTCTCGGTTGTGTCTCCAGCATGGAGGGTGTGGTCAAGAAAATCACATCCTGGTTGCAAAAGGAGTGCAATGAACACGACATCAAAGTCATTGCGACGGGCGGCAGTGCGACTCATATTGCCAGTATGCTTGACTGCTCTGCGGCGGTTGAAGAGCTGGCGGTAGTCAAGGGAACCCGCTTACTTTTTGAACTCAACGAGCATTTTTCGAGCTGAAAAATGCCTGACCATCGGAGATGGCTTTCAGGACATGCCGATCTTCGATGTTTTCTTCAAGCAGAAAAGCGTTACCAAGTTTTTTCAACAGCACAAAGCGAAGTTTTTTGTCAAGCTTTTTCTTGTCAGAAAACATGCCTTCAAGGAGCATACCGCCGTCGATATCAAGGAACCTGCGTTTCAGAAGTCCTTTGGGAAATCTGAACTTCCGCAGCAAAGAGAGCCCGCGATCAAGCGACTCGCCGTCGAGATAGCCAAGGTTGTTCGACAAAAAGAGGGCGCAGACCATGCCGATGGTGACCGCCTCACCGTGACGCAGATGCCGATACTCTGCGAGCTTTTCCAGTCCGTGCGCAAAGGTGTGTCCGAAATTGAGGGTTGCCCGAAGTCCATCGGTCTCCCTGAAATCCTTTTGCACGACATCATCCTTGATAAAGGCGCTTTTTTTAACGGCTTCGGTGACGTATGGCTCCGTCAGCCCTGTAATATCCGAAAAGTGGAGGTCAAGAAAGCTGAAGAATGGTTCATCGGCAATAAATCCATACTTGACGACCTCCGCCATTCCAGCATAGATCTCCCGCTCGGGCAGGGTTGCAAGGTATGAAGGATCGATCAGTACCAGTTCCGGAGAGTGAAAAAAGCCGATCAAATTCTTGCCGCGAGGGTGGTTGATGGCCACCTTTCCACCAATGGAGCTGTCAGTCATAGCAAGCAGTGTAGTGGGAAGCTGAATCACCGGGATGCCCCGAAAATAGCTGGCAGCGATAAAACCACCAAGATCACCCACAACGCCGCCTCCCACCGCAAGCAGGTTCCAGCTCCGGTCTACATCGGCTTCAATCATCTTGCCATAAAGGCGGTAAGCGACGCTGAAGCTTTTCGACGCTTCCCGTGCCGGAATGACCAGCTCGGTCCATTGAAACCCCTCGTCATAAAGCTTCCTGAGAAGCTCGTCTCCAAAGAGCTGGCGGGTGTGTTCATCGAACAGTACCACGGTTTTTTTTGAAAGCCCGCAGGTTTTGAACAATTCACCCAGTCCGGAAATAACCGGTGTTCCTACAATTATTGTACTCACGTTGATTCTTCAATGATTATTGATCTTCGGCAGTGGCTGATGCTGTGCGCACATACCTTTCTATTTTGCGGGTAAGCTCCTCGACCGTTGAGCCAATGCGCTTGATGTCGGTCTCAACAGTTATGTCAGCGTTTTCGTAGCGGGGTTCGCGTTTGGCAAAGATGGTCGAGATTTTTTTCTCAATCTCCTCATACGAAAGCTTTCGACCCTTTTCACCCTTTAACAACGGTCGATCTGTTTTGTTGCAGAGTCTTCTGGCAAGAATTTTTATGGGCGTTTTCAAATAGACCAGAGTGCCGGATTTCTTGATGAGTGCATAGGATTGGTCATTTTCCAATACTCCGCCACCAAGAGAGATCACCAGATTATCTCTTGAAACAAGTCTGTTAAGCGTCTGTTCTTCAAGCTTTCTGAAGCACTCTTCTCCATTCTCCGCAAAAATCCGGGTAATTGTCTGCCCGGCATCAGTTTCAATAGTCTGATCAAGGTCAACAAACTCGTAGCCAAGCGAGTTCGCCAGAAGCGGACCTATAGTTGACTTACCAGATCCACTGAACCCGGTTAAAAAAATCAGCGTGTGTTGCTTGTTCACGGTTACCTGTTCAATACCAGGGTGCTACCCTGATCGTGCTGCGAAGCATTATAGCGCAGTGTAATAATAAAATAATCGGTCATCTCTTCTTGTTCGTTACTCCTCCGGCTCAGTTTTGCAACATTATCAATCCTGACAATATATCCTTTTTCGTCATACGCTGGACAATAGCGGCACATTTTTGACTCAAGCTGAATATTCTTGAGATTGAGCAAATCAGGATAAAAAAACAAGAATCTGTAAAAAGAGCAAAAATAATATTAATTATGGAGTTTCTGAACTGCATGCCAGACTGGAGCATCAACGTGCTTCCAAACAGAGCGCTTTGCCGTGCAACCTATAACGCTAAAAGGATTAAGGATTTACGAAACAAGATAACCTTCAGGGAGTTATTCGTGCCGGAAACAAGCTGGCGAACAGGACATTTTACAGAATCAATTATTCGGAGAATGACCTGTGTGGCGAACGACTGTGCCGCAATCAATCTGTCGCAGGGGTTTCCGGATGAGTATTCCGGTTTTGATGCACCGAGCTGTTCGACCATCTATCTCGACAAAGTGCGGTGTTTTAGTTCTAAATCAGGTATATTTGCAAAACTAAAACAGGAAAGAAAATGGATACGAAGTATGAGGTTGGCGGCGATTTTTTTCGTGAAAAGGTTCTGGCTGCTATTTTTTATGGATTCCGTACCGTCAAAAATCCCGTATCCGTAACTGTTCACCCTGAACTCATGACAAAGATACGGGATGATTTTAAGAATAAAGTGGTTGCGCCGAAAAGTGTCGATGATAAAGAATTCTTTTTTGGACTGCCGGTCATTGAGGATGTGACAAAAGGGAAGGATTATATCTCTGTAGATTAAGGCCTGAAAGAGACCGCAGCGTTACCGCGCCCCAATACCCCCGCCGTTTGCAGCGGGGAGCTTCATTTGGTTTCATCCGGGTTCCTAAGAACTCTCAAGTTCAAGGCTTTTAATCCGAAGCGACTTTCATACGTACTATTCTGGTGGGATTGGAAACAGCGCCGTTGTTGTTTTGTGAACCAGCCTTGATCTTGTCAACAAATTCCATTCCGGAAACGACTTGTCCCCAAACCGTGTATTGCCCGTCAAGGAATGGCGCTGGTGCGAAGCAGATGAAAAACTGGCTGTCCGCACTGTTGGGGTCAGAGGCGCGTGCCATGGAGACGGTGCCCCGGATATGCTGCTTATTTGAAAATTCAGCTTTAAGTTCATGACCGGAACCGCCGGAACCGTCGCCTTGCGGATCGCCGGTCTGGGCCATAAATCCTGGTATAACACGGTGGAAGGTGAGACCGTCATAAAAACCTTTGCGGGTCAACTCTTTAATGCGAGCCACATGGCGTGGGGCTACATTTGGAAGCATCTGGATGACGACTCGTCCTGATGGAAGATCGAGATATATCGTATTTTCGGGATTGAGTACTGGTGCGGCAGAAACCGTCAAGGGGAGTAAGGCGGCCAAAAGCCCTAAAAAGATGATGAGAATTCTAAATGGTTTCTGCAGCATGGGGGTCTGGTTACGTTTGGATGAATACGTTTTTGAATTTATAGCAAGAATGAGATATTTCATTGTCGTAAGTATGTAAATCGAATATCCTGTTTTCAATTTACATACTTATTTCTTGAAAATGTTTCCGAACAGCTCATAAGCCGATGTATCACTGATGGTTGCCATGCAGAATGAGCCGACCGTGACCGGTGATTCTCCAATTGAAAGAATGCACTCGTTATCCACTTCTGGTGCATCGTACTCCGTTCTCCCGAAGGCTGTGCCATCCTCTACCTGCTCGATCAGCACCTTGAGCGTTTTGCCTTCAAAGAATCGGTTATTTTCCGCAGCGACAGCCTCCTGTACCTCCATGAGTTCCGCTACCCGCTCCTGCTTCTCTTCCGGGGTTACAGTCTCTTCAAGGGCATAAGATGCGGCGTACTCCTCGTGGAAGTAGGGAAAACAGCCAAGCCGGTCAAAACGGGTCGTCTCGATAAACTCCAGCAGCTCTTCGAACTCCTCTCTCGTTTCACCGGGATAACCGGCAATCATGGTGGTGCGCAGGCGGATGTCAGGGTTCTTCTCACGGATCTTTTCAAGAAGGCGGACGGTCTCCTGCTTGTTGATTCCACGGTTCATTGAACGGAGGATCCGGTCATTACAATGCTGCAAGGGTATGTCGAGATAGTTGCAGATATTTTCCCGCTCCCGCATTGTCTCAATGACTTCGAGCGGAAAATTCACTGGATAGGCATAAAGCAGTCGTACCCAGTCAAAAGCCATGTCTGAGAGGCGGATCACAAGATCGTTGAGCATCGATTTGCCTTCGGTGTCATAGCCGAACATGCTGATATCCTGGGCAATGACATTCAGCTCCCTGACACCTGTTTTCTGCAAAAGCGCAGCTTCACGCAGGAGCTGGTCTACCGGCTGGCTCCTGTAGCGCCCCCTGATTTTCGGAATAGAGCAGAACGAGCAACTACGATTACACCCCTCTGAAATCTTGAGAAAGGCGTAGTGGGGTGGAGTGAGCAGCGAGCGGCGGTCAAAGAGCTCCTCGCGATAGGAGGCTCCGATGGCGGCAAGTACTTCCGGCAGTTCACGGGTACCGAAAAAGCCGTCAACCTCCGGCATCTCCTCCTTGAGTTCCTGCCGGTAAAGCTCGCTGAGGCACCCCATCACAAACACCTTCTGAATCTTTCCCTCACTCTTTTTGTCAATGGCGGCAAGTGTTTCAGCAATCGACTCCTCTTTGGCATCTTCAATAAAGCCGCAGGTGTTGATCAGAATAGTGTCAGCCTCATCGGCTCGCTCTGTAAAGATAATACCCGACGCTTCGGCCTGTGCCATCAGACGTTCAGAATCGACAGTATTTTTAGAGCAGCCGAGGCTCAGGAGAAAGACATTATGCTTGGTCATTGCTGCTATTGAATTGGTCAAGAAAATCTTGTTTCCACTCAAGAAAAGAGCCGTTATGAATCTCTTTACGTGCCGTAGAGGTAAGCCATATAAAAAACGAAATATTCTGCAAGGTACAGAGCTTGAGTCCGAGAATCTCACCCACATTCAGAAGATGGCGGATATAGGCACGCGAGTAGTTCCTGCACACCTCATTGTCGAAGCCTTCATCAATTGAACTGAAATCATCAGCATACTTTGCTGACCGCAGATTCATTTTGCCATGGCGGGTATAGACCCTGCCGTTACGTCCTTCGCGCGTCGGTATAACACAGTCAAACATATCGACACCCCGCTCAATAGCATTCAAAATATTTTCCGGCGTGCCGACGCCCATCAGATAGCGCGGTTTTTCTTCAGGCAGCAGCGTGTGTGATAGCTCAAGAATGCGGTACATTTCGGGAGCTGGTTCCCCAACCGCCATGCCGCCTATTGCATAGCCGTCAAAATCAAGATCAACCAGGGCGTTCGTGGAGAGAGTACGCAAATCAGCATGAATTCCGCCCTGCGTGATGCCGAAAAGGTACTGTTCGTGGCCATAAAGCGGAGCTGTCAGGCTGAAATGTTTTCGTGCCCGTTCAGCCCACCGAATCGTCAGCTCACCGGACAAGCGGACATACTCTTTATCAGCAGTTGACGGCGGACATTCATCAAGGGGCATCATGATATCACTACCGATAATGCGTTCGGTATCAACCACATTTTCAGGAGTGAAGTGCTGCTTCGAACCATCAAGGTGCGACTTGAACATCACCCCATCCTCGGTGATTTTGCGCAGATCGGAGAGCGAGTAAACCTGATAGCCGCCGCTGTCCGTCAAAAGCGGCCCTTGCCAGTTCATGAACCGGTGGATGCCACCGGCCTTAAACAGAATATCGTTTCCTGGCCTCAGGTAGAGATGATAGGTATTGGCCAGAATTATATGGACGTGCAACTCTTTCAGCTCATGGGGTTCAACAGACTTGACGCTTGCTCGAGTGCCGACCGGCATAAAGACCGGAGTCGGAACAGGGCCATGGTTCGTCTGCAGAACACCGCATCGCGCGGCAGTTCTGGAGTCTACAGTGGTAACGGTGAATTTCATGAATACAAAGGAAATTGATGTGCTCGGCTGCAGCCTGAAAGTAACCGTTTCGGTTGAAATTTCCTGCAATACTTCAGGGAAAAAGAAAGTCGCCAAGTTTAAAACCTGGCGACTCAAGGGGTGCAGCTATTTAATCGAGGGGTAGAGACAGGTTCAACATTTACGAATTATGCTCTTTATGGCTATCGGTCGGATGTGCATGTTGCAAATGCGTCAAAAACAAAGCGGCGGAAATGAGAACAACTCCAACGCCCAGGAATAAAAGATCCAACGCACTTTTGTACTCGATATCCAAAGACCGTTCAAAAAACGAAACAATCAGAATCATAAGAATGACTTTTCCGAGAGCGCCTTTAAGATCATCAAGACTTGAAATACTTAACCAATTTGGGCGAGAGTCAGGAGTGCGGCTTGCCGGGTCTATTTTACTGATAAATAATTCATAAAGACCCATACTGAAAATAAGAAGGACAGTTGCAAACAGGTAATCATCAACCGAGGAGATTAACAGGGGAACAAGCTCATGAGAAACATGTACTTCTGGACTATTTAATTGTTCAACGAACACATATAATCCATTTGACACTAAAAGCGTCCCTTGAACGAACATAATAACCGAAGAGACGAGAGAACCCAGCACCGCAGCTATCACAATAAAGCGAGTGTTAAAAAGCAGTGTCTCAAAAACACTCTCGATTATGCTCTCAATTTTATTTTTATTCATCTGATGTTTTACTCCTGATAAATTAAATGTTGTTTATGGTTGAGCCCACCTGCCTTAAGTCCAGAGAACCGTTACACGACAACTTTAGTTAAGCCCGGATTCCTTTGAATTAATGTAATATATGTATAAACTGAAGTAAACCAAGCCCTTTTTCTGCCAATAATAATTTCAATAATAACTTCCATTATTCTCGACTGGCTTTAAATCAGTGTTTTCTGAACCGGGCAGTTTGCCATTACCAAGGTTTTGAATGAGTCGCTAAATTTTTAAAATGTAATCTGTAACAGGTATTGCGAGCTGTAGTGACAAGTTGCTGTTAAACCCTGACAAGAACCGAAAAGTTGGAGTGGTTTCTCTGGTTGGTGACGCAATGGCGCAATTTCTGTTTCTTTACTGCAGATTCTCTGGTAAAAGTCTTTCATTCAGTAAAGAATGTGAATCTTTAGCTAAACGATTCGGTTATATTGTGGGTATTGTTTCCCCGCAGTTGACCGTTCGGAGTCTCTTTTTCAGAGAAACATTGGTTGCAGGTTTTTTTTCAGGTTACGCCAACAATTGTTTGTCGAGAAGAAATGAACAGGATATTCAACGTTATCTGGTCAATCACCAAGGAGAAATGGGTGGTTGTTTCCGAAAAAGT
>CAJAAV010000184.1 GCA_903937835.1 uncultured Chlorobiaceae bacterium | reverse complement strand
TTATGAAAAGCTTATAGAATCGCTAAAGGAGTGACAGTACCAAGTAGGGGCGCTTCAGAAAATGGAAAAAATTGTATGCCAAGGAAACGGTAAATTTTTGAGTGCTCTGAAGAGCCGCGCTTTGTCATATAAGGCGGTTGCGCCCTACATGATCAAGATACACCGTACTCCAGTTATCGGCGTTCAGTGTACAGATGGCCTCAATAGCATCAAGCATGTTTTGTTCTGGAGGTGCTGTACGTAATTTCTCAATACTGAGAAATGCTGGCGCATAGAGGCGTAGCATGCTGGAACCCTCCCCGAGACGATGCCAGCAATCAAAATCTTCTGGTTTGTCAAGCTTTTCCGTATATGTCATATATGATGCGAATGCTTTCCCGAATGGCACTTCAAAAGCAAAATGACACGCCCGTCAATAGCAATTCGTGCATCAGAGCAAAAAAATGCCCTTAAAATCAACTACCCCGCAGCAGAGCTACGGGGTATGAGTTCATGTTTAAGAATTACTTCACGAAGCAAAGCTTCGAGGAATATATCCTATAGTTGAGCTAAAATAATCGCTGTGTTTAGCTGCGATTATTTTGCTTATGCTCAAATAATGATTCAACTGAATTAAAGTTCGAAGGGCATAAGCTGAATATTGTTTATGGTTGAGATGTCGAAGATATCCATTCGATAATATAACGAGAGACCGTCCGATTTTATTTATGGTTTAGCTTTGTTTTCAAATATTTAACAGAATTATCGAAGGCCATCAGGCTCGTGAATAGGTTGAAAAAAGTTAATCTATTGTGAGAGCGTCCTTTCTGCATGGTCGATTGATCAGGTATCAGTCGGTTACAAATTTTTCTGCTTCAAGCCAGCGTTCCAGACCCGTCAGCAACAAAAATAACATAAACGTTACTGATACACAACCTCCTGATATACAACATCAGAAGCTACCAATATCTCAAGCCTTTCAAAAGAAACATTATGTTACATATAGGTGAAATTTGATAGCGCTTTTCAGTCCGAAGGGCTCACAATGATGATTTTTTTGGATACAAATGATCTTTAACGGACTATATAAAAATGACTAACCAATATATACCAATTCAAATAAAATAAATTATAAGTTATCGCGAAAATGGTTATGGAAATTAACTTCAGCAATAAATCTGTGGGATATTTATATTTTTGATAAATTATCGCAACGAATTAATATGGAGAAACAACATTGTCATTTATTCCATCAAAAGTATTTTTCACCAAAGGGGTTGGAAGGCATAGGGAATATTTATCGTCGTTCCAGCTTGCGTTGAGGGATGCTAAAATAGAGAAATGTAACCTGGTTACAGTATCCAGTATTTTTCCGCCTCACTGTGTTCGCATCAGTGTTGATGAGGGTTTGAAGCATCTCACTCCAGGGCAAATCACCTTTGCAGTCATAGCTCGCAATTCTACCAATGAATATAATCGTCTTATTGCTGCTTCGGTTGGCGTTGCCATTCCGGCGGATGAGACACAGTATGGTTATCTGTCAGAACATCAGCCTTACGGAGAATCTGCCAAACAGTCGGGTGAGTATGCTGAAGATCTTGCTGCAACAATGCTTGCAACAACCCTCGGTATTGAGTTTGATCCCAACAAAGATTGGGACGAGCGTGAAGGTATCTACAAGATGAGTCACAAGATTATTAATTCCTACAATATTACCCAGTCTGCCGAGGGTGAAAACGGACTCTGGACAACGGTCATTTCGTGCGCTATTTTTTTGCCTTGAAGTGGAACGATGACTGTTTATTTAACTTAACAACTTTTTTTTTATGCAAAATCGACCGATTCACATGCACATACAAGAGCTTTCGCAGATTCTTGTTGACCTTTCTTCCAGAGTCGTTGAGAATTTGTCAGACGCATTATATGCGGTTAAATACCAGGACGAGGATAGCGTGCCGCGTATTAAAGATGTGGAAAATGAGCTGGAAATGGAGGAGATTGATATTGAGGAGCGATGCATTCAGTTTATCGCACTTCAGCATCCGGTTGCAAAAGACCTGCGCACTATTCTTGTTGTCATGATGATGAGTGATGAACTTGAGCGTATTGGTGAAATATCGCTTCATATCATTGATTCTATGCTTGCAATAACCCCTGCCATTCTGGAGTTGCTGGAGTTTGAGCTGATGTTTACACTGGCCAGTGATATGGTAAAAAAATCTGTTGATGCTTTTGTTTTTCAGGATCGTAATCTTGCTGATCAGGTTTGTGCTCAAGATGATAAGGTTGATGCAATGTATCATACGGCCGTTAACAAAGTGACTGCTTTAATTAAAACTGCAGATGCTGATGTGAACCAGCTTATCAATGCGTTAAGCGTTTCGAGGAATATTGAGCGTCTAGCTGACCATGCATCAAAGATTGCGGAAGAGGTTATTTATCTTGTGACGGGTGAACTTTTCAAACACAAGGGTTCCAATGATGATTTCATATAAACGGAGCCACAGTGAAGAATCATCAGCAGGCTGATTTGTATTGATCTTGTGATTATCAAGTAATGTGTAGTTAATAAATTATCTGAGGAAAAAATAATGACGAAACCAGTTCAGGCAGTAACCTTTAACGATGTCATGGATATTGTTGATGGAACGGTTGATATTGATTGTTCCAATATGGGCTTGACATCGCTTGAGGGTTGTCCGGAGAAGGTTAAAGGAAATTTCGATTGTTCAGGGAACAAACTCACAACCCTTGAAGGGTCTCCTAAAAACATTAAAGGGGATTTCAATTGTTCGTACAATCTGCTGACAACCCTTGAAGGAGGCCCGGAGGAAGTTAACGGTGATTATGACTGTTCAGGCAATGAACTGAAAACTCTGGAGTATTGCCCGATTTTTGTGACTGGCGATTTTTCCTGCGCAGGAAATCATTTGACATCGCTTCAAGGAGAGAGCTCTTCGGGTGAAGGTATCAAGCAAGCAAGGTGTCTGGAAATAGTTGAGGGAGATTTCAATTGTTCCGGAAACCAGTTGCAAACCCTTGAGGGTTCACCAGATATTGTGGGTGGAGATTATGATTGTTCAAACAATCAATTGACCTCTCTTGAAAAGTGTTCGTTTGTTATTACCGGAGATTTTTCGTGTTCAGGAAACCAACTTATATCACTTGATGGCGCTCCCCGATATATTGAGGGTAACTTTGATTGCTCAAAGAATAAACTTACCAACCTTAAGGGAAACATGGAAATGGTTAACGGTGATTTAAATTGTTCATTTAACGAGTTGACCTCGCTCAAAGGTGCTCCTGAAAAAGTCAAGGCTTTTGATTGTTCAAATAATCAGCTTACATCTCTCAAAGGTGCTCCTGAAAAAGTCAAGGGGGATTTTGATTGCTCAAGGAATCAGATAACGTCTCTGAAGGGGGCACCGAAAAAAGTAAAAGGACATTTTAATTGCTCCGGTAATCAACTGACAACCCTGGATTGTGGGCTTAACAAAGTTGGCGGAGATTTTATCTGTGCAGATAATACCATGCCTTTTAAGGAAGAACAAGTTCGATCGGCTTGCAAGATAAAAGGAATCTTTTTAGCGGAATAACGTCGTCTGGGGAATCCCGGAATTGTTTTTTGTTTTTTTCTTGCATTTTACCTTGCAGGTCTGCTAAATTAAGGTCACTTTGTGTCTTTTAAATCATAAGCATGGTGTTTGAACTCTATGGCTAACCTGTTAGGAAAAATTTTCGGCGATTCACCGAAAACAACAGAAACTCCGCAAGCTTTTACCATCAAGATTGATCCTGCAAAATTTGCTCTTTCCACAAAACCCCAGGGAACAGTCTATGTGCAGCTTGAATCACTCAAGCAGAAGCTTACCAAGCTTTCATCGAATGTTGAAAATAATCTGATGCTGAGTATTCGGGCATCAACAAAAGGAAATATTGAACTTGCCTCTTCAGCATTCAAGTTTGATGAAGCCTATATCAGGAAAGGGAAGTTTGAAGTTGAATATCTTACCCTTGCCTATGCATCTTTCCAGAATCTTGGCGCAGAAGATCTCAAGGCGATCAAATATGCAAGAATGATTCTTCGCGATCTTGAGCGGCTGGCCCAGTTAGCGCTCAATATTGCAGACAAGGCAGAGTACGTGAAGTTTGCCAATATTGAGGATCTGCACAAGGATGAGTACGGACTGAAGCCCATGGGTGATATAACGGCTGAAATGATCAAGAAAGCCGTTGAGGCTTTTGTGAGCGGTAACTCGAAACATGCCAGTGAAACCCTGGTAATGATGAGTGAGATTCAGGCGCTTTATGACAGTGCGGTAGCAAAGATCAAGGCATCGGTGAATGACCAGAACATTATCAATCTCACAGGTGTTCTTTCGATTATTGAACATGTCAAGGCTTCGGCAGATATTTCCTGTTCCATTGCCAGTAACTTCTGCTGAGACTGCCTTTGTTTTATGACAAAAAAAGCGAGCCTCGGTTCGCTTTTTTTGTTATATAGCTTGCTCTCATTTTACTGTAGAATTCCTGACAATGAAGAAAATTCAGAAGTTTGTTTTTCCAGTCCTGTTGCTCCTGCTTCTTTTGGGATTTTTTTGGCAGACCCGGCGTCCTGAAACGCATAAAACAGTTCAAGCAAAGGTGATCGACCGTATTCCGGTTTCGGTTGCCCGTGTTTCGAAAGCAGCCGTTCGTGACAGTTTCAGCATCACAGGAACAGTTGAGGCCTTCAGGGAGGCGGATATCTTTTCTGAGTCTGCGGGTATTCTGCGCAGGGTTTCTGCAGAACCTGGAGAGCAGAAAAAGGCAGGCGAAACGTTGTTGATTCTTGACAATGAACTTGCCTCTGCCCGGCAGAAGAAGGCGGAAGCACATTTCAGGCAGGCGAAACGGGATGTTGATCGCTACAGAACCCTCTACAAAGAAGGCGCTGTGGCACTTTCAGCGTATGAAACAGTGCAGTTGCAGCGTGAAGAGGCTGAAGCAGAGTTCGTTGCGGCTGACAGAAAATACAATGACACAAGAGTCAAAGCGCCTTTTTCCGGTGTTGTAACCTCGCGTCTTGTGGAACAGGGAGAACTTGTTCACGAAGGTATGAAGGTTGTCCATATTGTCGATATGTCGAGAGTAAAGATCATCATCTTTGTGCCAGAAAGAGAGATGAAACGGTTTGTTGACGGCACATCCCTGACGGTAACCAGCGATCTTTATCCTGGAGAGATCTTCAGCGGCAAGGTCACTTCAGTGAGCGACAAGTCAGGTCGAGATCATACTTACAGGATAGAAGTACTGTTGCAGAATACCGGTAAAGCCAGCTTCAGGTCGGGAATGTTTGCCAGGGTACTCTCATCGGGCGAAGGGGAGCGGCAGTTAGTTCTGGTTCCGCGCGTTGCACTTGTTTCAGGAATAAGAAATCCTGAGCTTTTTGTAGTCCGTCGCGGCAAGGCTTATTTAAAGTCATTTCTTGCAGGTGTGGAGCTGCAAAAGCACCTTGAGGTTCTCGGAGGATTAGCACCCGGCGACAGTGTGGTGACAAGTGGCCAGAACGAGCTTCATGACGGGGCAGATGTTCTCGTCATCGACCAGCAGAAGAATTCCGCACGACCATGACGCTGACAGAGCTTGCCATAAAAAGGCCGACGCTTATTGTTGTGCTTTTTACTGTTCTTGGTATTCTCGGTCTCTTCAGCTACCAGCAGTTGCAGTATGAGCTGCTGCCGAAGATGACCCCGCCAGTGGTTACCGTTTCCATCCGCTATCCCGGTGCGTCGCCGGGTGAGGTTGAAACATCGCTCACCAAACCCGTTGAGGAAGCTGTTTCTGCCATTGAAAAAATATCATCCATTACTTCCACTTCAACTGAAGGGTTGTCGGTTGTCGCCATTGAATTTTCCAATTCTGCCAATATCGAAAAGGCTCTGCAGGATGCCCAGCGCAAGATCAATGAGGTGCGCGATCGCTTTCCCAACGAAGCAAAAGCGCCGGTTATTACCCGTTTTGCTCTCGATGAGGTACCGGTACTGCGCATTGGGGCAACCTCATCATTGCCTGATGCGGAGTTTTACCAGATGCTCAAAGATGACATCAAGCCGCTGCTTGCAAGTGTCGGCGGTGTTGGGCAAGTGTACTTGCTTGGAGGCCGTGAGCGGGAAATCAGGGTTAATATTGATCTGGCAAGGCTTCAGAGCTATGGTCTGACTGTCACTGATGTCTTCAAAGAGGTTGGAAAGGCCAACAGTGATTTTCCGACCGGCAAAATTGATGACAGCGACAAGCAGTTTGTAGTCAGGCTTGCTGGCAAGTTCACCAGTCTGGAAGAGCTGAAAAACCTTGTTTTGCGATCTACCCCTTCAGGTACAGTTGCGTTGAGGGATGTTGCTGAAGTTGAGGATGGCTTCAAGGAGATCACCACCCTTACAAGGGTCAACGGTCGAAGTGCGGTCGGTATTATGGTCATGAAGCAGAGCGATGCCAACACCGTTGATGTCAGTCGTCTTACAAGAGCGGCGCTTTCAAAGCTTGAAAAACTCTACAGCGCTCGTCACCTTCACTTTGATATTGCTCAGGATGCTTCGACCTTTACGCTTGAAGCTGTCACGGCTGTGCAGCATGACCTTCTGCTTGCCGTACTGCTTGTTGCGCTCGTTATGTTGCTCTTTCTACACAGTTTGCGCAACTCACTGATTGTGCTTGTTTCCATTCCAACCTCTCTTGTGACGACCTTTATCGGGATGTACCTTTTCGGTTTTTCTCTGAACCTCATGACTCTGCTTTCATTGTCGCTGGTAGTGGGCGTTCTGGTTGACGATTCCATTGTGGTGCTTGAAAATATCTACCGCCATCTCGAACGCGGCGAAGAACCCGGAACTGCTGCCCTTGCTGGCAGAAACGAAATTGGCTTTACTGCACTCTCTATTACGATGGTTGATGTGGTTGTTTTTCTGCCGCTCTCGCTTGTCAGTGGCATTGTTGGAAATATTCTGAGGGAGTTTTCCGTTGTTATGGTGATTTCTACTCTGGTAAGCCTTTTTGTCTCGTTTACCTTGACACCGCTGCTTGCATCGCGCTTTTCAACAGTTGAAAAGTTTACCGGAAAAAATGCTCTGGAAAAGTTTGCCCTTGCTTTTGAAAGCAACTTCCAGCGTCTGCGCCAGAGCTATATCGATCTCCTTCAGTGGAGCCTCCAGAATCCCCGAAAAGTTTTTTTCAGTGCAATACTTTTGTTGTTTCTCTCTTTCCTTCTTCCATTTTTTGGCTTTATCGGTGGAGAGTTTATCTCCGTTTCTGATCGCGGGGAGTTTGCCGTCAAGCTGGAGCTTGAACCGGGAACTCCTCTTCAAGAGACCAACCGGTTGACCAGAAGTGTGGAACGTCGTCTCACCTCAATGGCTGAAGTGAAAAAGGTGATGGTTAATGTTGGTGCTTCAAGCGAAGGATTTTTCAACCAGAGCGCTGACAATATTTCAGAGATCAATGTCAGGCTTACACCCAAAGAGGAGCGGACCCGATCGACAGATACCATTATGCAGGCAATTCGGCTCAATCTGCAGGATATAGCTGGCCTCAAGGCAAGCATCAATCCGATCGGAATTTTCGGAACAGCCAATGAAACGCCGGTTGCTGTTATTATCAGCGGCCCACTGAGAAGTCAGGTAACCCGTGTGGCCGAAGCATTGCGAGACAGTCTCAAAACCGTTTCAGGAACGGCCGATATCAAATTGGCCTCACAAATCGGGAGTCCCGAAATGCGCGTTATCGTCGATCGTGAAAAAATGGGCACCTTTGGCATCTCTATTGCCGATGTAGGAGCCGCATTGCGGACTGCTTATGCCGGAGATGAAGCTGGCAAATACCGTGATGGAGGAGATGAATACGATATCAGGGTGATGCTCGACAAATACTATCGTCAGGATACCTCTACGCTTTCTGAAATTACATTCCGTACTCCTCAGGGCGATCTGGTCCGTCTCGGTCAGTTTGTCACTTTTGAACAGGATCGAGGCTATACGCAGTTGCAGCGGAAGGATCGAAATAATGCTGTCTGGGTCAAGGCACAGGTTGTTGGTCGTCCGGTTGGAAGCATTGGTAAGGAGATAGAGCGGATCATGGCAAATATGAAAAAAAATCTTGTCATGCCTTCGACGGTGAGCTATGCTTATGAGTCTGATCTCAAAAGGCAGGGGGAGTCAAACTCAACCCTGCTGCTCTCTTTTCTTGTTGCCATTATCTTTGTTTATCTTGTCATGGTTGCATTGTATGACTCTTGGATCTGGCCGATGGTGGTGATGTTTTCTATTCCGCTGGCCATCATCGGGGCGCTTTTCGCTCTTGCTCTTACCGGTAAGTCGCTGAGTATTTTCACGATTCTTGGTATTATCATGCTTATCGGGCTTGTTGGAAAAAACGCTATTCTACTGGTTGATTTTATCAACAAGTTTCGCGAGGAGGGGATGGAGCTTTCTGCGGCTATTCTTGAAGCAGCAAAAGAGCGGTTGCGTCCAATTCTCATGACCACGTTGACACTGATTTTCGGGCTTCTCCCTATTGCGCTTTCTCAAAGCTCAGGATCGGAATGGAAGTCGGGGCTTTCCGTTGCTCTTGTCGGCGGCCTCTTCAGTTCAATGTTTCTGACTTTGCTGGTTATTCCAGTTGTTTACGTCTGGTTTGACAAGATGCAAGGCAAATTTTCAAAGCTGAAAAGGAAATCGGGTGTGTAGCCATTTTTTGTAATTTCATTAACTTTCGACCGGTAATGCGCGTTTTCTCAAACCAGACTCCGGTTCTGTTGTGGTGCCGCGCTGCACTTGCCTTTTCATGGGTTTATCAGGGTGCCGTTCCCAAAATTGCTTGTCAGAGCAGGGGAGAAACAGAGCTGCTTGGCCACATCATTCCGGTTTATCAGTGGGCGTGCGAAGCGGTTCTATGGATGGGGGTTGCAGAGATAGTGTTCGGACTTTTCCTGCTTGTAGCCCGATGGAGCTGGGTGTTTTGGCTCAATGCGGCGGCTCTAGCCGGTCTTCTTTGCTTTGTCGCCCTGTTTGAGCCTGTAATGTTGTCTTTGCCGTTCAATCCTTTGACGCTGAATGTTTCGCTGATTGCTCTCTCTGTGATCGCTGTGCTGGAATTGAAAAAAATCAAAACCCTGATCTGAATGAAACTGCACCATTTTGATGGAGAGTTGAGTAGCGTTGCCAGGCTTTTCCTCTCTGTTTCAGTCACAGTTGTTGCTCTTGCCTCTCTTATGGGAGCGTCTGGAGCTGCGACAGGCAATATGTTTCTCCTGAAGCTCCATCCTTATCTGTTTTTTATCGGATTCGGCAACCTTGCCATTCTCATTCTCAACCGCTACCTGACAGCCGCAATCTATCCTGAACTGAAGATTGATCCAGCAAAGCAGTTGCGCTATATTTATGCAGTTCTGATCTCGCTGGTCATGATTACCATTGCCGTTTCCATGGATTGGCCTCTCTTGAAAGCCTTTACAGGTTTACTGCTCATGATTGTTGTTGCAGGGCCGCTCAGGGAGATTTTTACCACACTGTCAGTTCCTAAAATATGGAACGAGGTCTCAGTGCGTTACTACATTTTTGATGTTCTTTTTCTGCTTGTTGCCAACCTTGGGCTTTTTACACTTGGTCTTAAAGAGGCATTTCCAGATCAGAGAATTATTCCATTTTTTGTGACACAGTCATCCTACTTTCTTGGCTCTTCATTTCCACTCAGTATCAGTGTGATGGGGTTTCTTTATACCTACGCATGGAGCAGGTCATCAAAACGGGAGCTGGCAAAACGGCTTTTCAGTCTCTGGTTTTATATTTTTGTCGGTGGTGTTCTCTTTTTTCTGATTGTTATTCTTGCAGAGTACTATCTTGGCATGATGCTGATCAGCCATTTTCTGTTGTTTGGAGTGATGGGTCTGCTTGGCAGTTTTGCTATTTACCTCAACAACTTTTTCCATACCAAATTTCACCATCCAGCACTTGCATTTCTGTTAAGCGGCCTTGCCCTGCTGTTTGCGACAAGCGGTTACGGTATCATGAATATTTATTTTTTGAAAGGGATTCATTTTGGTACGGTGCCTCCCTTGCGTTTCGACAGGATGTGGATTTATCACTCCCATACTCATGCGGCCTTGCTCGGCTGGATTACCTTTTCTTTTATTGGTATGATCTATATTGTCATCCCTTCAATTGCCCGCTCTAACTCCCTTGAAACACTCAGAAGCGAGACAGCACTTTCAGCACTGCTTGGTGAGGCGGTCATGAAAAAAGCCTTTAAACAGCTTACGGTGCTCCTTCTCTCGGCGACCGCAATATTGTTGGCATTTTTTCTGGAAAACAACCTGCTCCTTGGTGTTGCAGGTTTTTTCTATGGATGTTCGGTTTTCTATTTGTCAGTCAATCTTCAGCAGGAAATGAAATAATGTTTTCGCGGAGGATAACATTATGGGATCTTTGAATCGACCCTATGTGACGGTGACCATACCAATGTATAACAATGCACGTTTTATCGGTAAGACGATAGCCTCAGTGCTTGCACAGACGTTCACTGATTTTGAGCTTTTAATATATGACGATCATTCGACCGACAGCTCTTATGATATTGCGGCTTCGATGACCGATTCCCGTATCAAGCTATTCAGAAATTCAGAAAACCTTGGACCGGCGGGAAACTGGAATAGGGCAATAAGCAAGGTTAGAGGGAAGTATGTCAAGCTTGTCTGTGGTGATGACCTTCTTTTTCCGGAATGTCTTGAAAAACAGGTAAAAGTTTTTGATGAGCCTCAAAATGCCGGTGTAAGCCTGGTCACCAGTCAGAGAACCATTATTGATTCTGCAGGAAAGATACTCATCAAAAAGGTTAATTTTGTTGATGGAGGCCGCAAGGAACCCGTTGATGTTATCAGGAAAATGGTTCGTATGGGTACCAACATTATCGGTGAGCCGATCTGTGGCCTTTTTCCGGCCTCCTTGATTTCAAAAATCAGCGGGTATAGTGCCGTTGTACCCTACACGATTGATCTGGATTTCTGGATACAGATACTCAAGCATGGTGATCTTTTTGTTATCGACGAATCACTGTGTGCTTTTCGTATCTCTGGATTCTCCTGGTCGTCCAGAATCGGGGAACTCCGTTATCGGCAGTTTATGGAGTTTATGGAGCAGGCTTCAGCCGATGAAAGCCATGGGGTTACTGATCTTGATTTGTTTATTGGGAGAATCAATTGTGCTGTGCAGTCCATGACCAGCCTTATGGGCTTTAAACTTTTTGCATCTCCAACGTTAGAAGAAAAGGTAGAATAAAGATATTTGATAAAGACGCACCGTAAAATAAACCTCATGGCAGTGTGCTTTTGATAGAAAAAATGTTTTTTTGGTAACGAATGAATTAATCAGATAATTTTATGCAACTCACCGCAAAGCTTGTAGCAATTCTTCCTGAACAGACGGGTGCGGGCAAGAACGGAACATGGAAAAAACAGGACATTATAGTTGAAACTGAAGGGCAGTATCCGAAGAAAGTCTGCATCTCGTTATGGGGCGAGAAGTACGACAGAAGTTTGCTGAAGGTGGGATCGAAGCTCACGATCTCTTTTGACATTGAAAGCAGGGAGTTTAACGGGAAATGGTATACCGACGTCAAGGGATGGAAAGTTGAGGGAGTCAATCAGCCAGATGCGAGCTATTCCCCGGAGCCAGGATCATGGGAGCCCCCGGTTTTTGAGAGTCAGAGCGTTATTGCGAATGATGATTGCCCGTTCTGAGAAGTCATCGAAACATTAAACAAGAGGCGACCATGCGGCTTTATGATAAAATTTCGCTCGTTACCGGGGCGGCAGGAGGAATCGGCAGGGCCGTGGCGCTCTGTTTTGCCAGTGAAGGGGCTGTTGTGATTGCCAGCGACATTAATGTGCCCGGATGTACAGAAACACTTGCGCTTCTTGAGCAGAGCGGAGGGAGTGGCATCTCGGTTCCTGTTGATGTCACAAAAGAGGAGGAGATTCAGGCGATCTACCGCCATATTGCTGAGCGCTACGGAAGGCTTGATATTGTGGTGAACATTGCCGGTGGTGACGCCGAACCGTCAGCCGATGTCGAGGAGATTGACTACCTGAAAATGAGCGGCAATCTTGATCTGAACCTCAAATCCTGCATTATCTCTTGCCGTGAAGCAGCCAGAATGATGAAGCCCCAGGGGTTTGGAAAAATTGTGAATATGAGCTCGCTGGCTTATCGGGGGAGTCCAAACCAGTTTTCCTATTCAGCGTCTAAAGGCGGCATTTACTCATTTACCCGTTCGCTTGCCATGTCGCTCGGTCGTTATGGCATAACGGTCAATGCACTTGCTCCTGCTCTTGTCGAGGTACCTGCCTTTGTCAGGGCTCTCGGGCCCGAACGGTGGGAGATGCTTCGCAATGAGTGCGCACAGCGTTACCCGCTTGGTCGGATTGCAACACCGGACGACGTTGCCCGCTGTGCTCTTTTTCTTGCGTCTGATGATGCCGCGTTTATTACAGGGCAGATTATTGAAATTTCCGGGGGAGCAAGGCTCTAAATCGCTAGTTCACGGTTCCCGGAATTTGAAGGTATTGAGTAAACAGGGGATAACGTACAACATATCCTCTCTTTATTTTTCCATAGAAACATCAATACTGACAATGTCGGCCTTGTCATTAAAGAGACTGATTCCTCTCCCAAACGCTTGTCGTCCAGAGTGAACAGATACTTGCCGGATGTTCTGCTGGGGGCTCTCAATTCCTACAGTAATCACTCCATTATGAGGAACGTGGATCCTTTTGTTAATAATCCCAACTGAAATCGTGGCATTAGCACCTTCGGGCAGCAATCTGACGTACACCCACTTGGCATTGCCCCGAAGCGTGATTTTTAGTTGCTCTCCGATCACAAAGTTATAAGGTGTGGTCAATTCCATATAACTGGAATACCAAACGATACCACCAAACGAGCTACTTCCCCCGCTTGACCCGATGATTTTTCCTTCGAGGGGGACAGCGTAACCCGACACGCTACCAAGAAGAGTTATGGTGGTTAAAATTAAACTGGCTAAAAATTTTTTCATCATAAAAGACTCCTTTCCATTCGGGATAGTAAAAAATGAAAAAGGCCAAAAGCTCCTGAAGAATAACAATATCGAACTTGGCCGCGAGCAATACTTGAAACGAACAAAAAGCTACAGAAAATGAGTAAGTGACCCGCAAAACTTTCAACCCAATACTATACTTCTACTTCCTCCTCGCAATATAATAAAAGTATCAAAAAAATCCTTTTTCCTGAAGTAATTTTTATGCAAACATCAATTTCAGCAATAAATTTTTCATCGAGGCTGTGGCTATGCAATTCGTTCCACGGCCGATCTGTTCGTTTTCTGTGGCTGCGTCAAAGAGTGTTGAGCTGGCTTTTGTGTGCTCTTCGTAGTGGCAGAGAGGGAAGCTTTGGCTTTTTACAACAATTTTTCAATCAGTAATAACATTGGAAATGAAGATTTAGAGCATTATTTGCCTTGTCAGGGTGGAGAATTGTTTTTATTATGAATGCAGAAAAAAGCAAAACTTTTCAAACGCCGGTCAGAATGCGGCTGAAACTCATTATAGATTAAATTCAATGAAGATACTGGTGACTGGTGCGGCCGGATTTATAGGATTTCATGTCTGCAAGCGACTGCTCGAAAGGGGAGAGCAGGTAACCGGCATTGATAACCTGAACGACTATTACGACGTTTCACTCAAGCGTGCGCGGCTGGCTCTGCTCGAGCCTTATGAAGGGTTCACGTTCTTGACGCTTGATATTGCTGACAGGAGTAAGATGGAGGAGCTTTTTACAACAGGTGCGTTTGAGCGTGTTGTCAATCTTGCAGCCCAGGCGGGCGTCCGTTATTCAATTGAGAATCCCCACGCCTATATTGAGAGCAATATTGTTGGGTTTCTCAATATTCTTGAGGGGTGTCGGCATCACGGAGTGAAGCACCTGGTCTATGCCTCCTCAAGCTCGGTGTACGGCGCCAACGAAACAATGCCGTTTTCGGTTCATGACAATGTCGATCATCCGCTTTCTCTCTATGCGGCCAGCAAAAAGGCCAATGAGCTGATGGCGCATACCTATAGCCATCTCTATAATCTGCCGACAACCGGTCTCCGTTTTTTTACCGTTTATGGTCCTTGGGGAAGACCTGATATGGCTCTCTTTCTCTTTACCGATGCCATCCTGAAGAACAAGCCGATCAAGGTGTTCAATTACGGCAAGCATCGTCGCGATTTTACCTTTATCGACGATATTACCGAGGGAGTTCTGAGAACGCTCGATCATGTTGCCGAACCCAACCCTGAGTGGTCAGGCCTCAAGCCCGATACCGCCACAAGCAAGGCTCCTTGGCGGGTGTACAATATCGGCAACAGCAATCCAGTCGAGCTGATGGATTACATCAAAGCTCTTGAAGAGCAACTTGGTCGCACGGCCATAAAAGAGTTCCTGCCACTCCAGCCCGGCGACGTGCCTGACACATACGCTGACGTTGATCAACTGATTCAGGATGTGCACTACAAACCGGAGACCACCGTGCTGGAGGGGATCAAACGCTTTGTTGCCTGGTACCGGGAGTATTACGGGGTACAGGGGTGATGGTGAGGGGAGATGTGATTTTCTTAGCCGAATTTATAAGCTACCAACATGTCATGCCTACGGCATTTTGATGAGGGCGCTTTGTCACAAGCCCCGGAGGGGCGACATGTTGGTAGCAAAATGCCAATTTTTTCCCTGAATATTTTGTAATCCAAGAATTTTGCCTGTTAGAATACCGCGTGTTCAGAATGCCGTAGGCATGGCATGTTGGAGTGCTTCATCCTCAAACCAATACTTTGCAGTCCAGTAGGGGCGACATATTGGTATCAGTATGTTCCCCTCCGCTCCTCATTCCCTGACGCCCGGCGTAATTACCAGCCTGTTGCTCACGTGCTTTGCGTCAGGGCAAGAAGAGCTACGGCGTGAAGGCAAAGCGCCCTGCCGGGGTACCGGCAAGGCGAATGAAGAGCGGAGGGGGGCCAGCCGCGCACATTGCCGACTTCACTTGCCCATTTCCCAAAGATTGCACTATATTGGTTACGGTTGATCGCGCCAGATCTACCAACATGTCGCTCCTACGGAGCTGAAAAGCCTTATTGATATAGTGTTTCGTGGATATCTACCGACATGCCGCTTCAACGGAGCTGAAAAGCCTTATCCATACAGGGGGCGCGCTTGGAGTAAATTTTCCAGCCCATCACCAACTCCGCACCCATCCCGTTTCTACTCCGGCTTCAGATGTGGAAAGAAAATCACATCCCTGATGGAATCCTGACCGGTAAGAATCATCACCAGCCGGTCAATGCCGATGCCAAGGCCGGCGCATGGCGGCATGCCGTATTCGATGGCGCGGAGGAAGTCTTCGTCAACAATCATGGCCTCTTCGTCACCGCGCTGCCGTAGTTTGGCTTGCGACTCCAGTCTTTCGCGCTGAATAACGGGGTCGTTCAGCTCGGAGAATGAGTTACACACCTCTTTGCCTCCAACAATGAGTTCAAATCGTTCAACGATGCCTGGCTGTGAGGGGTGCTCTTTGGCCAGGGGCGACATTTCGGTGGGGTAGTCGGTGATAAAGGTCGGCTGAATGAGTTTTGGTTCTACAAATTCACCGAAAATCTCGTCGATTATCTTGCCGCTGCTGATTTTTTGATTGAGTTCAAGTCCGAGATCCTTGGCGGTGTAGCGAAGCTCTTCTTCAGATTGTCCGCGAATATTCTTGCCGGTGTATTCGGCAATGGCGTCGATAATGCTCAGGCGCCGAAACGGAGTCTGAAGGCTGATCTCGTTGCCGAGAAAGAGGGTGCTGTCGCTCTTGTTGATGGCGAGAGCGGTCTGGCAGATCAGCTCCTCAACCATTTTCATCATCCAGTTGTAATCTTTATAGGCAACATAGAGCTCAACCTGGGTGAACTCCGGATTGTGAAAACGGTCGATCCCTTCGTTGCGGAAATCCTTGGCAAATTCAAACACTCCGTCAAAACCTCCCACAATCAGCCGTTTAAGGTAGAGCTCGTTGGCGATGCGCAGGTAGAGCTGCATGTCGAGCGCATTGTGGTGCGTGGTGAACGGGCGGGCTGCTGCGCCTCCATAGATAGGTTGCAAAATAGGAGTTTCAACTTCAAGCCACCCCTGCCCGGCAAAGAAGTTTCGCATGAAAGAGACAATGGCTGAGCGCTTGAGAAAGGTCTGCTTGACCTCCGGGTTGACAATCAGGTCAACATAACGCTGGCGGTATCGAAGCTCCTTGTCGCTGAAGGCATCGAACACTACTTTCTCTCCATCAACCTCTTTCTCTTTGGCGACGGGGATTGGTCGCAAGGACTTGGTGAGCAGCTCCAGCGATTCGGCATGGACTGATATTTCGCCGGTTCTGGTTTTGAAGGTGAATCCCTTGACGCCGACGATATCGCCGATGTCGAGCAGCTTGAAGGTGTCGTAGGTCACGTCACCGACCTCATCCTTTTTCATGTAAATCTGGATCCTGCCAGCAGAGTCCTGAAGATGGAAAAATGAGGCTTTCCCCATCTTTCTGATGGTCATAATCCTGCCAGCCACAGAGACAGGCTTTTTAACATCATCTTCGAAATCGTCTATGATCTCCACAGAAGAGTGTGTTACCTCGAAGTGGGTTGGATAAGGGTTGATCCCGGCTTCTATCAGGTGCTGCCGCTCTTCAAGACGTCGCTGCATCTGGTCGTTCAGTGATAACTGGGTTGGCTGTTCCTGACTATTGTTGTTCTGTTCGTTCTCTTTCTGCATGATGGTTATCTCTCTCTGAATTCTGAGTGTGAATAAATATGGGCAAACCCTGCGGAGTTTTGACTCTTAACGGATTTTGTACAAGACATAAGGAATGGTGCTGATTTTCTGAAAAAATGAGCGATAGGCTCTTTTTGAGAAAACATCGTAGTTGTTTTTTTCGATGGCGGTTAAAATATTACCGTAGTTGATGCTGCTTATGGCGACCCCAAACCGGCTTCGTCTTTCAAGCATGGGGATCCCTTTGTCCGACAAGCGGTAGTAGTTTCTTGCCCTTTCGAGCTGAAACTTCATCAATGCAATGAAGTTGCTGTTGATTTTTTTCTGCATCAGCTCCTCACTTGAATAGTTGAATCGGCGCAAATCCTCAAGTGGCAGGTAAATTCTGCCTCGGTTGACATCTTCACCGACATCGCGCAGAATGTTGGTTAACTGCATGGCTATCCCAAGCTCAATGGCATGTTGCAGCGCCTGTTTATCGCTGTAGCCGAAAATTTCGGATGTCATCAGTCCGACCACTGCTGCCACTTTGTAGCAGTAAACGTAGAGCTCATCAAAGGTTTCAAAAGGTTTGAACTCGATATCCATGGCGACGCCATCCATCAAATCAAGAGGGAGCTCTATCGGGATTGTGAAGCTTTTCAGCGTATCGTGCCAGGCCATCATGATCGGATCGTTGTCAACCGTTCCGTCATAGCAATTCTTGAGTTTTGTTTTCCAGCCATCAAGCATCAGACTGATCTCTTCTTTGGTGATAAGTCCGGTTGCAAGTTTCTCCTCTGCCATATCGACCACATCATCAACCGTGCGCAGCAGGGCGTAGATGGCAAAAATAGGTTTCTGCTGTTTTTTGGGAAGAAACAGGCTTGCAAGATAAAATGTTTTTGCGTGTTCTTTTGAAATCTGGCGGCAGTATGCATAAGCATCTTCGAGCGTTATCAGCTTATCCGTCTCCAGGCCAGCAGAGTTTCGGCGATCGTTCTGATTCATCTGATATGTGCTTATATTTTGCCTGTTTTGGTTATTACAGCATTATTCACTTTCTATGGTAGGGGTGAAAGCAAAAATGTGTACCTTTTTGAACGGTTCGAATATGAATCGAGAATTAACCGCCAAGATAAAACAATGGTTGTAATATAGCAACATGGCAGGTTGCAGATCCTTACCATTCATTTTTCCAAGTAATTTATTACTGCTCGATTGAATACTGTTACTCCTGAAAATAAAAGGGAAAAGGCCTTTCTTGTCGGTCTTTGTTCCCCTCCTGAAACACCTCGTTCACTTGTTGAAGAGTATCTCGATGAACTTGCTTTTCTTGCTGATACCGCTGGCGCAGATGTCGTTGACTCTTTCATACAGGACAAAAAACTCCGTGATCCAGCCTATTGTATTGGAAAAGGAAAGGTTGAGGAGCTTGTTCTGTTTGTAAAGGAGCATGAAATAGATCTTGTGGTTTTCGATGACGACTTGACTCCGGCACAGGCCAGAAACCTCGAAAAGGCGCTGGAGTGCAAGGTGATCGATCGTACAGGCCTGATCCTTCAGATCTTTGCCATCCGGGCTCAATCGGCACAGGCTAAAATGCAGGTGGAACTTGCCCAGCTTGAATATATGCTTCCCCGTCTTTCCGGGAAGTGGACTCATCTTTCGAAGCAAAAGGGTGGTATCGGCAACAAGGGGCCTGGTGAAACCCAGATTGAGACTGACCGTCGTCTGGTTCGTAACCGTATCGCCCTTCTGAAGAAGAAGTTGCGCGAGGTCGCTCTGCAGCATGATACCCAGACTCGCAGTCGCCAGGCCGTTCAGCGAGTCTCTCTTGTGGGGTACACCAATGCTGGCAAGTCAACATTGATGAACGCACTTTGTCCTGAGGCTGAGGCTTTTGCGGAAAACAGGCTCTTTGCAACGCTCGACACCAAAACCCGACGTCTGGAACTGAACATCAACAAGCTTGTGCTGCTTTCGGATACGGTTGGTTTTATCCGCAAACTGCCGCACACTCTTGTGGAGAGTTTTAAATCGACTCTTGACGAGGTGCTGCAGGCCGATTTTCTCCTTCATGTGGTCGATATCAGCCATCCCGGTTTTGAAGAGCAGATGACAGTGGTGCGCGACACGCTGAAGGAGATCGGCGTCATTCACGACAACATTATTGAGGTGTTCAACAAGATTGATGCTCTCGAAGATTCTGCGCAGTTGCGGGAACTTGGTGAAAAATATCCTGATGCTGTCTTTATCTCCGCAGTACGGGGAATCAATATTTCGCTCCTCAAGGAGAGGATTAGCCAGCAGGTTGCGCGAGAATACACTGAACGTCATATCAGCGTGCATGTCTCCAACTATAAACTGATAACCTACCTGTACGAACATACTGAAGTTATCGACAAGCGCCATGTTGATGAAGAGGTTGAACTGACCTTCAGGGTTCGTAACACCGAACTCAAACAGATTGATGCTTTTATCAGCGCGTCACAACATATTCCATCCTGATGCTGGAAATTTACAATTCGACAAAAAAGGCCATCCCTGAGCAGTTGCTCGAAAATGCTCTTTTGTTGGTTTTTGAACATGAAGGTTATACTGTTGAATCTGTTGTCGGTGTGTATTGTGGCAACAAGATGATACAGCGAATCAATCGTGAGTTTCTTGGTCATGATTATCCTACTGACACCATAACATTCCGCTACAACAAGGGTAGTGAAATTGATGGTGAGTTTTATGTTTCACTTGATGTCATCAAGGAAAATGCCGCAAAGTTTGCTGTCGATTTTCAGGAGGAACTTTTGCGTGTTACCTTCCATTCGGCGCTCCATCTTATTGGTTATGATGATCAGTCTTTGGAGGATCGTGCGCTGATGCAGGAAAAAGAGAACTTCTATCTCAGGAGTTTCGGTGAAAAACAGAAGTGACATTCATGGGAGCATCCCTCAACAACTTTTGTTCTCAATTATTAGCTAACATATTACTTTTATGAATCTTATTATTAATGATATCTCCTGTGACGCATTGTCTGGTCAGACAATTGGCAAGGCGGCTCAGTTAAACCATAGTCATGTCGGTTATCTGTGCGGGGGCCGTGGCATCTGCCAGACATGCTATGTAACTGTTCGGGAAGGGAGTGATTGCCTTTCTCCGCTTTCCGACATTGAAAAAGCTTTTTTATCTGAACGACAGATCCAGAGTGGCGGACGTCTTGCGTGTCAGGCGACCATCGAGCATGATGGAGTTCTCAATGTACTCTCGCGCCCTGAAGAGATTCGCCGACTGCTGCTCAGCAATCCTGCGGCCCTTTTTCCCTTCGTTGCAACAATGGCAAGTGATACGGCGTCGAGAATTCTCCCTGGTATTGGCAATCTGGCAGGACGTATAATCAGGGGAGAGGTGAGCATCAAGGGTGATTCCCGGGAGATGCTGTCGGGTGCCACTCCTGCCCTGCAATCAGTGGTACTTGCTCAGCCAGAACCAGTTAAGCTTGAACCTGTTGTGCTGAAAGTGAGTGCTCCGGTCGTTGTGTCGGCTTCTGTTGCCGTCAAAGAGAGTAATGCACCAACAGTTACGGCGGTCACTCTTGAGGGGATTGATGAAGCGCTTACCGTGAAACTGGTTGCGGCAGGTTTGAAAAGCCATGAACAGCTTCTCGAAAGAGGACGCGACAAGAGTGGACGCAAGGAACTTTCCGTTTCAACCGGTATCGGTGAGGAGGCTATCCTCAAGCTGGTTAATCGTGTAGATCTTGCAAGGGTTAAAGGGATAGAGACTGCCACCGTTGAACTGCTTGAAGCGGCTGGAGTCGGCACTCTCTTTGATCTTGTTCAGCGTAACCCGTCGAATCTTTACGCAAAAATGCAGGCGATCAACCAACAGAAAAAATTGGTTCAACTGGCACCTTCCGTCGATCAGATAAAGGAGTGGATAGTGCTGGCTAAAAAACTGCCTCGCAAGGTTCTTTTTTGATGCAATAGTTTTTCATAAGCCCCCCTGTTCATCAAGAAGTGGATAGGGGGCGCTTTTTTCCCTCAACTCCCGGCTCAGGCGTGGATAGCAAAACTCAAAGAGCATCCGTTCAATGTGCTCCGGTTTGAGCTGTGGTTTGCTGTACATCCCTTTTTCTGCTCTCTGGCGCTGTGCTTCGAAAAGAATGACTGCGGTGGCTACAGAGACATTCAGGGATTCTCCCATCCCAAGCATTGGCACCATAATAGCGTGGTCAGCCCCTTTGACGGCCTCTTCCGATATCCCGTCCCACTCAGCGCCGACGACAAGAGCGGTTGGGAGAGTATAGTCGACATTTCTGAAATCCAGGCATCCAGCACTGTTTGTTGCGACGAGGATCTGCATTCCCTTTTCCGATAACTTGTTGTACACCGTTTCAATGTCAGGGTACAAGTTCAGGGTGATCCATTTGCTTGCGCCAGCCGCAGCTTTCTGCTCGGTATAAATGGATTGACGATATGAAACGGCATGAATTTCACTTATTCCGATACCATCACAGCTTCGGATTATGGCTGACAGGTTGTGAGCCTTGTTTACGTTATCCATGACAACCGTCAGATCAGGCTGGCGATGGAGCAGCATATTGCGGATTTTGCGATATCGGTCAGGAGAGATCAACGTGATGGATGATGGTGGATGAATCATTATTTTAATACAAGAACGCTATTTTTTTCCCGTTTTCCTCAATTGTCATCGAACAAGATGCCAGTTATTCTTGTCGTACAGTTGTAACGCCCTGAATCTTGCGGGGGTTACTTTTTTTAAGTATATATCAATAAAGATGATCCGCTCTGGAGCGGCAAATAAACTGAACAGAGCTTGAGGTGCGCGGTTGCCATGTTATGAGGCCACATAATAAAAAACATCCCTGTCTTGAACGCTTGCTGAAAACAGCAACGACGGTAAGCCTTGATCAATTTTCAAGGGTTCTGATTCTCAGTGATCTTCATATGGGTAATGGCGGCAGGCGGGACGAGTTCAAGCGGAATGCTGAACTGGTTAAAACCATGCTCGGGAGCTACTATTTACCTGAAAAATATAGCCTTGTCCTTAATGGTGATATTGAGGAGCTTTTCAAGTTTCCTCTTGACAGCATTGTGACTGAATGGGGCGACTTGTATGACCTTTTTCTCAAGTTTGAAGAGAACGGCTTTTTCTGGAAAACCTATGGTAACCATGATGCCTCCTTGCTTGACGAAAAAAGGTATCAGCTTGCTTCTTCGATGGTCAATTCGCTGAAATTTCATTATGGCCACGAAACCATGCTGCTCTTTCATGGGCATCAGGCATCGGAGCTTTTGTGGGAAACCTACCCAATGGTCAGCCGTGCCGTCATCTTTTTCATCAAATATATTGCCAAACCTGTTGGCATAAGGAACTTTTCCATTGCATACAACAGTCCCAGAAGGTTTGCTATTGAAAAATCGATTTATGAGTTTTCAAATCAGGCAAAAATAGTCTCTATCATCGGGCACACTCATCGCCCCCTCTTCGAATCGCTTTCCAAAGTGGATTTTCTGAATTACAGAATTGAGGAACTTTGCCGGGCTTACCCGTCAGCAGACAGCGAAAAGCGAACAGTTATCAAGCGGAAAATCGCTTCGCTGAAAACCGAGCTTGATGCCTGTTACAGGCAGGGCAAGAAAATCGGTCTCCGGAGCGGTTTATACAATAACATCACTATTCCAAGCATCTTCAACTCCGGCTGCACCATTGGAAAACGTGGGATTACGGCCCTTGAAATTGAAGGAAACAAAATCAGACTTGTTTACTGGTATAACGGCAAGCAGAGCCGCAAGTTCACCAGTGACAGGGACAACAGGCCCATGGATCTTGGTACGACAGGTTTTTCCAGGGTTGTTCTGAACGAAGACTCTCTCGAATATGTTTTTTCCCGCATCCATCTTCTGGCCTGAAGTGGAATTTTGTCCGTGAAGCGTTATTATCGAATAAGTTATAACATTAACTACTTTAACCTATGCGAATTCTCTCTATTGACGGTGGCGGTATCCGGGGGATAATTCCCGGAGAAGTACTGGTTGTACTTGAACAGAAGTTGCAGGAAATTTCAGGAAAGTCAGACATGCGCATTGCCGATGCGTTTGATTTGATTGCCGGAACCAGCACTGGAGGTATCCTCACCTGCCTCTATCTTTGCCCTGACAAGAAGAGCGGCAGGCCAAAATTTTCCGCCAAAGAGGCCGTAGGTCTGTATCTGCAGGACGGTAGCAAGATTTTTGATCTTCCAACTTCCAAACGGTTTCAATCTCTGGCGGGATTTAGTGACGAAAAATACTCGGCAGATGCCATTGAAAAAGTGTTGAAAAATTACCTTGGCGATTTAAAGTTAAGCGATCTTCTCAAACCCAGTCTGATTACGGCGTATGATATTACTCGACGTCAGGCCCACTTTTTCAATGGAGCAAATGTTGAAAAAAACGGAAGTGGATGGGATTTTTATCTTCGTGATGTTGCTCGAGCGACCTCCGCAGCGCCGACCTATTTTGAACCTGCAAATATTTCAGCCAGTGACCAGGAAGTCTATCCACTTATTGATGGTGGAGTTTTTGCGAACAACCCGACCATGTGCGCCTGCATTGAAGCGTTCAGCCTGCGCCCGGATTTGAAATTGACTGATCTGAAAGTGCTTTCGCTTGGTACGGGAAATGTCGAGAAACCTTATCAATATTCTGAAGCAAAAAACTGGGGAAAAATTTCTTGGGCAATTCCTGTGTTCGACATTATGATGTCGGGTGTTTCAGAAACTGTCGATTATCAACTGCAACAGCTCTTTAAAAGCGCCGGTTGTTCCTCTCAATACCTGAGGCTACAGCTTGATTTCAAGGATTTTCCCGATGTAGACAGCGAGATGGACAATGCTTCAAAAAGTAATATGAGTGCATTGGACAGAGCAGGGAAAACTTTGGCTCATGATTCGGATGCTCAATTAATGACATTTGCGAGAATGTTATTGGAGAGTTAAGCTCAGGCTGGGATGCAAATGCCCATCCGCCATGCGCAGACAGCGGTCGGCCAGCGCAGCGTAATCTTCGTTATGGGAAACAATGATAAAGGAGGTGCGACGCTCTTTGCTCAGCTTGGCCATCAGCTCATAGAGTATGCGGCTGTTCTGGTTGTCGAGGTTGCCGCTTGGCTCGTCGGCAAGCACCAACTTGGGGTTGTTCATCAGGGCACGGGCAATGGCGACTCGTTGCTGTTCGCCGCCGGAGAGCTCTGAGGGGAGGTGGTCGAGCCGCTCCGAGAGGCCCAGGCTTTCAAGTAGCTCAGCAGCCCTTTTTTTTGCTGGCGGCAGTTTGCTGGTGGCAATGAATTCGGGCATTGCTACATTTTCGAGGGCGGTGAAGTCAGAGAGGAGGTGGTGGAACTGAAAGACAAAACCTATTTTCTGGTTCCTGAACCTGGCAAGCGCTTTTTGGGAGAGGGTGTACTTTGTATCCCTGAACAAGAGCTCTTTATCGAACATGATCTCACCACTATCGGGGGTGTCGAGGGTGCCGAGCAGGTTCAGCAAGGTTGTTTTGCCGCTTCCCGAGGCTCCGATGATGGTCACCATCTCACCTTCACCGACGGTCAGATCGACCCCTCGAAGTATCTGTATGGTGCGCTTCCCCGGTATAGTGTATGACTTGCTGATATTTTTTGCTGTGAGCATTATTACGCTGGTTTTGTTTTGCAGTTCTTTTCGATGATCAATTTGTAAGTCGTCAATTTTTCCTGCACCATCTGGCTACGTGCGTGGCAAACTTGCTGGCTGGTTTAATCGCAAAAGTGTGCGGCCAGCTTGAGGCGAACCAAAAGGGATGGGCATTTTTATCAATGGAATGGAGTGTGGGACGAATCACTCCAAAAGCTGATTGAGTCATATTGATTTAATCATATCCAGAGCGGGTCCCGTCATGAATGTTGTCGCCAGCGCCATCAGTACCATCATCGTGAAAAGTTCAGGAGAAAGCACTCCAAGGTCATATCCGATATTTAAAATCACCAACTCTACCAATCCACGGGTGTTCATGAGAACTCCGATGGATAAACTCTCTTTCCATGAATGACCAACAAACCTTGCGGCAATAGCACTGCCTGCAAGTTTTCCTGCCACAGCCACAATAATGACAACCAGGCAAATAGCCCATAAATTTGGTGTGTTCAACAAGCCGACTTGAGTACGGAGTCCACTGAAAGCAAAAAAAAGAGGTAAGAGCAAGATCAGGCTGATATCCTCAATTTTCTGAACCAGAACCTTTCGAAAATCAAAATTCGACGGGATAATGATTCCTGCAACAAAAGCCCCAAATAAAGCATGAATGCCAATAATTTCTGTCAGATAGGCAGACAATAACAACATGAGAAAAAACAGGGGCAAGATCGACTTCTTGATCGTTTCATGAGTAAAATAGCGGTTCGCAAAATGCTTGAGCAAAGGCTTGACACCAAAGAACATCAGTAAGATATAGCCCACAGAGAAAAATAAAGTGATCAGCGATCCTGTTATCGCTCCCGCTTTAATGACGGCAATAACGACAGCCAACAAGCACCAGCCGGTGACGTCGTCAACAGCAGCACAGGTGATGACTGTGGTACCTAACGAGCTATGTGTTAGGCCTCGTTCCTGAAGTATTCTTGCCAAAACAGGAAAAGCTGTGATACTCATGGCAATTCCCATAAACAACGCAAAGGCTGAAAAAGGAACGTTTGGAGCATAGGCAGGATAAAGAAAATAAGCTAAACCTACACCTAAAAAAAACGGGCAAATAATGCTGGCATGGCTTACTATCACTGCAGTGTGAGCATTTTTCCTCAGCTCATTTACATCTAATTCCATACCGATGATGAACATAAACAAAATCAATCCGATCTGGCTCAGAAATTGGAGGTTGGGTAGAGAAGTAGCGGGAAAGAGAAATGTTGAAAATGCAGGAAAGAAAAGACCCATCAGAGATGGTCCCAAAAAGATTCCGGCAATAATTTCACCGATAACGGCAGGTTGCCCAATTTTACCAAGCAGCCATCCCAAAAGCCGTCCTATAGAAATAATGGAAAGCATCTGCAGTATAAATATCGGCAAAGGATGTTGCAGATTATGGAGTAACTCATTGAATATTGAGCCGGTCTCTTTTTTTTGGATCAGCAACACTTCTGTGATGCCTTTGTTAATTTCAAGAGTTTTCCCCTGTTGCAGCACTATCCACAATAACAATCCCAGTCCACCGATCACCATGATATAAAAGATGATGTTTTTTCTCATGTGTTCTCCTCTGCTGCGAATGTGTATTGCCTTGCGCCGAAACTGTTTATACTGATTTGGCTGATTCGGAAAAAGTGAAAGAACTGGAAGAGAATGCCGATTTTCTGGTTCATGAACATGTCAAGCGCCTTTTGGGAGAGGGTGCATTGGTATTACTGAACAAAACCACCTCATCTTCCCTGACCGTAAGATCGACCCCACAAAGGATCGGGATGGCGCGCTTTTCCGGAATGGAGTAGCTACTACGTTGGTCTGGTTTGGCCATTCTCCTTTATATGCTGTCAACTCTTTAAGTGTCATTGGTCCATAGACGTGAAGTATTTGTGTGCGGTTTCAATAAATCGCTTCTCTTTGTTTTTTTCGAAAGATACATGTTTTGCTGAACAGGTTTGCAGCTTTTCCTGCTCATAAACTGCGCCCCTCTCCATAAATTTAACTTCCCAAGCTTCAGCAATGTCCCGGATTTCATCTTTGCGAGCTTAAAGTTATGGGGGTCGCGCCGTTTTTTGCGCATTCCTCTTAAACGCCATGACAGGACGTTCATGAAAACTATTTTGCACTTGATATTGCAAGTTCCAAAGCAGCTTGCATTTCATCAATGACCCGTCCATTATCTTCCATGGGCGTGAATTTCCATATCCTTTTTTCTACCAGGTTTGGCGCATGTTCCATGGCTCCCGTCGGTTCAATTCCCATAGCCGTAAGACGCTCCAGGAGTTCTTGCTGGACATCATCTTTACGGAGTGACCACGTGGAAGCGAAGCAGCGCCAGAATACCCAGCCAGCTCTTTCCAGAACACGCTGACGGTTCATGTCATGCGGCCATCGGTCAGGGCAGTGGTATTCATCGCCATCCAGTTCAATTGCCAGGCGGTTATCCCCTGCGCCCTCAACGACCATGTCGATATGGTAAGCGCCGGTCTTCACTTGTGGAATAACACGATACCCACGAGATGCAAGGATGGAAAACACTTCCCGCTCAAACCCTGACTCGCATTGGTCAATCAGCATGTTTGCTTCCTCTTTGTCAGTCACCATCGGCTGGCTGAAGTGGTTGAGCAAGGTAAGCCGTAAATCCTTATCTGATAAATCAGATGTTTTCACGGAGCGAACCAGATACATCCGATCGCGTGCCCGGCTGGCTGCCACGTTGAACCGCTGATCGAATTTCAGGCCAGAAAGCGCGTGACAATTTTCGCTGTCTACCACCATCGACAGGAACATGATATCCCGTTCACTGCCTTGAAATGTGCGGGCCTCTCCGCATGCAAACTTGTGGTGAAGGAGTTCGGTGGCATCGCACCGTTGACGCACGATGGAGTCAATGTGTTTGGCTTGATCTATTCCCAGCAGTGAAACGACACCAATCGTACGACCTGCAAAAGCTTCATTTTTAAGAATGATCGAAATTTCCTCAGCAATGGCCTGAGCTTCGTAATCGTTATGGTCGTGCTTGTCACGGAAGCCATCGGTGACGTAAATATCGACAAGCGGTGGTTCAATTCGCTCTGAGGCTTTTGGAATACGTAACGGCTGAATTCCCCCTTTGTAAAACAGACGATTGGCGTAGGCAATGATGGGCGGGACACAACGGAAATGTTCGCGAAGCATAACTTGCTCAGCAGCGAATACCCGGGCTGCCAGATCATAGAGAGACTTTTCAGGTGTCATTTCTGTTCCATAAGGCTGCCCGGAAAGATAGCGCACCTTTAGTGCCTGAATTTTTTGACCCGAAATAAAACTGCCATCCGGGGAGACCTGCTTGTCATCACCTACGACCAGAATCTTCTTTCCCGCGAAGGATAGCGGGGAGCGCCCATAAATCAGATTGACTCGCTTCATCGACAATGACAAGGTCGAAGCTTCCAATGTCTGGCGGCATGGCCTCCGATATACGGGCATGGCTCATGATCCAGCAGGGGACTGCCCCCGGCAGCATCCAGCATAGCTTCTCGTGCATCTCTGCGATACCGTGTTGCGTTTGGGCCTGTTCCCTGACCGATACGGCGGATAGCAGTTGCATAGCCTGCAAGTGCCTGGAGAATTTTGGGTGTGGCATTCCGTTTGGTTGCCAACCACGCTGCCCTGGAAACCAAATCCTTGTAGAGACGAGAGAGGCCACCTTCGAGGTCTCTGCGCCTTGCAGAGAGTGCAATCAACTCATATCGAGCTTCTATGCTGTCAAGGTACGTTCGAATACGAGCCCAGTTCCATGCTTGTCGCCAGGTCACAGGAAAAACGGCATCTTCGCCAGACAGTGCAATTGGCTGAGAGCGAATACGCGAGGCCAGTTTCGGAGCGCCAGCCAGTTCAATACGTGCAGCGGAATCCTTGATTTTTGCGAGATAAGCCGTCAGTGAGGCAATGCGCCTTAATACTGCTGTCAACTCTGGGTTTGGCTGTCTCTTCGGCTTCAATCTGGTGTCTCAAGGCGAACAGATCACCATAAAGGGAGATGCTCTTGCGACGCGGACGCTCACCCTCAGCCCAAGCGCTCCATTGAAGCAGGTATTCCTGGAGTGCAGCTTCAGCTTTCTGCCTCAACTGCTCTTCTCTTTGCTTTGCATCATGAGTTTTAGCCAATTGAGAATCAGCCTTTGATTCATACTGGGCAATCCAGGTAATCAGATGGCCTTCATCCAGTGCGGGAGGCTCACCAAAGGGGTAAAGTGGAGCCTGGCCGTTAGACATCAAAATTCAGAAAGTAATGGAGATAGTTGATGATTCCGACTCTTTTGTCACGATCACCAGTATCCCCGGAATACCCAGGTTTTTAATCCTTTCAAGATTTATACATGATATCCTGATGTATTTATCACTTTTTTTGATGTGTTGGTATTATTTCGCTATCATCACGTTACGCTGTAATAGCAAAGGAAGAGTTGGTTCGGAGCGGTGTACTCTTGGCATGGCGCTTTAGACCGTAGGGCTCCCGATATACCTGCCGAATGTATATGGCTAAGGGTATTTTTTTAGGAACACCATTGGACGAAGATGTCAACACGCGAAGAAGGATGGGATCATATACACGAAACGATTATTCAGTGCGCCGCAATAGATGCTGTCCAGATCAGTCTAAACGATTTTGATAGTGAAGAGAGAGCGAATAGAGATAGAGTGAGAGTATCCAGCATGAAAAAAATGTATTGGAAAGAATTAGCATAGGAGATTAAATGCAGCACGCAATTATTACAAAAGGTCGACTGCAGTCACCGAGAAGCATTATTCTGGATGAAGATATTCCTTATAATGGAGATTCGTTTGAAATCATCATCATCAATAATACTGCGGTAAAAGAAAGACCTTCCAGAAAAGTTGGAACTCTGAAAGGGAAAATACATATCAAAGATGATTTTGATGAGCCACTTGAAGACTTCAGGGAATATATGGAATGAAGATAATAATCGACACCCATGCATTGCTCTGGTTTTTCAGTAATCATGATGACTTATCGGAAAAAGCAAGAAAAGCAATTGAAAATTCAAGCAATGATGTTTTTGTAAGCATTGCAAGTTTCGGGAAATTTCGATTAAACTGAGTTTTTCGAAAATTGCTTTGGATATTCCCTTTGAATTGTTGTTTGATGAGACGGAAAAACTGGACATCAGCATCTTAAACGTTAAGAAAGAACATTTATTTTGCTTGAAAGAACTTCCTTTTATTCATAGAGACCCATTTGACAGAATGATTGCATCTCAATCTATCGTTGAAGATTATACTCTGGTCTCTATTGATAAGATTTTTGATGAATATAAAATAAAAAGAGTTTGGTAATTAATGGAGTAGAGGGTTGTTTCCTCTGTTTGATTTCCAATTTTTCGTTAAATTGTATTCGCGTTTGCCCAAGCTCTCTGCCAACATGGATGTTACAAGAGAGTTCATGCTGACCCCCTCTTGTTTTGCTCTCATAACTAAACGGGAATGAATGGTTTTAGGTACCCTTTGAATAAACTTGCCACTATACGTGCCGCCACTACCTGGTTCTGGAACAGGCATGTTCAAGCTTTCCAGGGCAGCAATTGTTTCTTGTAAGGCATCCATACCATTTTCAATTGCTTCCGCTATTGTTTCGCCATCTGAAATACATTCAGAAAAGTCAGTAAATGAAATCATATAGCCACCACCCTCTTCTTTTGAGAGGGGACGAATTTCAAATGGGTATTTGCTTAAATTTTTCATAGCTCAATCCATTATAAAATCAACAAATTTCTTGATGTATATCGGTTTAATTGGCCTATGAGCAGGTATAGGTAACGTCCGACCATCAGTGCGTATAAAAACGACGTGACTTGTACCACGTTGTCGCCATTCAATATTGTAAGCGCTGGCAACGGTTTTTAGACTATCAATCCGCCAATCAAGGGGATTGTTTTGCATCTGCTGGAGGATTTTATCTGCTTTGCTCACAGGATGAATGATACTAAATGTGATATCATAATGCAAGTGGGGAAAAGAAAATGAAGAGATTTATTTGGTCTTTTCGCTTTCAATGTCCTGAAAGTTTCTTGGTGATATCACAGGCGACTATGGTCAAGGGGAGCCATCTTGTCTGTTACTGATTTTCAGTATAACGGGTTCAACTATCCATCATCCAAATATGTGTGTTTATCATAGAAATCAGCGTATTACGGCGTTGTCTCACTATTTGTCCACAACTCATGTTCACTAATATCAATATCCTTCCGCCAGACAACCGCATAGCCACCCACATCCACTCTCACAGCTCTGAACAGTGCTGCGTTTCTCAATGGAGCAAACATCTTGTTCTCAAGCAAGGGGTTAATGTCATAGGTTTTCTTCTGATGATTATCGAATTCAACGAAAAGTGAATGATCATCAATTGTTGTTGCACTTATAATTTTTGGATGATTCATCATGCTCTGGCTATTTCAGGCATATTCTCATCAATGTTTTTGTTTCAAGTTTTCTTGCATCACCCTCCGAATTGATGCAAATACTTTCCAATTCCCCACACCTCATCACACCGGCCTCACCTGCCCGTTCCCCTCAATAATCCACTTATACGTCGTCAGCTCTTTCAGCGCCATCGGCCCGCGTGCGTGGAGCTTCTGGGTGCTGATGCCGATCTCGGCGCCAAGGCCGAATTGTGCGCCGTCGGTGAAAGCGGTTGAGGTGTTGGCATAGACCACGGCGGCATCGACCCGTTTCAGGAAGGTGGCGGTTGTGGGGGCATCGGTGGCGATGATGGCTTCGCTGTGGCGGGAGCTGTAGTGGGCGATGTGTTCCAGCGCCTCCTCAAGAGATGAGACGGTTTTCACTGACATCTTCAGGGAGAGGAACTCTGTCCCGAAGTGCTCTGCGTCGGCTAACTGAAGGAGCGCATCAGGGTAGTGGCCGTGCAAGGCGGCAAAAGCGGCCTCATCGGCAAAGAGCAGTACCTGCTTTTCCAGAAGCGGCTCAACGAGAGCAGGGAGGTCGCCCAGGCGGTCGTGGTGGATGATGAGGGTGTCGAGTGCGTTGCAGACGCTGGGGCGACGGGTTTTGGCGTTGAAGATCACCCGTTTGCCAAGTTCAAGGTCGCCGCTCTTGTCGAAATAGGTGTGTACTATGCCTGCGCCGGTTTCGATCACCGGAACCTTGGCGTTGTCGCGCACAAAGTCGATCAGCTTCTGGCTCCCTCTGGGGATGATCATGTCGATGTAGCCAACGGCATTGAGCATGATGGCGGCGGCCTCACGCTCAGCAGGGAGCAGGTAGATGGTATCGGGGTTGATGCTGTGCTCTTTCAGGACGCTATGGATAAGCTCGACAATGGCGATGTTGGAGTACATGGCATCGCTGCCGCCCTTCAGAACGGTGGCGTTACCCGATTTCAGGCAGAGGGCGAAGACGTCGAAAGTGACGTTTGGCCTTGCTTCGTAAATGATGCCAATGACACCGATGGGCACCGTCACCTTTTTCAGGCCAAGTCCGTTCTGAAGCATTCGCTCTTCAAGCACCACATCGAGCGGGGAGGTGAGTGAAGCGACATTGCGGATGTCGGCGGCAATGGCTTCGAGTCTTGCAGGGTTCAGCAGCAGCCGGTCAACCATTGGGTCGGCGGGATCCATTCGCTCCACATCTTTTTTGTTGGCGGCGAGAATGGCCTCCTGGTGAGCAGGTATTCTGTCGGCAAGGTCGCAGAGCAGACGGTTGATCGCCTCATCGGTAAGGGTGATGATTTCGCGGCTTGCCTGCTGCACGGCGTTGAGCTGCTGGATTATAGATTCTTTCATTGTTTTACTTTACTATGTGTTAAGGTGTTTGCTGATTATTGTAAAACATTTCTTTATTTTTTTGTGCCTGACTTGCTTATCTGCGATACTCTATTGCGCCTTATATTCCACAACGGACGAATAAGCGCAACAATGTAGGGTGTTATTGCCAAGTACCTTATTGAGGTTATAAAAAATTAACGAATGTCAATGTCCATCATAATTTTCAAAAATAAATATTTCACTTACTTCGACCATTTCGACAAGCTCAATGACCAAGGTACAGTAACCTCCGCAGAAATGAAAATTTCCATCAACTACCCCGCAGCAGA
>CAJAAV010000183.1 GCA_903937835.1 uncultured Chlorobiaceae bacterium | reverse complement strand
GTCTAAAAAGCGACAATCTCCTGTGCGCGTTTATGGACGAGGTTGTAGTACTCCCTTGTTACCCAGCACCAAGCCGGGGCGCATTTTGCTGCCTGCCTGATTGGTGCAGGGGAATTCTAAAAGGACAATATCACATGGGCTTAACATCAAACATCTCCTCCCAATCGACGTTATTATCTTCGTTGGTATCAAAAAAGCTGGATAAACCGAGCGACTTGAATTCCTGCTCAGAGTTGACTTCTACAGGGCTGAAGGTGGTGACGACATTGCCTGTTTGCTCAACCTTGTCGAGCACGATGACAAACAGCTCAGCTTCGGTAACGCCTTGCAGCGGCTTGAGCAACTGTATCCGGCCTTCTTTGTAGAGCGCTTTTACTGCTTGCATAACAAGCCTCCTGAAGTGGTTAATTTAGAATTCTATAAACTGCTCGTCGGCAAGGCTCAAGGCTTTCTCTGTGCTGAGTATCAAGTGTAAAGCGAGCTCTCAGTGTTTTTTCTTTTTTATTGTGTGCTTAAATTTCAGAACCGCAAAATTAAGTTCGATTGATGTTTCCGTATCGCTTGTCTGTAAATCGTCATCAAAGATGTCGGCTATAAGCTCACCACTTTTTTGCATGAGCGATTTTTGTTCGGCTTTATCCTTCGCCAGCGACAACTCTTTGATACTTCTGGAGAGTTCTCTGATTTTCGAAAAGGTCTCTATGATAGCAAAGGTAGCGTCAACAGCTTGCTTGCTTCGAAGGATTGTTGCGATCATATACAACCCTTTTTCAGTAAATGCTTTCGGTGAGACTCTTGTTTTAGAAAATTTTGCGGACGAAATTTTCGACCGCAAATCTATGAACTCAAGCTCGTTAAGCTCAAACATATAATCTTTCGGAAATTTATCAGGATTGTTTTTTACCGCCTCGTTGATTCTTTTTGTCTCAACTCCATAAATTTCAGCGACACTACTGTCAAGCAAAACTGACTGCTCTCTTATCTCGATGATAAGTTCTTTTAAATTCTCGAGTTTTAAAATTTCAGTCATACATCTATACACTCCCCATTCACTGTTGTAATGGCGTGAAGAAAAATAGTTTTAGCTTTTATCACTCATATAATCGATAATCTGGCGGCAACAGAGATCGTGCATGTCGCCGGTACGGACTTGCCGGTACCAGGCTACTGTTTCAGCAATTGCCTTGTCGATATTCCACAAGGGCGACCATCCGAGCAGTGATTTTGCTTTGCTGATATCAAGCTTGAGCAGATTGGCTTCGTGCAGGGCACACTGTTTAGAGTGATCTTCCCAGCTTCCCTCTCCCCATGCTTTGACGATACGATCAACAAGCGAGCCAACCGGGAGAAAGCTTGACTCTTCCGGCCCGAAATTCCAAGCTTCGCCGTAAGTTCCGGGGTTTTCAGCCATTCTTTGTGCCAGCAGCAGATAGCCGGAGAGCGGTTCAAGCACGTGCTGCCATGGCCGCACCGCATAAGGGCTTCTCACAATAATGGGCTCATCGCGCACAAGTGCGCGAATGCAGTCAGGAACAATACGATCAGCTTGCCAGTCGCCACCACCGAAGACGTTGCCAGCCCGTGCCGAAGCAAGGCTTTTGCCGTGCATGGCGAAGGATTCGGGATTAAAAAATGATTTGCGGTAACCATCGGTTACCAGTTCACTGCATGCCTTGCTTGAGCTGTAGGGGTCATAGCCGCCAAGCCGGTCGTTTTCGCGATATCCCCAAACCCACTCCCTGTTTTCGTAACATTTATCGGTGGTGACGTTGACGATCACCTTCACCGACTCCGTCTGGCGGCAGCACTCAAGCAGGTTGACCGTGCCGCCAACATTAATGTCGTAAGTTTCCTTGGGGGCGTTATATGATTCCCGTACCAGTGGTTGGGCTGCAAGGTGAAAGACTATCTCGGGGTTGACCGCGCGAAAAAACTCTTGCAGAAGGTTGTAGTCTCTTACGTCACCGATCTTATGATTGATTTTTTTGTCGAGGCCTGTCAGCACAAAATTGTCATGCAAGGTGAGGGGTTCCAATGCGTATCCTCCAACTTCAGCGCCGAGCATGTTGAGCCAGAGGGCCAGCCATGAGCCTTTAAAACCGGTATGGCCGGTAATGAGCACTTTTTTACCTTGCCAGAAGTGTTGATTCATGCTCCCCACTTGCTCGGTTACCATACTTTCCATGGCGCTTCACGGGTATTCCACAGTTCTTCGAGATATGTTTTATCGCGCAGGGTATCCATTGGCCTCCAGAAACCTCTATGCTCAAAAGCGGCGAGCTGCCCCTCTGCTGCAATCTGCTTTAACGGCTCACCTTCCCAGGAAGAGCCGTCCCCCTTGATATGTTTCAGGACATCAGGCTGAAGGACAAAGAAGCCTCCATTGACCCATGAACCGTCACCTGGCGGTTTTTCCTGAAAACCCTTCACCTCATTTCCATCCCGCAGCAAGGCGCCATAACGACCGGGAGGAAGAACCGCGCAGATAGTGGCAAGTTTGCCGTGATTTTTATGGAAGGCAATTTCTGCCGTGATATCGATGTCGGCAACACCGTCACCATAGGTAAAGCAGAATGGCTCATCGGGTTCGAGATAGCTTGCTACCCTTTTGAGTCGGCCGCCTGTGGCAGTATCTTCACCGGTATCCACCAGTGTCACCTTCCAGGGTTCAGCTTTCTGCTCGTGAACTTCCATGCTGTTGCTCTGCATGTCGAAGGTGACATCACTCATGTGCAGGAAGTAGTTTGCAAAGTACTCTTTGATGACATAGCCTTTGTACCCGCAGCAGATGATAAAATCATTCACACCGTAGGTGGAGTAAAGCTTCATGATATGCCAGAGAATTGGTTTCCCCCCGATCTCTATCATAGGCTTTGGCTTGAGGTGCGATTCCTCACTGATGCGCGTGCCAAGGCCTCCGGCAAGTATGACCGCTTTCATACAAAAATCAAGTCAACTCATTATTTAGGTACTTAAAGAGTAACGGCGTTTTATCAAGCCATTCTCCTATAGTTTTTGCATAAAAAAACACAAAATAACAAATTATTATTCCATTTTGCGATCATATTGATCCTGAACTGAGCGATTTGGCATAAAAAAGCCTCCATATTACTGGTTAAAGTGTTATATTAGAGTGGGTAGCGGGGGGTAACCATTTGTAACGCACCACAAACCAAAAAGTACGGAAGCTCTATGGCCAAGTATACCAAAAATAGCCGCAAAAAAGACCATCATATCAGTTCTATCACCTCCACCAATGATTGCCTTACCAATCGCGCTGGATTGACATTCTTTGCCGCTTACCTGCAGAGTATTCAACTCATCCCGATAATGGAAAAAATGTTTTGTTCCATACGAAAAAACAAAAAAGCATCCCTGTTGTCGATCTGTTTTTTCAATTGTTGTGTTTTTTTATGGATGGTACCAGCCGTCACCTCACATGGTTTGATAGTCTTAAAGACGAAAAGAGTTATGCCCCATTGATAGGGTGTGAGCCGGATCACTTGGCATCGTCTCATGCCGTCAAGAGATTTTTTGGAGCATTTGCCTTTAGGGGATTTAAAGTGGACCGGACTTCTGATGCAATGCACAATTAAGCAAAATATCCTCCAGTTTTCCTTCTCGTTCGGCCCTTCACTCTTTATGAGCTATTACGGCCTCTGCTGACTTCTCGCCCCACATTGTTGCGTCGCCCTTTCAGGCATAAGACGAGACCTCCCCAGGTAAGAGCCTGATCCTTCCCCGCACAACCGCCAGATTTACGCCGCCTGACCTTTGACCACAAGAGCTTCGCAGTCAATTGCCTGCTCGCCCTGATCGGCACCGCCTCATATCCAGTTTTTTGTTCATCGGCTCGCGGTTTCGTTCCACGCTTCCTCTCCACACTCGGTCACCCTCATGCAGTTGCGCTTCCCTTCGTTCGCTGTGGTCAACTCACGGGAGGACTTCCACCTCCAAGATCTTGCCCATGCTGGGCGCACATCTCTGGGAGTTTTTTTTAAACTCCTCCTGAGCCTCGACATCGCGTTTCGGATGACAGGTATCGGGTTCAACTTTTCGCCACCCATGACGAGCCAGCATTCGATAGACTGTGGAGACGGCAATTGACCTTCCAAGGCGTTTTTCCAAAGAAGCGTGAATGGCTGGAACCACGAGTATTCCTCCTGGTGCTGCTTTTTCTATCCATGACTGAAGAAACTCGGCTTCCTCTTGCTGAGTAAGGTTTTGCCTTCGTCGTCCTCCCCAAGTCCCTTTGGTGATAGGCTTTCCTGCAACTTGATCGCGAATCTTTCGTTGCATACGAACCACCGTCGCCACACCGACACCGAGCACTTTCGCTGTCTCCGAATAGGTGATATCACATATTTTTGGAATAAGAACACTCAAACCTTCACGAAGTTCACGAGCGGTATCGGCTTCTTTTACGATATGTTGAGCCAGATACACCATATCATCAGTGACTATTGCTGGACGTGCCATATTCTGTATGCTTCTCGTTTGCCAAATTACGGACAAAAACAGTACGTACAGAATTTATATTATGATTATCTTGATTGCAAATTTGAATTAGTACCATTTCCTGAGCTCACACCACTTGCTCCCGCGCTGAGCGCTTCCACCGATCATGCAGCCAAAACCACTCTTCAGGGTATTGGTGAATATAACGTTCAAACACTTTGGTGTAACGGCGAACCAACTCTTCTGCATCAGCTTTGGTGGTTCCGAGATCAGTCGTATCAATTTCTTCACTTTCGAACTTGTAACGGCCATCTCCGGTTCTGCGGCATATTCCGACAAAGAGAGGAACTCTTGCCTTAAGAGCAAGATAAGCGGGCCCAAGAAAAACAGAGGTGCGACGGCCAAGAAATTCAGTAAAAAAGGAGCCGTTCGGGTCAGACTGATCCCCAAGAATGGATAAAATCCCTCCATTTTGAAGAGTTCTCAGCCCCTCACGAAGAGCTTGCCCATTATAGATAATCCGGTTACCGTGCATGGTTCTCCATAGGTTCATCTTCCGGTCTATCTCATTATTTTTGAGTCGTTTGACAATAATTGAGACTGGAGTGGCCAATAACCCGCCACACAGAGCGAGCAGCTCCCAGTTGCCGAAGTGTGCAGAGAGCAGCACCCCGCCTTTTTTCTGGTTAATGGTTTTTGAAAGAAAATCACGGGCATCAATATCCATCAACCGTGCAGCATCTGCAGCAGTTTTGATCATGGGAAGACGAAGCATTTCAATGATATTCTCTGCCTGATTGCGGTAAACCTGACGGGCAATAGAGCTGATTTCGGAGACGTTTTTTTCAGGAAAGGTGATGACAAGATTCTGTATCACAAGCTTTCTTCTGATTTTAAGAGTATCATAACCAAAATCCCCCAAAAAACGGGCAATTGCTGTTGATTTTTCACGACTTATGCTCCTGACCAGCACACCTAGTGCCGTAATAAAGTAATAGAAAATCTGCTGTAAAAACTTTTTGTTTTTTCCCCTGATGCGCTTCATAATAGCCAGTATTTTACCATGCGGACAATCGAAGAGTATACGCTAAATTGGAAAAACATGCATAAACTTTATCTTCTATTGATCAGTATGACTGCTTCCAGCAAACTTATAACCCGATGCGAAGCTCTTGAAAAGGTTCGGGCATTTCAAGCTTCGGGGAAAAAAGTTGTCTTTTCAAATGGCTGTTTTGATATTCTTCATGCCGGACATGTTGAGTACTTGACTGCGGCAAAAAAACTTGGCGATGTACTCCTTATCGGGTTGAACAGTGATGCTTCGGTCCGTCGGCTCAAAGGCAAAAACCGGCCGGTCTGTTGCGAAACCGACCGCGCTGCGGTACTCTCTGCTCTCCACGTTGTCGATGCTGTCACCCTTTTTGATGAAGATACGCCTGAAGAACTTATTGGCGCCTTGTTGCCCGACATTCTTGTCAAGGGATCAGACTGGGCGGTGGAGAGTATTGCCGGAGCAGGCGCGGTACTTGAACATGGCGGCGCTGTGCTGACCATTCCCTTGCTTGAAGGCCGTTCAACAAGCGGCATCATCGAAAAAATCATTCAGCTTTACTCTCAATCATCGACCTGCGGTGGAACGGATTAAACACTACAGCCTCAAACTTCTCACAGCTCTTCTTGCTTTCATGCTATTGCTGTCGTTTGCCTCTCTGATTGTCTTGAACAGCGGAGTGCTTGACCGATTTGCCAAAAATCTGGCTATCAGACTGTTTAACGAAAAGCTTTCAGGACGACTTGAACTGCAGGAGCTGCATCTGAAATTTCCGAACAATGTCACCCTCATCAATCCCAGGATTTATGCACCGGGAGAAAAAACACCAGCTCTCGAAGCCCGTACTTTTTCGCTGCAATTCAACTTTCTCACACTCCTTCGGCCTGACATCAAAACATTGTACGTGCATCGACTTACGGCCGATTCGCTCAGTGCAAGGGTTATTGAAGAGAAAAACGGCAAGCTTAATCTTGATCTTATTTTCACCTCACGCGACCCAGACTCGACAAAAGCACCGCTTGAACATTTTTTTTGTAAAAACCTGCGGGTTAACAACAGTAATCTCTCTTACTCCGGAAAAATCATCCGTGGAGATAACGTAAACATAAGCGCAAAAGAGATCAATCTGGAGCTCTCAGAATTAACGGTCAAGAAAAAACTTTTGAAAGGAACACTCGACCATCTGAAGTTCAACATTCCCAAGAGCCACTTCTTGTTGCAGCAAGCCTCAGGAAAATTTCTTTTTTCTGAAACCCGTTCGGAGGTTCTTGCCCTGAAAGCCGCGAGTAGTCATAGCCATGCTGAGCTCTCGGCCACTTTTAACCACTTCAATATTTTCTCCCATCAGTTACAAAATCAACTTGCCCTCAGCACCTCTTTCCTGAATATTCAGGAGCTGACGATACAGAGCGACGACCTGAAACTTTTGCGCCCGGAACTTGTTATGCCTTCGGGTCTTTACACTTTTAAGGGCAACGCCAGAGGAAAAAAAGACAATGTTCAAATCGTTGATGCGCTTCTGACGCACCTCAAAAGCAGGGTCATAGTAAAAGGAGAGCTGCTTAACCTGCTGAACAGAAATGCCTTTGCTTTTGCACTGAATTGCGACAGCTCCAAAATTGCCGAGTCCTTTGTTGAGTCACTCATGAAAGAGAATTCGCAAAAGGAAATTGCCCGCAAAATCGGCGACATTACCTTTTTTGGAACTGCCAAGGGTAACCTGAATGCCGTAAAGGCAGATATTACAACTCTCTCTGCGGTCGGAAAAGCATCAGTGGCTGCCGAAGCATCAAGGAAAGAATCAGCACAGATCTCTTGTAAAGGCACGTTTGCGCTTAAAGAGTTCAAGCCGCACATATTTATGGCGCCAGGTTCCGGAAAAAGCCTTGTCAATGCTTCTGGCAGTTTTGAGGGCAGAACGGACAACAAGGAGGTTCGCCAACTGACGCTTGACATGAAGGTTGCTGATTCGTTCTGGCAAAATCAGCCGGTGAAAGAGGGCTCCATCTCAGTAAATTATGGTAACAGCCTGCTGAATACTTCCCTGTTTCTGAAAAACGACCTTACAAGTTTCACGCTTGACGGTGGAATAGACTGGAAAGATAACGCACCCCGCTACCATGCGTCCGGGAAAACAACAAGGTTCGATATTTCAAAAATACTCGATTCAAAAAAGTTTACAACTGATCTGAGTGGGGTCTTCGCTATACAAGGATCAGGATTCGATCCCGGCATGCTGAACGTAGCTGCTGTTATGCAGTTTGCTCCTTCGACAATCAACGGGTTCGAACTTAAGGAACATTCGAAAGCTTCCGTCGAAATTGCTCAGAACGCAGCCTCTTCCCGGGCAAGCATAAACAGCGATTTTCTTGACATTATTGCTGAAGGCGATTATTCGTTCGAAGAACTGATTAACCTTGGGAAGCTTGCCGTTTCGGGTATTTCAAGGGAAATAGCTGGACAGAATATCTGGCAGACTACACTTCCCGCTCCTGTTACGGCGGGCAATACACTCAAGAAGCCGTTTACGGTCAACTACCACATCACCGTCAAGGATATCTCCCCGCTATCGCTGTTTTTGCCGATGCAGAATCTTACCCTCCAGGGCAAGGCTGAAGGGCGTGCAGTATACCGTAACGGGCAATGTTCGATCAGCTCTTCAATCAACCTTGCCAGTCTGCACTCGCATGACAACTTGTTTCTTGAAAATCTCTCTCTGGAAGCCGGAGTGGAATGCGACGGCAACCGGGCTCCACAAGCATCGCTCAGCGGCAAAGCATCCTCAATAACCGTTGCTGGCAAAAAAGCTGGTAATGCAGTTTTTTCGAGCCGCTATACTCCATCACACCTTGATGCCGCCCTCGACATTGCCATACCCGATCCTGCACAGAGTATGTCGGTGAAATTTACAGCATTAAAAAGCAACAGCGGCTATGAACTGCTCTTCAACCACCTGTCAATAAAAGATGCAGCGGGAATATGGCAGGCAGAGGAGAACTCACGTATCATGCTGGGCAGTACATCGGCGAAATTCAACCATTTTACACTGGAAAAAGGAACGCAGCGGGCGGCATTTGATGGCGAACTGAGTAACTCGCAGCCGGGCAGTTTTCAGTGTACCTTGTCAAATTTTGAACTCAACGAGTTGAAACGGTTTGCCCTTGATCCCGCTCTTGACAGGCTTTCTGGTACGATCAATGCATCGCTGACGGTCAGCGGAAACCCGGCTTCGAAAACAAGTTCGCTCACCCTGAACGGACAGGGACTCCGTTTTGATAAATTCACGATAGGAACTCTGCAAGGCAATGCCCTTCACCTTGGCAATGAGCTTCGATTTAAAGTACACAGCAATGCTCCATTACCAGAGAAATTTTCAGAAAAAGCCTCCCCATCGCTAAACACTATCGATGGAAGCGGCACTATTCCTCTGGTTCTCAACTACTATCCCCTGCAGTTCCATACTGCTGAACAACAAACGATAAGCGCGTCATTCCAATCGGATAATCTTTCTGCCCAGTTTCTTGAATACCTGCTGCCTTTCTTTTCATCGGCTGAAGGCATTATCCCGACAACGCTTAAAATTGAAGGAAAAACGCCCAAACCAGACATTTACCTGACCGCTCATCTGCGTAATACAAAAATTAAAATAGAACCGACACAGGTCTCTTATCAACTCAATGGAGAGGTCTATGTCACCCCGAAAGCCCTTGAACTGCGGGATATAACTGTCAGTGACAACCTCCGTGGAAACGGAAAAATTGATGGTATGGTGATGCTTGAAAAGCTGGAACCCCGAGAACTGAGTCTTACCGGCAGATTTAACAAGCTCCTTTTGTTTAACAAAAAAGACCAACAGGATGAAACCTCATTCGGGAGCATTACCGGTACAACCAATAATATTCTTTTTCATGGCAACCTCTCTGCCCCGGTTGTTGAAGGAGAATTAAGAATTGAGGCGACAGATTTCTCACTCTACCGAGCAGGAGCCAATAAAAGCGCCAAGTATCTGGGCGTTGACAAATTTATTGAATTTGTCTCCCGTTACCCTTCCCGAAGTCCTGCGGGCGGTATCAAAAACAATGGTGTAGAAGCAAAACCGACAGAGTTTTATTATTCACTGATCGATATCCTGCAGATAAATAACCTGCGACTCAGCAGTATTGAACCACTCAAGTATACGGTTATTTTTGACCGCATCAGAGGCGAACAACTCGAAACGTCCATCAACAACCTCTCCCTGATTGTCAACAAAAACAATCAGCAATACCGACTGTTTGGATCGGTAAACATCATTGGCGGTAAATACAAACTGTCCAACACAAACTTTGACCTGCAGAATGGTGGAAAAATCACCTGGAACAATGTTGATATCCGGAGCGGAGTTATGGACAATCTGTACGGCAACAAATATGTAAACGCTTCAAACCAGCAAACCGGTGAACGCGACAATGTTAACCTGCTCCTGGCCATAACCGGTACCCTGAACGACCCGCAGGTTGCCATGGGCTATTACCTGAATGAACAGACACAGCCTTATGCGTCTATCAACATGATCGGAGGTAAATCGAGCCAGATTGACCCTAACGCAGAATTAAACGTCATCTCCATGCTGCTGTCCAAGCAATGGTATATCAAGCCAGGAAGCGTCGGTCAGAGTGGAAACATTGCTGTTTCAAGCGTCGGCTTCTCTGCAGGCTCCGGCATTCTTTCATCCCGGATTTCGAGGGTCATTCAGGATATCGGCGGACTTGAAAGCTTCAATATCAATGTAGGGATGGATAAACGTGGGGCTCTGAGCGGACTTGATCTTTACTTTGCACTCAGTGTCCCCGGTACCGATGGAAAAGTCCGTTTTATCGGAACAGGCGGCTCTGCCGACATCGGGGGCTCAACTACCTCCAATTATTACGGAACATCACAGAAAATTGAATATCGGGTTACTCCGAAAATCTACATCGAAGCCTACCGTTCTTTCGGACAAGGCGGGAGTTTAACATCCAGTTCAAACCTGCAAAAACCTGCAGAAACATGGGGAACCAGTCTTTCTTACAAAGAACGTTTCCAAACCTGGGATCAGTTCTGGAAACATCTGATTCCGTCATCCAATAAGTCCGATAAGAAGAGATAAATCCTTGCCGTTTTCGTAAATTATCGGCACAAATATTCAGTAACAAACTTTGGAATAACGTGTTGAGAGGAAAAAATATCATCATTGGCATCTGTGGTGGCATCGCCGCCTATAAAACACCGTTGCTTGTAAGGCTTTTAAAAAAAAGAGGCGCAAATGTCAGGGTCGCGCTCACGGAAGGGGGGAGCCGTTTTGTCAGTGAACTTGCGCTTGCAACAGTTTCAGAAGAACCTGTATACCGCTCTATCTTTCCTCCAACACATACCGAAGGGACTGATTTTACAGGCCATATATCTCTCGGCGAATGGGCTGACGCTCTCATCATTGCACCTGCCACAGCAAATACCCTGGCCAAACTCGGTGCCGGTCTTTGCGATGATATGCTTACCGCCTGTTTTATAACCCTGCGACCCGGCAAACCGGTGCTGATATTTCCGGCAATGGACGGTCAGATGTTCCTGTCGCCTTCTGTCCAGAGAAATATAAAAACCCTTGCCACTCAGGGTTGCCGTCTTATAAGCCCTGAAAGTGGCGAGCTTGCTTCGGGACAGTCCGGTCTTGGTCGTATGCCAGAACCTGAGTCTATTCTGGGATATCTGGAAGAAGAACTTTTTTCCACAACCCAACGCTCTCCGCTTTATGATAAATCGGTGGTGGTTACCGCAGGCCCGACACGGGAAAAAATTGACGGTGTCCGTTTCATCTCAAACTACTCTTCTGGAAAAATGGGATTTGCCATCGCACGCGCAGCAGCAAAGCGCGGCGCCAGAGTAACACTGATTACCGGGCCTGTTCATCTGGAGACACCATTCGGGGTAGAACGTCTTGATGTTGAAAGCGCAGCAGAAATGCATAGTGCAGCTCGGCGCTTTTTTAATAGCTCCAACATTTTTGTTGGGGCCGCCGCCGTTTCCGATTACCGTCCTTTGGCACCTTACGAAGGAAAAATGAAAAAAGATGAACAGGAAATTGTAGTTACCCTTATAAAAAATCCCGATATTCTTGCTGAATTCAGTCTGCAAAAAGCTCCGGGGCAGCTTGCCATAGGGTTTGCGCTTGAGACTGAAACAGGTTTGGATAATGCCCGAAAAAAACTGCTTGAAAAAAAACTTGATCTTATTGCTTTCAATTTTTTTGACCGCAAAACCTCCGGTTTTGAAGTCGATACAAATATTCTTACTCTGGTAGGAAGCGATGGTGTTACAACAGAACTTCCCCAACTGACAAAGGATGACGCCGCAGGAAAACTGCTTGATGCCATAGAAATACTCTGCCGGAGCAATGGGAATAACACCCAAAAAAAATAATTACTTATTTCATGCAAGGTTTTTTATTCGCTGAAAATGAACAGAACCGACCTGCAGAAAAAGATTCCGTCACATCATCCGCAGATCTGGCGCTGTTGTTTGAAACAGCAAAAGAGTGTCGTAAATGCATGCTTGCCGGAACCAGGCAAAACTTTGTCTTCGGTGAAGGCAATCCTTCAGCAAACCTTGTTGTTATTGGGGAGGCTCCCGGAGCCGAAGAAGATGCTTCCGGCCGACCTTTTGTAGGAAGATCAGGACAACTTCTTGATAAAATTCTTCAGGCTGCAGGATTTAGTCGAGAAGAGGTCTATATATGCAATATCCTGAAATGCCGTCCACCCGGCAACAGGAACCCGCTCGACGATGAAATCAGGAGCTGTATGCCCTGGTTGCTCCAGCAACTGCAGATTATCAATCCGAAGGTTATCCTTATGCTTGGTAAAGTCGCTGCCAACACCATTCTCGATAATACTCTTTCATTGGGAGCCATGAGAGGAAAACTGACAACATGGAAAGGATATGACTGTTTTATTACCTATCATCCCGCAGCCCTTCTGCGTAACCCCAATTGGAAAAAAGGATGCTGGGAAGATATTCAGGCAATGATGCGCCATTACGCCACAATCTGCGGCAAAGAAACGCTTTAAATAGAGTAAACCGATGATCAAGAAAGCGCCTGTTGCCATAGATTTCAGCAAGGATATTGACTTCACTCAGGAAAGCCGCATTCCCCCCTATTCAACTGAAATTGAACAGGAGGTGCTTGCCTGCATTCTGCTTGAGGATGACCCAATTGAACAGGTTATCCAGATATTCGGCGATAACGGCGAAGAGGTCTTTTATGAAAGGCGACATCAGATTATTTTTAAGGCGATGATGCAGCTCTACCATAAACGGCAGGCAATAGACATTATCACCGTCAGCGAAGAGCTGCTGAAAATGAATGAGCTTGAACCTGTCGGCGGAAGACACTACCTGGCAGAGCTTTCGGGAAAAGTTATCAGCGCTGCCAATATTGAATACTATGCGCGCCTGGCCAAGGAAAAGTATCTTTACCGGCGCATGATCTCAATATCGGCTAAAATTTCCGGTGTGGCTTACAGTTCATCGATGGATATTTTTGATCTTGTTGAACATGCTTCCCAGCAGTTCTTCAATATTTCCCAGGCCGGTATTAAAAAGAAAGCTTCCTTAATAAAAGAACTCGTTAAAAACGGCATACGGATGCTTGAGAGCCTGAGGGCTTCACAATCATCCGTCACTGGCGTAGGATCAGGATTCTCCGAACTGGATCAGCTTACGGCCGGGTTTCAGCCATCCGATATGATTATCATTGCAGCAAGACCATCTGCTGGAAAAACAGCATTAGCGCTTGCGGTTGCACGTAATGCCGCCGTGGACTTTGATACTCCTGTACTTTTTTTCAGCCTTGAAATGGCGGAGGTACAACTGGCCATAAGGCTGATGTGCGCCGAAGCTTATGTTGAATCACAGCTTGTCAGAACTGGTCGTATCACACCTGAAATGATGGGAAGGATCATTAACAGCATGGACAAGCTTAATGAAGCAAAGCTGTTTATTGATGATACTCCCGGCATTTCTATTATGGAACTTGCCGCCAAAACCCGCCGGATGAAGCAGGAGCACAATATTGGCATGCTTGTCGTCGATTACCTGCAGTTGGTGACACCAGTCAGGGATGGCAGAACAAACCGTGAGCAGGAGATCGCACAGATATCCCGCTCACTGAAGGCGCTGGCCAAGGAATTGAATATTCCTGTCATAGCCCTTGCACAGCTCAACCGCTCTGTCGAGCAGCGATCAGGCGACAGAAGACCCCAGCTCAGCGATCTCAGGGAGTCCGGTTCGATAGAACAGGATGCTGATGTGGTCATGTTTCTGTCAAGACCGGAAATGTACGGCAAAACAACCTTTGAAGATGGCTCATCAACAAAAGATATTGTTGAAATTGTGATCGGCAAACAGAGAAACGGTCCGATTGGAGATATCCGGCTCTTGTTCCTGAAAAATTATGGTCGCTTTCAGTCAACGGCTAATACCTATATTACTTCCGGAGAGGGAAAAGGGGCTCCGCAAGAACATTATCAGCCTTCCTTGCCTGAGCAAGAAAAATCGAATTCCAGCGCATTCATCACTCAAGACGACGCACCTTTTTAAGTATTCATCATGCAGGATAATAAACGGCTAACAAGCGCCGGAAGCAGGACAGAAAAACCGGTAGTTCCTCTCAAGGGTAAAGAAGCAACCTATTCAGGAATCGGCGGCTCAAGAGGCATTACAATCGGAGAGTGCTATGCGTTCATCAAGGAGGAGAGTAAACATGAAATCAGGGAGCTGAACGAAAAAAACATCAGTGAAGAGATTGAAAGATTTCTTGCCGCCTTGAACCGTTCCGAACATGAGCTGAAGAAAATTGAGCAGCTCACCATCAGGAAACTTGGAAAGAGCTACTCCGATCTGTTTCAGGCTCAAATCATGATGCTGCACGACCCGATACTGATCGACACCATCAGCAATCGTATCCGGTCGGAACGTAAAGGAGCACATCTCGTTATTGCTGAAGAGTTTGATCGCTATCTTCAACATTTTAAAAATTCCGATAACCTGATTTTCCAGGATCGAGCTGATGATTTTCACGATATCAAAACCCGGATTATCAGAAACCTGAATATCAGAAAACTGCACTCATGGATACCAGAAGGGGTCATTGTTTCGTCCGACAGCCTCTCTCCTGCGGATATCATCCTTTTGAGCCGCAGCAATGTCAAAGGTTTTGTCACTGATTCTGGCGGAAAAACCTCACATATCTCCTTAATTTGCAAGTCACTCAAGATTCCAATCGTTGTCGGCCTGGGAAATATCTCTGAAAAGGTCTCGACCGGCACGTCGATGATCATCGACGGAAATACAGGTACCGTCATTATACATCCTGAAGAAAAAACCGTCGAGCGATACCAGAAGAGAAAAGAGGAAGCGCAAAAGAATGATGAAAATACCTCATTGACGGCTGAACTGCCCGCCACAACAAAATGCGGTGTCAGAATAACCTTTTATGCCAATATAGACTTCAAAGAGGAAGCACTCTCCATAACAACTGCTGGAGCTGAGGGAGTCGGGCTCTTCAGAAGCGAAAACCTCTTCACCGAAGGCACAACAGTGCCGAGCGAGTCTGAACAGTACGCCTGCTACCATGAAATGGCTGAAGCAATTGCTCCGATGCCTCTGGATATCCGCCTGTTTGATATCGGGGGCGACAAGCTGATCTATTCTCCAGTCAAGGAGCCAAATCCTAACCTTGGATGGCGGGGTATCAGGATACTGATGGATTTGCCCAAAATACTTGACGCACAGGTCAGGGCCATCATCAGGGCCAATCGGCAAGGTAATGTTAATATCCTTATTCCCATGATCATGTCTCTCGAAGAGATTCGGTATGTCCGGGCATCTGTGGAGAAACACTACTCTGAGCTGGTGCTGGAGACAAATGAGCAGGTTGAAAAACCAAGGATCGGGGCAATGATAGAGATTCCTGCAGCAGTCGAACTGATTGATGAAATTACAAGAACGGCTAATTTTATCAGCATCGGAACCAATGATCTCACTCAGTACACCCTGGCTGTTGACAGAAACAATGTCATTGTGCAGGATCTCTTTGAAAAATTCCACCCGGCGATTATCCGGCAACTCCACCGGATTATAACAACAGCCAATAAAAATCACTGTAAAATGATGATGTGCGGCGATATGGGTTCGGATCCCCTCGCCCTGCCTTTCCTCTTGGGGTGCGGGCTCAGAAAATTCAGCGTTGTCGTCTCGGATATCCCGAACCTGAAATCACTGGTATCCCGCTACTCGCTTGCCGAAACAGAGCAGCTTGCCCGTGAGTGCCTTTCACTTGATACACCAGTCGCCATCAAATCCTGCCTGGAAGCATTCCAGGCAGCTCATTGATATCTCTCCTGTCAGGGACGAGAGTCCTCGACTTTACGCAATGAATGGAGATATTCTCCAATTATTTGTTGCTGTTTTGCCTGGAACAGTTGCGGAGCAACAGCTATTTTTTCAGCCTTCACATCAAGCCCGGCTGGAAGAGTTTTTCTGGTAACCAGCACAACAGCATAGCCATCGGTTGTTTTAACTGGATTGGAGAGCTTTCCCGGAGCAAGACCCGAGATAGCTTCAACAAGAGCACGATCAACACCATAACCGGGAATATAGCCGTCACTCCACCGTATACTGTCTGCGGTGACAATATGCATGCCAGCATTCACAGACGCTATCTTTTCAAGCGTCATTCCGGCTCCCTTTACCATGGCTGCAAGTTTTTTCTCCAGGAAAGCACCTTTTTTCTCCTGTACCAGTTTCGCTGTAATGCTCGTTTTCAGTTCTTGATCAAGTGTACGGTATCCGGTATCATTTTTGCCGGTCAGACGCATAACATAAAACCCTTTTTCTGTTTCAAGAACGTCTGAAAGGTCTCCTTCCCCTGCCTTGAATGCATAAGCAGTCACCTTCTCATTATAGCCGATCTGTGGAATCAACATACGCTTGATGAATTCTCCCGTCTTTTCGATCTGCAGCTTTTCACTCGCGGCACTCTTGTCAAAACCTTTTTCTTTGGCATTTTGCTGAAATGCCATGGCACGACGACGCTCACTGTCTACCGTTTCTGTGGATGGACGAATATTCCTTACAATCTCTGAACAGAGAACAGCATTTTGATCAAAACCCGTCACCTTGATAATATGCAGGCCAAACTGTGTCTGTACGGGTCTGAGAATGGAACCTGGTGATGCGCCGAACACAGCCGCAGAAAATGCCGGGAGCATACGCTCTTTGCTGAACCATCCAATGTCGCCTCCATTGACGGCACTGCCAGGATCAGCGGAATATTTTCTTGCAAGCACTTCAAAAGGAACGCCTGCCTGAAGCTGTTTATAAACAAGCATAGAAAGTTCGCGGACCTTCTGCACTTCATCCATGTTTGCAGGATTGAAGCGCAAGAGAATATGCGATGCTCTGGCAACTGGCTGAGGAGACGAAACAACCTTTTTTATCTTGATCAAACGGTATTCACCCCGATCGGCTACCGGGCCAACAATCGTTCCCGGTTTGAGATTCGACGGGCTGAAAACAACCGCGCCTGCCGCTGGCGAAAAATCCGCACGGCTATAGGCTACGCTGATACCTGTCGAGCGGTCACTCTGCACTTTAACATAATCGCTCTCATTGACAGCACCGAAAAAATCGGCACGAATCGTTTCAAGTTCGGTTCGAACGGCAAGACTGTCTTTTGATGATGGCTTCAGTGGAAAAAAAACAAAGTCGGCTTTTCTTGTAGGATACTCCTGCTTGAAAAGCTCTTTATGTGCATCATAATACTGTTTAATCTCATCGCCTGTTACCGGAAAGCTACTGTCAACACCAGCAAAACTTAAAGGAACCGGAATAAAAGAGGCCGCAAAACGTGAAAACTTCCTGCTGACGATATCGCCAAGCTCCCTGTCGGTAACATGATCAAGGGTTTGAAGAGCCCTGACCAGCTTATTTTCCTTGAGTTCCAGGCGAACATACTTTTCAATCTGAAGCCATAACTCCTTACTGTGTGGATCACGGCGGGTACTCTCAAGTTTGTTGCGATCAAGTACCCCTGTTGCTGGATCAGTAAAATACTGACGAACCACCATGGGTGGGGTTGGACTACCAAGCGCCTCAACTACCTCCTGATCCTGAAGGGTAATACCAAATTTCTCAAACTGCTGCTCAAGCAAAGTCTGGTCAACGACTGCACTCCATGCTTTTTCCTGCAACCCGAGTTCAATTTCTGATGTAACTTCGGCTCCAGGATTGCTCCTTCGAAAATTTTCAGTAATGGCCTTGCAAGCTTCATCGTACTGGCTATTGGTAATAGGCGTTCCATTCACAGTGCCTGCCTGATTTTCTTTTTTACCAGTTTTTCCGGTAAAATTCATTCCCCATTCGAAAACAATCAGCGCAAGAAATGCTGCCAAAAGAGTGTAGAGTATAATATGTGTCTTATCCCGCAAGCTGGACATTACAGCCATAGTTTATTCCTTCATTAAGATGTTGTTAAAAAATATTGTCGTTCCAACCTTCCCTGCCAACCAGCGGCACAAATGTAAACTGCTGAAAGACCTCTTTCCTGAACCTGTCACCACATCTTGTAATGACCGTCATCTGCTGTAAATCCGCATTACCTACCGGAATTACCATACAACCGTTATCCGCAAGCTGGTGCTTCAGTGACTCCGGTTCCTCAGGTGCTCCCGCAGTAACCACAATACCATCAAAAGGCGCCTCATCAGCCAATCCCAGCGTTCCATCTCCACAACGACAAGTTATGTTCAGACCAAGACGAGAAAAAAGTTTTTCAGCCCTTTCATACAACTCGAAAATCCGTTCAATGGTATAAACAGAATAACCAAGTGCATCAAGAATTGCTGCCTGATAACCTGATCCCGTTCCGATTTCCAGCACTTTCCCGGAAGGAGTGCGTTCAACAAGCAAAGCTGTCATAACCGCAACCGTGTACGGCTGAGAAATAGTTTGCCCGAATCCTATTGGATAAGCGCCGTCATTATAGGCTAAATCTATGCTATCAACGTCAAAAAAAAGGTGTCGTTGAACCTCCCGAAAAGCATCAAGCACCCGCTGGTTAACAATACCATACTGTTTGAGCGTTTCAACCATCTCCAGGCATCTGAGAGCCTGAACTTTTTGAGACACTTTCTTCAAAAGTCAACCCTTTGAGCTTATCTATTCAATCAACCCCAGGTATTATCAGCTTGTCTTGTCAGCTCTCGCACTGAACTGGCTAATATTGCATCTAAAACAACAAAAAACAATGTCCGGTGCATAGTTTACCATTTTTTCACAATAAATCCCGCACTGGCTTGCCTCTTTCCCTGATCCATATCCTCCACAGGCACCAATAGTTGTCTCCGCATAATGACGACCAAGCTAACGACCAAGAATCGCAGCAACAAACTCCGCACGGTCGAACAACTGAAGGTCATCAATTTTTTCACCGACACCGATATACTTGACTGGCAGCTTGAGTTCGCGTGAAATGGAGAGCACAATTCCTCCCTTAGCCGTCCCGTCAAGCTTGGTAACCACAAGCCCGGTCACCTGTACGAACTTTGTAAATTCCCTGGCCTGCTGCACGGCATTCTGCCCGGTTGTGCCGTCAAGAACAAGCAAAACCTCATGAGGAGCTTCAGGAATCCTCTTTTTAGCCACCCGCATTATCTTGGCAAGCTCCTCCATCAAGTGACTTTTGTTATGCAGGCGCCCGGCGGTATCCACAAGCACCACATCGGCATTTCTGGAAACCGCAGCGCTGACTGCATCATACACAACCGAAGCGGGATCAGAACCCTGGGCCTGCCCGATCATTGGAACACCTGCCCTGTCGGCCCATATCTGAAGCTGCTCATAAGCTGCGGCCCTGAACGTATCTGCCGCCGCGATGATGACTTTCTTGCCTGCTTTATCATAATTGCGGGCTAATTTGGCAACGCTGGTGGTTTTGCCAGCGCCGTTCACACCGACAACTAAAATGACGTAGGGTTTCGCCGGAAGAGGCGCATCAAAGTCCAGGGGATGCTCCTCTCCGGTTTCCTGAAGCATCTGCTGAATCTCGCCCATCAACATTCCGTTCAGCTCCTCTTCAGAATGATAGGTCTCTTTTTTGGCCCGTTCGGTGATTGCTTCAACAATATCAAGCGTTGTCTCCACGCCGACATCGGCCGCAACAAGAATCGTTTCAAGTTCCTCAAGAAACTCTTCGTCTATCTCTGTTTTTCCTTTTGTAATAACGGAAAGCTTCTCCCGAAAAGTATCACGGGTTTTTTCGAGCCCTTCCTTCAGTCTTGATAGTTTGAACTTGTCAAAAAAACCCATAAAAAGAGGATATTACCTTCTGTTATTGATATTGTAATCCCTGTGAAGTGGAGTAACAATGAAGCGCTCCATACCTTTATCAGCATGAACTTCAATTTACGTAAAAAAATGCCATATAAAGCTATTTCGGGAATCGGAGAATTTGGCCTGATTGACAGAATCGCAACTCTTGTTGAACCCACCCTCCTTGCTGTACCGGAACTGTTGACCGGAATCGGCGACGATTGCGCTGTCTTTCAACCTTCAGCAAAACTTCTGCAGGTATCGACAACCGACATGCTTGCTGAGCAGGTGCATTTCGACCTGCTGACTACACCCTTGAAACACCTTGGATGCAAAGCAATCAGCGTGAATGTCTCCGACATCTGCGCCATGAATGCCATCCCCCGCTACGCCCTGATCGCGCTCGCGGTGCCTGCATCATTTCCGATTACAATGATTGAAGAGCTCTACATCGGCATGAGTCATGCGGCAAAAGAGTATGGAATTGCCATCGCTGGCGGTGACACCTCATCATCACAATCCGGTCTGGTCATTTCAGTCACCATGATCGGTGAAGTGTCACCTGGGCACATCACCCACAGAAGCGGCGCCAAACCAGGGGATTTGCTCTGTGTAACCGGATCGCTTGGGGGTGCTGCGGCTGGCCTGAAACTGCTCATGCGTGAAAAAGAGATTATGCTGAACCATATTGAAAACAACGAACCCTATTCCAAAAACGTTATGGCAGAGCTGAAAGAATACAGTGAAGCCATACAGCAGCAGTTGCTTCCCCTTGCCCGCATTGATATTGTAAGGTTCTTCCATTCGCTGAATATTCGCCCCTCTTCGATGATCGACATTTCCGATGGTCTCAGCTCTGATCTCCAGCATATCTGCCGCCAATCAAACACCGGCGCACTGATTCGGGAAAGCAGTATTCCCATCTCTTCCAGCACTCGAAAAGTTGCCGACGAAATGCAGGATGACGCACTGACCTGGGCGCTGACGGGCGGCGAAGATTACCAGTTGCTCTTTACGATTTCAAAAAAGGAGTATCAGAGAATTACAGATAACAAGAAAATATCGGTCATCGGAGAAATTACTGACCTGGAAGCAGGAGTAAATCTCTGTGATATCTACGGCACGAATATCAATCTTGCCGCAATCAGGGGATTCGATCATTTCAGCTCGTAACCCCAATTCCTTTGATAACAATTCAGGAAGTCCCTTCTTTTCTGT
>CAJAAV010000182.1 GCA_903937835.1 uncultured Chlorobiaceae bacterium | reverse complement strand
CGCTCCATCGGCGCTTACTACCCCATGGGCATCGTCCTCGGCTTTCTCCCCTGCGGCCTCACCTACACCGCCCTCCTCGCCGCCGCCCGCGCCGCCATGGAGGCACCTCACCCCTTTGCAGGAATGCTCCAGGGCGCCCTGATGATGATGCTCTTCGGCATCGGCACCGCGCCAGCGCTGATTCTGGTGGGGAAAGTGGTGAATAGTATCAGCGGGAGAATGCGACGGTGGTTTTACCGGGTGGCCAGCGTGATTATGATTGCGACAGGGGTTTGGTTTGTGGTGGAGGGGTTTTAGATGGTTTGAGATTTGCGTATTATATCACAAGGAGAGTTAACTGGTATATTTTGGAGACAAACAGCGAGATGAGTCCTACAATTTTTCGTGAGGCCGGTTTCAGGTTTTATTTTTTCTCTCGTGAAGATCCAAGAATACACGTCCATGTGCAAAACCAACATGGTGAAGCGAAATTCTGGCTGACACCTCACATATAATTGGCAAAAAGCACAGGTCTTGCTCAACATGAAATAACTGAAGCCTTTTCTTTGATTACGGAGCACCTCAATGACATACACAACGCATGGCGTAAGCACTTCCCTCGTTGAAGTAACAAATATCTCACCTTATGGCTTTTGGCTCTTGATTGGAGAAGAAGAGCTTTTTTTGCCGTACACAGAGTTCCCTTGGTTCAAGGAGGCTCCTGTTAGCAAAATCTGTAATGTTGAACTCCATCACCAAGAACACTTGTATTGGCCATTACTCGATATTGATCTTTCCATTGAATCAATTCGTAACCCTGATGCCTTTCCGCTTGTCAGCCAATGAAAACTTTTGGCTGATTGCAATAGTGTGGTTTGTAGTATCGGGAGCTCGATATGCCCAGCCATCTCTCTTCGGGCAGAACAGTAATAGACAAAGCACATGCTTCGCCTGCTGGGCGAACATACTCATCAAAGGGGAAAATCCCTAAAAAATCAAGCCAGACTGCAACTTTGAAAAGGATGGTTTCCCCAGAGCAAGATTCGACTCAGTTGCTTACCGTCACATTCCTCTGTAAATTGGTTCTTGTAAGCACCAGAACTTCACAGTCAAATCTATTGTATTCGCCAGGCAAGCAACATAAAAAGCTGAAATAGTCTATGCCGACAATACTTGTCATACTTGGATAGAGATTATTTTTTTACGCTAATGAGGGTAATGAACCGATTCATGTCCATTGCCGAAATGGTGATAATGAATGCAAGTACTGGTTAAAAAGAGAGCTATTCGATATTGAAGAGGCTTTTGCCTACAATATGACGGAGAGAGATAACAGGCAAGTAAGAAAAATCATTTACGATCATTCTGAGTACATCGAGACACAATGGGATGAATTTCAAAGAAGATGCAAACAATGAACAAACATCATGATATTGGGAACATACAGTTTGAAGGAGACTTTTTTGAGGTCACTGTTGATAGCATAGCCAGAAGATTTGAATTGAAAACGGTATCGACTTTGCTGCATCAAGCCTCTGAAGCAGAAAGGAAAATGTTTGAGGTTTCGCCATCCGGGTACGGGATACATTGGCCTCTCCTGGATGAAGATATCTCCATTGATGCTCTTTTGGGCATTGTCAGTGCACCTGCAAGGAAAAGAAAAACTGCATGACAGGAGTGCAACAAAACGACTAACGAAACCATCATGAACACAGACGCAACATACAACCCTCAAGTGCAGGATGACAGTGAAGAGGCTGAAAAGCATCTCGCACTCTTAATCCATCAAGCAGGAGAAGACGCGAGAATCCGCACAAAAATAACGATGGACGCACATTTCGAAAAACTCAACGACATGATTGCCAAGGCGGTTTTATCTCAAAAAAAATCCCTCCCAGCATGACAGATGCTCAAAAACCGGGATTGATTGTGGTAGCAGGGCCAAATGGTTCAGGCAAAACCGATTATCAGCTTAATAAAGAAACCCGAAGAGCCACAGTGGAATTTTGTTCTGAAATCCTGTTTCGATATCGTCAGCGACAACAAAGCTCTTCTCAACCTTGCTGATTTGGTTGAACCCCTTCCCTTTTCCGCCTATTTCAAAGGTGTACTCTGACTTGACGATAAAATCCCCTTTGGCTGAAAGCTCAATGGTGTTTTCAACAAGTCCGGGATGAAGGGCGTTGGCGTTGCGCAGTTCATTGACGAAGAAGAGTTCCCGCAAGGTACCGGTATTGACATTTTCAGAAATAGAGTACATCAGGTTACTGTTTTCAAGGTAAATCTTGTCGGGCCTCGTCAACACCTCACACCCGCGACCCTGACTGCGCACCAGATTCAGCAGCCTTGCATTCTGCAAATTTTCCAGATACTCATAGAGACGTGGCCGGGAGATATCGGTTGCCTCTGCCAGTTTTGATATGTTCGGGCTAAACGGAACGCTTGTGGCCAGAAGGTAGAGCAGTTTTTTGAGTTTTGAAATCTGCCGCGCTTCGATATGATTGACCAGAGGAAGATCAACTTCAAGAATGTGGTTGATAACCTCCCTGAGTCGAAAAAGATAGGTGCCAGGGCTCTCCATAAAAAATGGATAGTAGCCGATCTGTTGGTAATCGCGAAAAAGTTTGCGAACGGTTATCTCGCTGCAGAGGGTTTCGGCAATCTGGCGATGCCCTGCAAGAATCTCTTCCATTGAGCAGACTGGATACTCCTTGTTCCCGGTAAAATTGAGATACTCACGAAAAGAAAGACCATGGAGGTTGAAAATGATGGCTCGTCGGCTTAAATCCGCCTTTTGGCTTGATATCTGCAAAAGGCTTGAGCCGGAAAAAACAACCTTCAGCTTTGGAAAGGAGTCGTATATCGCCTTGATGTCAACCGACCAGTCAGGGTATTTGTGAATCTCATCTACAAGGAGAAGCTCACCGCCAAACTGGTAAAACTCCCGTGCAAACTCGAAAAGGTTATGCGCCTGAAAATAGGGGCTGTCGACCGAAATATAGAGCGCCAGGGTCAGAGTCACCATACCGCTCCCTGACGTGCTGCAACATCAAGGTTGTCTTTCCCGTGCCTCGCGCCCCAAGAATCCCGATACAGCGTTCATTCCAGTCAATACGGCTGTGGAGGTATCGCTTTACCACGCTTATTCCATTTCTAAATCAATAATGAACTCATAATCCAAGGCCACGCGACGATGGAATGGACTCTTGGTGTATCATTTTCCATCACCCTTAACGAGGCTTCTAAATGGTCTTCAAGAGCATGCAAGCTGTTGAAGACTACATTCCCAAAAGCTTTCTCACGAAGTTCATCCCACAAGTGCTCGACTGGATTGAGTTCCGGCGAATAAGGTGGCAATGAAATCAGACGCATATTTTTCGGAGTTTTTAATGTGGACGACTTGTGCCAACCAGCCCCATCCAATATCATCACTATTCTATCTTCAGAATACCTGGACGATATTTCATCAAGAAATATCTGCATACATCGGCTGTTGACAGTCGGCAGGATCAACGTGTCAAGCGCCCCATCTCTCACCGATACGGCTGCATAAGCATAGGTGTACTCTTGGGTCACCATGGCCATACATAGCGGGCGAACCGGTCGCGGACACCAGCATCGTCGCGTGTCGGTAATACGGCCAAAACGTGCTTCATCCTGAAACATCACCCGAAGTGGGTTGGTGCCAGGCCACTCCGTGTTGATCAGGGAGAGGAGGTCTGGGAGTTTTTTTTCCACTCTAACTGCGCGTCGACATCAGTTTTCGTATGTCTCTTGTCCGGCGCAAGCTTCCGCCAGTTATTCCTGTGCAGAAGATTATAGGTCGAAGCAAGTGCAGTTTTACGGCCCATTCGTTCGTCCAGCGCACTCTTG
>CAJAAV010000181.1 GCA_903937835.1 uncultured Chlorobiaceae bacterium | reverse complement strand
CAATAAGCAATCGGTCGCTCTTTTCAGCTCATTGTTAAGTTATTCCAGAGTTTCTAACATACAGAAAAGAAGGGACTTCCTGAATTGTTATCAAGAAAAACATATTGGGAGGTGGGTATGAGAGGGAACAGGGAGATTCATGGTCGATAAAAACGGAAAACTGCCTCTCCCACTTTTATGCCAGCCGCAGCCTTCAGCTCTTCGATAGTGGCTTGTGCAACACCTTCGACAGAACCAAATCGTTCAAGTAACCTGAAGGCTGTTTTTTCTCCAACACCGGCAATTGTGGTGAGCTCTGTCTGCAGGGTTCTTTCAGATCTCAGCTTTCGATGATAGGTAACGGCAAAACGGTGGGCTTCATCACGAAGCTGCTGGAGCAGTTTGAGAGCCGGAGAGGTTTTTGGCAGATTGAACGGATCTCGTGTCTGCGGGGTAAAGATCTCCTCAATGCGTTTCGCCAGACCGATAACAGGAATCGAGAGCCCCAGAGCGTTCAGCGTGTGAAAAGCCGTGTTGACCTGCCCCTTTCCGCCATCGACGACGATAAGATCGGGCCAGGGGAGTTCTGTTGAAAGTGATCCGCTGTAACGCCGCCGGATCACCTCTTCCATGGCGGCATAGTCGTCAGAGCCTTCAAATGTTTTCATTTTAAATTTTCGGTAGTCGGATTTTTTCGGTTTTCCCTTCTCAAAACAGACCATGGAACTCACATAATCTGTGCCTTGAAGATGGGAATTGTCAAAGCACTCAATCCGTTGCGGCAAGTTTGGCAGATGGAGCAGCTCTTTGAGGGCAGTAACCCCGTAGTGCTCGCGGGCAGCCTCGCCCCTCTTCTGTTTCTGTATAAGGTACTCCTCCAGATGATGTCGGGCATTCTGGCGGCACATCTCCACTAAATGCGCTTTTTCACCGATTTGTGGCACAACAAACCTGATGTTTTTTTTCTCCTGTTTTTCCTCTTGCTGTTTGTTCGAGATGAAAGCTCTCAGGGTCTCTTCTTCATCGCTACTTATCGGTTCCTGAAGCAGAATTTCATCAGGAATGAGTTCGAGCGTTTCGAGATAGTATTTTTCAAGCACTCTTGCCTGCAGCTCAGCATCAGTTTCCCCGTCGGTATTGGTCATGTAAATCCGCTGAGAACCGAGCAGCTTTCCCTCACGTATCTTGAAGACGACACCGCAGCCTTCAGCTTCGCTTGAAGCAACCGCAAAAACATCCCGATCCAGTCCGTCACCCGCCACCACCTTCTGCCGTTCCGCATAGCGTTTAAGGCTGTCAAGCTGCGCTTTTATCTCCGCCGCCTGCTCGAACTTCAGCTCCCGGGCCATAAGTTGCATGGTTTCAGTGAGCGAGCGGATTGTAGTTGATGTTTTTCCTTTCAGCAGCCGGGTTATTTCGGCGATCATGCGGAGGTACTCCTCTTCCGTTTGCAAACCTTCACAAGGCCCTTTGCATTTATTAATGTGGTAGTCGAGGCAGACCTTGTATTTCCGGGAGGCAATATTCTCTTCGCTCAGGCGATATTTGCAGCTTCGAACCGGAAAAATTGATCCGATAAGATCAAGGATTGAGCGGAGCTGACGAGCTTCGGTATAGGGGCCAAACCAGGTGGAGCCATCTTTTCTTCGTTGACGTGAAAAGATTATTCGCGGGAAGGGTTCATTGGTGATGACCAGGTAAGGATACGTCTTGTCATCCTTCAGGTTAATATTGTATCGAGGCTTCAGCTCTTTGATCAGGTTGTTTTCAAGAATGAGCGCTTCAACTTCCGACGAAGTGATAATGACCTCAAAATCGTCAATGTGCGTGACAAGCACCAGCGTCTTGCCAAAGAGCTGCTGTGAATTTCTGAAATAGGAACGAACCCTGTTGCGGAGATTTTTAGCCTTGCCGACGTAGATTACCCGTCCAGCAGCATTTTTGAACTGGTAAACGCCTGGCGAGGTGGGCAGCGTCGCGAGTTTTTCATCAAGCTTGTCCGGAGTACTCATCGGTTATACTGTTTTATTGCTCTCTTTCAGAAAAAGAAAAAGCCGCACCAAAGATGCGGCTTTTCTCTGAAAAAAAAGAACAGTTCGTGCTCTCTTGTTACTTACTCAAGAACATCGTACTCGCCCTTGAGCGCAAACACCCCGAACGTAATCAGACTGAACGCGATGATAGGCATAAGGACAACGATCACGATTGACCAGAAAATCCAGTTCTCTTCACTGGGCTTTGCGGCTATCTCTTCCATGGCTCGCATGATCACCAGCGGGATGATTCCTATTCCCATGAGTGACCACACAATCCCGAAAAGCTTTTTAATTGCTGACATAATAAATGAAATTAAAAGGTTCTTGGTTACTCAACGTCCATGTTGTTGGTTTTGTTGGAGATGTACAGCATGCCGATAACGAAGCTTACACTGGCAATCAGTATCGGATACATAAGGCCGGCAAGCGGATCTGCGGGTGGAAGATCAGGCGCCGGACGGGTTGCTTCAACAAGACGGGTGGAGATAAGCGGAACCAGACCGCCAAAGACGCCGTTGCCGATATGGTAGGGCAAAGACATTGAGGTGTAGCGGATACGGGTCGGGAAAATCTCAACCAGAAACGCAGCAATCGGACCGTAGACCATGGTGACGAACAGCACCTGGATAAAGACAAAGCCAATCATCTTGTAGTAGAGATCCTGAGGCAGGGTCACTTCCTTTTTGGTTTCAGGCTTCAGCTTTCCTGCTGCTGCAAGTTCAGCTTTTTTTGCTTCATCAAGCGGGATGGTCAATTTTTTCGTCTCTTTGTAGGTTGTGCCATCGCCGAAGGTCTTCTTCGTCACCGTGGTGGTGACCGTGTCAGTTCCTTTTACCGCCTCTTTGGTTTCAACAGTTGTCTTCTCTACAACCTCAATTTTGTTTTTCAGGTTGGCTGCGTCGTACATCATCTGGTAAATAGGCTTGTAGGAAACAACTGCGATAAGCATACCAGCCATCATGATGTACTTTCGTCCGATTTTGTCGGAAAGCGCACCGAAGACAATAAAGAAGGGAGTGCCGATAAGAAGGGCAATCGAAATAATCACGTTACTCTGGACAAACTCAACGTTACAGGCATTCTGCAGGAAGGAGAGTGCATAGAACTGACCGGTGTACCAGACAACACCCTGACCGGCGGTTGCGCCAAGAAGAGCAATCAGCACCATTTTCAGGTTATCTTTTTCCTTGAAGCTTTCGGCCAGAGGGTTTGCGGAGGTTTTGCCCTCTTTTTTCATCTTCACAAACATCGGTGATTCCGACATCTTCATGCGGATAAAGACCGAAACT
>CAJAAV010000180.1 GCA_903937835.1 uncultured Chlorobiaceae bacterium | reverse complement strand
TCCGTTACGCAACATTATGGCGCACGTCCGTTCGTCCCTCACTGCCGTTCACCACAATGTTGTAACTTCACTCTCGCTCAAAAGCAAAGCCGGAATGAGCAGCCAACTGACTACGGGACGAACACCAAGCGGAAGCCAACGTAGCTGTTCCGGAAGTCGGGGGGGAAGCTGTAGCGAATCGCCGACCGACAGTAAACGGCAGTGAGGTACCAGCTCCCGCCACGAAGCACACGGTAAGAACCGGTTTCTGGTCCGAGTGGATTAGCAAACGTACCGTCATCTCCATACCAATCGCTGCACCACTCATAAACATTACCAGCCATATCATAAAGCCCTTCAGGTGTCGCGCCATCAGGATAGCTGCCGACTGGTGTTGTGGCTCCTATATTACTCTCGGAAAAATTAAGCAGTTTTGGATTCGCTTTACCCTTCTTTTCCGGCCACGGATATTTACGCACTTTCTTACCGGTTGTTCCCTGTTTCCCGCCTGCCGCCCACTCCCACTCGATCTCATTCGCAAGACGGTAATGGCCTGCCCTCTCTTCGAGCAACGAAAGCCACAGGCAATACGCGCTGGCAGCATACCAGGTTACGCCTACAACCGGCTGATTCTCTCCGCCGAATTTGCGATCTTCATCATAACTTGAGCAAAACAATGCTGCAAGGTCATCTTCTCCTCCCTTGAGATAGTCACCAAACTCTGGCCCCCAATCGTTGCTCTTTGCTATCTGGTCCAGTTCTTCCCTGAATGCTGAAGCATGGTTCTTCCCTGAATCTTTTCCCTCCAACCAGTCGATAAATGAGCGATAAAGCTTGTTGGTCACTGGATACTTGGCAACGTAACAATCAGCAACATCTACTGCTTTCTTCATCGCTGAATACCAGTAGTTTCCTCCCGGTATCAGGATATACTCGGCATTCTGCTCATTCGGGTTGCGAAGCGACAAGGATTTGCCGCTGATACTCTTTTCACTGGCACGCTCCAGCGCTTTGCCGCCGAGGGCAATAATCACATCTTCTGACCGATCAAGAACATCCTTGTTCTTTGTGCTCTCTTTCTCCAGTTCTTGTGTCCTGAACTGCTCCAGAGCAGGGAGTGCTGCGGGCTTTCCGATGGTTTTCAGGCAGTCGAGAATCACCCGCTGCCGCAAGGCTGTAGTATCAGAATTGAGCAGCTTTCGGCACAGCGCATCAACCTTCTTTTCAGGCGCCTCCTCAATAATCGTTTGCAGCAATAACTGCTTTTTTGGTGTCAACTCTTCACTGACCGCAGAGTGGAACAGCTTTTCCATGAAAAGATCAAATATCTCCTCATCTACCTGAGCAATAAAGAATTTGATCGGCTCTTCCCACCAGTCATCACCAAAACCGGCAACCAGATTGTCCAAAGAGTCTTGGTTTCTGCTCACTTTTTTGGCAAGCTGGACTCCTGCCAGATATTCACGCAATGATTTATGGCGAAAGAGGTAGGCTTTGCCCCCGCCATGCTCCACCAGCAAGCCAGCCCGTTCAACAAGATAATTGCAAAACTCCTCGACTGATGGGGGATTATCAAGGATCTCAAGGCGTTCCTTCATGATTGCCTGCATGGACTCCTTTTCAGCCTCATCTTTTTTGAGCTCCTCCTGCATCCACAGAGAGACCGGCCCAAGCACCTTGCGGGCACGCACTGCCGAAACAAGTGGAGTTATTCCCCGGCGTTTGTCCCTGAATTCAAGCAGGTAATCGATTGCTGCCTCATAGAGCTTTACCCGGCTCTCGGGCATATAGTCCCGGTCTTTCCAGAGAATCGCCATAATCTGCAGAATCATGGGGATGGCAGCAAGCTGCCGCAACCCCTTGTTTTTCTCCTCTTTCAGGTGTTTGGCAATGGTGCGGGTTCGCTCTTCAGCCGTTGTTTTTTGTTTGGCCAGCCAGGTTGCTTCGTCAACACCCATGTCAGGAGGCTCTTTAAGAAATGCCGCTGTAAACCATTGCAATAAAAACAGCTCCTGCTGTTCAACCGTAAAGTCCTGCACATCAGCCCGTTCAAAATCAGCCGCAAGTTCAACCCCCTCTTCCTGGCGATACCCAGTTGCCCGTGAAGTCACCACAAAACGAAGCGCTGAAAAACTTTTCCAGGCAGTGTCAATCCAGCGGCACACCTCTTTTCGCTCATCAGTATTGCTGATTTCATCAAGGCCATCGAGCAAAACAAGCGCTGTTCCGCTCTGCAGCCATTGATCGAACTGTTGTTCTGTGAAGGGCAACTGATTCCGCTCTGACCATAGCGCAAGATTTACCGGCAGAGAGTGGTACGGACCATTCTCATGGCGGACAAGCTCGCGCAGCGGTAGATAGAAGACGTTAATCGGCCCTGAAAATCCAAGTCGGCTGGATCTCTCCGAATCAAGCGCGCAAAGGGCATAATATTTGAGCAGCGTTGTTTTTCCTGCACCGGGGTCACCGATAACGAGAAGCATCCTGCGATGACGCCGGTCATGGAATGCCCGTTTCATAATCGCATCCGGGTAGAGAATATGATCACCTCCATCGTGCCTCTTCCCTGAATCCTTTTCAGGCTGTCCAAAAAACATATCCTGCCGGTCAGAAAGCCGTAACGGCACAAAGGTATCATCATCAAGGTTGACCTTCACACTTTCAACTCCGGGCATTCCAAGCATGCGAATGTAGCCCAGTTCCTCTTTCAGCGCTGCCTGATAACGGCGCAACTCCTCATCGTCTGGTATGGGTTGCTTGGCCGCAAGAGCGCCGGGAATGCAGAACCACAGGCGAATCTGCTTGTCAAGGTGGCGGGAAAGAAGAGTGCGAAATTTTCCTATGCTATCGTATTCCCATACAAGTCCGTCAGCCATCATCGTCACCTTGAACTCTTT
>CAJAAV010000179.1 GCA_903937835.1 uncultured Chlorobiaceae bacterium | reverse complement strand
GTTATTCGTCAGTAAATGTACGTTGAAAGTGTCATAATAATATGGTCTATAGGCATGATAAATAGTAACGAGATCCGTATAACCATCGCTATTAACTTCTCCTGTTGTTATAGAATACGGATAGTAATATCCATCGTTATAAGATGTCGCTTGGGTAAAAGAGAGTGTACTGTTAATAATTGGCGCATGGTTTACAGTACTAACCGTTACCTGCGCTTGAATAGCTGTTGCTGATTCACCACCAGCATTATCTTTAGCAACAACCGTTAAAGCATTTTGAGTACCGTTTGCATTTGCTGCTGGTGTCCAATATGCGTTGTGCGTCGCATCAATCACATTGTTTGTCCACCCATTAAACGGTGTAGCAAGTGTAGCATTTATCCCAATCTTTAACGTCCCATTGTTGACTGATTTCACTATAAAGCCATCTATTGTGCCATCATTAGCCGCTTCATCTCCTTTCGCAAACAACTCAGCTAATGTTATTTCAACAGCTTTATCCTCCTCAGTTGTAGCTACCGGCGCTGAAAATGTTGTTAACGTTGGCACATCTTTAACCGCTCTAACATGAATGGTTTGGGCAAGTGTTGCCGTTGCCGCCAGCTTATCGGTTGCGGTAAAGGTTACGGTTCTATCAAGCGTGCTTGGTGTGTCGCTGCTGTTATTAAAGGTAACAGCACGGGCAACGCCTTGCACAAACGCATTGGTTGCATTGGTATTAAAAGTAAGCGTCCAAGCCGTGTTGTTGCTTACTGATGCTGCACTTGCCGTGCCAATCTCCGTGGTTCCAGCCATCAGCTTGTTGCCCGTAGCCTCAAGCCAAATAGCATTATTTCCCGCATCAATTATAGGAAGCGACAAGCTATCGGTTTCCTCGCCATTCGCGGTAATCTGCACCTTCAGCGAACCACCATTCCAATCAGCATTGCCATCACGGTCAGTCAACACCATATCGTTCACTACCGCTACAGGCGTTTGCTCGGTAAACGAGGTTGCTGCCACCGCCGTAGAGCTGTTCAACAACACCGAAAGCTTATTGCTGCCACTATTTGCCGTTACAACATCAAGCTTTCCATCGCTATTAACATCCATGGTTATAACAGCACGAGGAGCATCGCCTGTGCTTACATTACGCTTTGCGGTAAATGTGCCATCACCGCTATTCAACAATACAGAAAGGGTATCGTCATTCTCATTAGTTACTAACAAATCAAGCGCATTATCTCCATTCATGTCCGCTACAGTAACTGAACGAGGCTTATCACCAACTTGATAATCTTTCTTTGCCGCAAAGGTGCCATCACCATTATTCAACAGCACCGATACCGAATCGCCATAACTATTGGCAACCACCACATCGCTCTTGCCATCGCCATTCACATCGGCTATTGTAATCGCTAATGGCTCAAGCCCTGTCGTGTAATTCACCTTTGTCGCAAAGGTGCCATCACCATTATTCAACAGTACCGAAATACTGTTTTGCCCCCAGTTTGCTGTTACCACATCAAGCTTGCCATCGCTATTCACATCAGCCGTTGCTACCGCACGAGGCGCTGCATCGGTAGCGTAATCCACTTTTGTAGCAAAGGTGCCATCACCAACGCCCAGCAATACCGAAACCGTATTGCTATCGCTATCGTTTGTTACAACAAGATCTTTTTTGCCATCGCCATTCACATCAGCCACAACCATTGCCGTAGCAAAACCAGCCACAGCATAATCCACCTTTGTTGCAAAGGTGCCATTACCGGCATTCAGCAACAGTGAAACCGACTTACCACTTTTGTTCGCAACAGCTAAATCCAGCTTGCCATCTCCATTGGCATCAACCACCGCAACCGCTTGAGGCGCAGTGCCTGTAGCATAATCCACTTTAGCCGAAAACGTACCCTCGCCCTGGCACAAAAGCACCGATACTTTACTATCGCCTTCGTTCGCAACAATCAAATCAAGCTTGCTGTCGCCATTAACATCAGCACTTACTAGCGACGTTGGTGTAGTACCAACCGTGTAATCCACCGGAGCATTAAACGACAACGCAAGTGGCGTAAAAATGACCGGCGCACTATTTGCCAGCACACCCTCAAAATTAGCAATCGCTATCGGTGCGCTTTCAACCGTGCCGCTTTCCACCTCAAGCGCCCAATCGCCACCAATCGCCGCCGCACCGGTAAGGTCATCCGAAGCTGCCACGTCCGCACCCGTAAGCTCCGAAAGCGTTGCCACAAACTGCTGCCCAACGTCGCCTGCACCAACGTTGCAACCATACAGCAAAATATTGCCGGTTGGCGAAAGCGACGCGCCAATCTGCGAAAGTATTGCAGCGTAACCATTAATCGTTGAGCCAGAAAGGGTTGTAGAGCCAAGCAGGAGTGAGCCAGCACTGCCGTGGGTATAAATGTGAAGAGCATCAATATCCGTGCGCCCCTGAAGCGTCAAGGCAATCTGTTCCAAGCCGTCCTGCATTGGATCAATAAAATGAATTTCAGTATTGCCCAATGCAGAGGTCAGGGTAATAAGGTCGGGAAGCGCGGCATCAATGAAGAAAACTTCACGATGCAATGACGAGCGTGGAGAGATATTTCCCATGGGAGTATGGTAATTTAATGACCTGAAAATAGCTGTCGCTGAAAAGAAATAAACGATGTATTCAAGCTAATAAATAAAAGTATATTGTGGTAAAATAATTGTAGCGGGTTAAAACTCTGAACCCTTATGCAATAATCTCTTCTAATCCGCAATCCAGATCAATTGTGTTCTATCGAGCCCTGAAAGAGGGTGATCGTCTATCCAGCAATCCTGTAATCAGGGAAATCAAGGTTCAAACAGAAATGGACATAGGGCCCTGTGAAGACAAGAGTAGTGAAGCAGGGGAGTGAGAAGCAATGGGAACGGAGAGAGAATTTTCTGCCGTTCCCATCAGCAAATGTTTTTTTATCCAAGCAGTGCCGCAAGAGCTTTGCAGTTTTCGTCAACAATCGCTGCTGATTGCTGAAGAGCTTCAAGCTCAGCGCCGGAGAGATTGATTTCAAGAATCTGCTCAACGCCGTCTTTTCCAAGTTTGATTGGAACACCGCAGAAGACATTGTCAATACCATACTGACCCTCAAGCAGGGTTGTGCAAGGGATAATACGTTTGCGGTCTTTCACGATAGCTTCAATCATCTCAACTGCCGAAGCGGCCGGTGCATAAAATGCGGAACCGGTTTTCAGATAGTTGACAATTTCAATGCCGCCATTTCTGGTGCGTGCAACAAGTTCATCAATTTTTTCCTGTGGCAGCAGCTCCGTCAGCGGGATGCCGGCAACGTTGGTATAATTGACCACCGGTACCATTGAGTCGCCGTGTCCGCCAAGTACCAGCGCGCTGATGTCCTGCATGGAAATATTGAGCGCCTCGGCAATAAAGCTTTTGAAACGCGCAGTATCAAGAACACCGGCCATGCCGATAACCCTCTCTTTTGGAAGGCCGCTTGCCTTCTGGGCAACAAAGGTCATGACATCAAGCGGATTGGAGACCATGACGATAATCGGGTTGGCAGAATATTTCATCACCTCTTTGGTCACATCTCTGATAATCGTGGCATTTTTCATCAGGAGATCCTCTCTTGACATACCAGGTTTTCTTGCCAGGCCAGCAGTAATCAGAACAATATCCGAATTCGCTGAATCTTTATAGTCATTGGATCCGAAGACAGTGGTATCGAACAGACCAACAGGCCCTGATTCGTACATGTCAAGAGCCTTACCCTGGGGAACACCTTCAACGATGTCAATCAGAACAACCTCTTTTGCGAGTTGTTTTTCAGCAATGCGCAGAGCCGCTGTAGCTCCAACATTTCCCGCTCCAATAACGGTGATTTTCATAATTCGATAATTTTTTAAAAGTGTAAAGAGTGGAGTTTTAACAGAGATTCTTTTTCGATAGTATTCCGTGATTTATAATCAAAAAAGCCGACTTCAAACAAGACGGCTTTTTTGATTATAAACTTATTGTGCAGCATACATGGTTCAGCAGGGGAGAATGTTAACCTGCTTTTTATTATTGCGTCCGTTGCGGAACGTTACTACGCCGTCAACAAGAGCAAAAATAGTATGATCACGTCCCAATCCGGCATTGATGCCCGGTTTGATAACAGTGCCTCTCTGGCGAAGAATGATTGTTCCTGCGGCTACTGTAGAGCCACCTGCGGCTTTTACTCCGAGATATTTCGGGTTACTGTCGCGACCGTTTTTTGTCGATCCGCCACCTTTTTTATGAGCCATAGCAAAAAATTAACGTTAAAAATCCTGAATATTTTTAAAGCGAAATAACCTCGATCTGGGTCATCTGCTGACGGTGTCCGTTTCGTACCTGATAACGTTTCCGCCGTTTTTTCTTGAACACGATCACCTTTGTATCCTTGACATGAGCAAGGACTTTTGCCTGAATGCTGCCAGCAGCCAGAACGGTATTTTCGCCGTCAATCGCTGCCATGGTTTGGATTTCCATGGTTTCGCCAATTGCCGTTTTTTGTTTGGGGACGAAAAGCGTATCCCCCTGTCGTACCAGATATTGTTTGTCGGAAATCTTGATCAGCGCCTGCATTACAGATATATTTTAGTGATAAAGGTATCAAATATAGTATTAATTCCCTGATTATCAAATAATGGAAAAGCATCTCTGAAAATCTCTTCCCTGGTTCGATAACAGGGGAGGCAGGGGTTTGGATCGTAACAGGGTTGTGTGTGGGTATATGGGTATTGGTTGTGGTGTTTTTGCAGGGGCAATGCCCAGTTGCAGGATAGCTACTTGCCCCGTAGCCGCCTATGACTCCGGTACAGACTGCCGAAATTACCTCTCGGGAGATCATCCCGCCCAACAGCCATTAATGTTGCCCTTGACAATCCCTATCAGGTGTAACTCCTGATCCATGTCAAGAGTAACCGGTATCGGATTATCCGGTCATACGATGTGGGTTCGCGACATACCCTCACTGCCCACGCTCTCGGGCACAAACAGCCATTCCATTTCTGGCGCAGAGCTGAGCTTGACTGCCATCTTCAGGATATTGAGTGCATCAGCAGCCTTGATCTGGCCATCAGACATCCGCCAGCGGAGCAGCATATTCTGGTGTAATGAGAACCTTACAGCTCTAATTGGAAACGAAGTGCATCAAGAATCTCGCGACGCAAATTTACATCAACGAGTTCACCAAAAGTTTGTTCGAGCCTGGCTTTATCCAGTGTTCGAATTTGGTAGCATAGCGCAATTGAGTCCATCGGTAAACCGGCGACACGAGCAGGTAACAAAACTTCGTTAGGGTAAATAACACGCGTAACAGACTTGCGTGAAGTCAACGGGATGACGTTAACCACCGGCAAGATATGATTTATACGTTCCCTGCTCACAACAAGCACAGGGCGTTTGCCTGCCTGTTCGGAACCTTTTGCTGGATCAAGGGAAACGAGAAAAACATGCCACTGGTACTTCATTCCGCAGGCTCCCACCATGTTGCATCTGTGTCGGCAAAATCACTTATGGTGTGACGTAAATCATCCATAAAAAGGATGTCATTAGCCGCTTGTTCCATTTGTGCAAGCTTTTCCTCTGTCCCACGAACTGACGATAATTGCCTGAGAGTCTCTTCTACTAATGCAAATTCAGGCAATGGTAAAATCACGCCAACAGGATTACCCTCAACATCAGTAATAAATTGGTGTCCAATAACAGTCGCAGCCATCATTCACCTCCCCTAATAATTCGAACATTTGAGTTATCACCGCAGTATATAAGGAAAAAAATTACTGTGCAAACGATTTATAAGATACAACTGCCGCACAAAAAGCCTGCAAATCGTGGCTTCGACTCACTTCGACTTCGCTCAGTGACCGCCGCTCAGCCAGCATCTTCTATAGCAACATCACCCGAATCACCCGACAGCGCTCCAACTCCCATCAACATCATCCTTGACAATGCCAATCAGATGCACATCCTGATCTATATCAAGAGTAACCGGTATCGGATCATCCCGCCATAGGACGTGGGTTCGTGGCATGCCCTCACTGCCGACGCTCTCGGGCACAAACAGTCACTCCATTTCTGGCGCAGTGCTGAACTTGACTGCCATTTTCAGGATATTGAGAGCATCAGCAGCCTTGACCTGGCCATCTTTGGTGACAGTTACCGGAATGCCGGAGTGTGTCGAATTTGGTTTAGAACAACGCAGGAGGGTAAAACCGATTTCAATGGCGTAGCAACTGTACATCTATCCCGGCAATAGCTGCAGCCTCTTCAGCATTCATTCCCTTCGCTACCAATCTTTCGGCAACGTCAAGTTTTCCTTGCTCAATTCCTGTCTCAATCCCCTCCTCCTTGCCCTCCATACGCCCAAGTCCATAGCTTGACTCTACCATACTGGCCTCATACCGTAGGTTGTCCTGGTAACGGGCATAGGCCAACAGCTCTTTATCAGGCAGACTCAGAAGCGAAAATGACTTTTTTGCTTTCTGGATCCCTTTTGCTTTGAACTCATCCTTGATCTCCTCATGTTTGAGGAAGTATATCCACTCGTCAAGCGATGTTGTTGCAATACGGTTAAAGTTCTTGATCCTGATCAGGTAGTATTCAGGGTAAGTATTGTTTATCTGAATCTTGCTATACAGCTTCTGTTGCCGGATATCGAGTTGCAATTTGTCATGGTCATGGATACCGGTGAAGGTTGTGGGGCCATGATAGATATAGTCGGTGCCATGGCCAAAATCAAAGTCAAGGATGTTGACCGAGATAACTTTCTCCAGAGTTGCATACGCCTCGCTCTCTTTCTGATGCCCGGTGATGACTCGTGATGTGCCATAGAGCATCCGTTTCAGGTAATCAAGTTGCCGTTCAAACTGCACGTCAATGATGACAAGCTCGCCTTTGCTGTTTTTAACCTTGAGATCAACACGGGTGGATGTGTCGCCTTTACTCTCTTTGTTGCTGGCACTCTCCAGAATTTCAAGGATGCGAATCTCTTCGCCCAGCAGCTCGCTTAAAAAACCTTCAAGTATCTCAAAGTTTGCCTTGCTGCGCAACAAACGCTTCATTGCCCAGTCAAAGGTGATCAGTTTTCGGGGTGAAGGGGTACTCATGGTTTTCTTCTCGTCTTTTTTTCCTGTAGTAAGGGCGTAGTATGTATGAAATAAATTCCCTGTACAAACGATTTATCCGATATCGTGACAGCAAAGTAAAAAGGGGCTCCCCCCTCTCAGCCATTCGTGAAACACCAGAACCATCCAGGTCTTTTGCCTCATAGAGTTGGCTTGAACAAGCTCTGAGACCCCGGATTGTTACGCAATCCACCATCTGTCTGAACCATGATTCCTGGGATTGGCATGATGAGCATGATTCAGGATTGAGAACAATCAAGGAAATCAAGTTTCAAGGTTCAAGACTATTACAGTAAAGCAATCGGCACGTTAGCAATACTTGCGGCCTGTTCCGTACTAAACCCACTTGCCACAAGGTTGCGAGCAACCTCAAGCCTGCCTTGTAATACTCCATTCATTGTGCCCTCACAACGCCAAGCTCTTTACCCCTCACAACGCCCTCCTCCGGAGCATCTCGCTCACAACTGGTAACGTATTTCATCGTTCGTCGCTCCTCTATCTGATGGAACTCAGTTTTTAATCCGCCGCCAAAGTAGAGCGGGACAAAGAAAATATACGATAAGCAGCAAATTGAAAAAATATACTTGAATAACGCTACCATTCCGCTAAATTGTAGCTACACTAACGAAGCAAGAAAGTTAAAAAGAGGGAACGAGATGATTGCAAACACTGTTGTGAGGGCGCGAATTGACGAGAAAACCAAGACAGAAGCCTCTGCAGTGCTGGCTTCCATAGGGCTCACCCTGTCCGATGCAGTAAGGCTTATGCTGATGCGGGTTGCTACTGAAAAAGCACTGCCGTTTGAGCCACTTATCCCGAACGCCGAAACGATAGAGGCGATAGAAGAGTGCCGTCGTGGAGGGTTAAAACAGTACGACTCTATCAAGGATTTAATACAGGAATTGAATGAGGAAGATTAAAGGAACGAGCAATTTTAAACGTGACTATCGCAGAGAGAAATCAGGGGTACACGGGAAAAAACTTGATGCGCTTGTTACTGTCATCGTAAATCTTCTTGCAGCAGACAAGGATTTGCCATCCAACGCCGTCGATCATGCGCTTGTCGGGAAGCTGGCTGGATACCGCGATTGCCACATCAAGCCTGATCTTATTCTGATCTATCGAAAAACAAACGACGACGTTCTTGAACTGGTGCGTCTGGGGTCATGCAGCGAACTGGGGGATAATAGTACAGTCCTGCTGGAGTGCCGGGGCGAACTTAGCCTATAGGTTGGTTTTTTCGTTTTACGGGAGTCGGGAACAGGATAAATAAAGACCCCATTTCTGGAGACTATGAAGTGACGCAAATGCCCGTCGGCATACAAGATTTTGGTGCATCAGGGGGATTATCCCGGTTTGTAGCAACTCGACCCCAAGAATCTGAGGTTTCTTTCTTGTGCATCATCCGCGATATATCATTTTCTTGAGGTCAGGAAAATGGTAACCATCCCGCGAGATTGTTACACCGCCCAGCTCCCATCAACATCGCCCTTGACAATGCCAATCAGATGCATATCCTGATCAATATCAAGAGTAACCGGTATCGGATTATCCGGCCATACGACGTGGGTTCGTGACATACTTTCACTGCCCACGATCTCGGGGACAAAGAGCCACTCCATTTCTGGCGCAGTGCTGAGCTTGACTGCCATTTTCAGGATATTGAGAGCATCAGCAGCCTTGACCTGACCGTCGTGGTTGACATCCGCCGCAAGGTACTGATATGGTGATACAGCACTTCCATCAGCATTGGGGTTGATGCCCACAGCTATCTTCAATGCAGCCAGTGCGTCATTGGCTTTGACCGCGTTGCTTTCGGCAGTGCCGGAAACTTTGGTACTGGTCAGGGTGTATGTGCCATCATTCATGGCAAGATGCTGGTAGAGACCGTCAGTGCCGGTGGTCATGCTGTCCGACGATAGAGCAAAGGCAGGAATGGTATCGTTGCCCAACTGACCCGCCGTCAATGAGAGTTCAAAATGCTGCGGGTTTGTCGGTGCAGTGAGCGTCAGGGTGCCCAGCTTGACAGAACCGGCAGATAACGCTGTTGTGCCTATCCCGCCAAGAATGAACTGGCCTGGCTTATCAGTATTGGCTGACGAATTCCAACCGGATGGCAAACCTGTTGCATCCTGCCATGTGGCGGTTGAACCGGTCGGCAGGGAAAGATCCAACTGCACACTGTTGATAGCTGCCGTTGGTGAGGTTTCCCAGATTTCAAGAGTTCGAGAGCCATCTGCGGCGGTCTGGATGTTGCGGAATTCGATGGGTTGGGTTCCTGCGACGGCTGGTGATGAGGCAAGAGTGCTGGTGATGGCTGTAATGGGAAGGCCTGTTTTCCAGAAGGTCGCTGAGCCAGTGAGGTCTTGAGCGGGACGAATATTAGAAATGGCAACATCTGCTGTAGGAGCACTGAGAGCACTATTGCTGAAACCCAGCTTATCAACATAAGTCGCTTCAACACTGATCGCTTTCCCGATCAAGGCACTGGTCAGTTGCAGGATAGATCCAGTAGCATCGGCTATGAGAGTAGTATCTGCCAGCCATTGATAGCTGATCGGACCAAGACCATCAACATCCGCCAGAGTGTTACTGGCGGTCAACGCTGTATCTGGTATTGGCGTACCTGTAATGATAACGCCGCCGGTGGGGGCATGGTTGGTCTGTATCTCGCCATTCAGCGGCACAAAGAGCTGTTCAACATGGCTTTTTGCAGCATCAACACTCTGCTCAATGTTTCCTGATGTTATGGTGATGAGTGAACTATCATTGGCATATATCACCTGTGATATCTCTACTCCTAAAGTTTCCTGAACCACAATTTGGGCACTAACCATGCTTGTCAGTGAACTGGCGACATCAACGATGCCCCCCGATAGTGATACGGTATCAGCAGCTCTCGAAACATTTTCAATTGATGTGTTTACAAGAGCTGCGGCATCAGCTATCACATGTGAATGATTGATGATGGTGTCAGAAGCTGTGAGATCTGTCACAATGAGTTGAGCAGTCGCATGAATGGCATCAGCAATAACCGTGCTGTCAGCCAGATTGAGGGCTCCTGATACATTATTAACAGCAGAGCTGATTAATGCACTCGCAACACATACAGAAGTGTCTGTTACACTGTTAGACGCTGGACTGGCTGTGCCAGCTTGAGTGACACTCGATACAACGTCGAGGATATTAGCCATTTGTAAAGCTGCACTTTGCGCCTTGAGAGCAGTAGCAACATCCGCTCTTCCACCTGTAGATAGTGACACAAGAGGATCATAAGTTGTCAAGTCAAGACTGGCATCAAGCCCAAGCGCACTCTTGACAAAATCACCATTTCCTCCAGCAGCGACAACCAGTGTCGTCAGCGGATTAATCACCGTTGAGCCAGATGGAGCGGAATAACTACCGGTAAAAGGTTTACCAGTAGAGATATCAACTGTGCCTCCTAACGGGTTAGCAGTAATGCGAAGTGTACCCGCTCCGGCGAGACCGGTAAACCGACCATTACCATCAGTTAATGTCCAAGATTCTCCTTCTCCGTCATCCCAGCTATTATTTCCATTGCCATCAATCCAGTTTAACCGACCATTATCATTGGCATCGACCCATACAAGCGCGTGCGCAAGATAGCCATCCTGCGCAACACCACTCTGTACCATTGTCACTGCAGCAGTAACAGCACTCATTACACTTTCGTCCGTGCCATGACCATCCAGATAACTTGCTGTCAAAGTGATTGTCTTGCCAACGTCAGATTGCTTTAAAAGGTAACTGCTGCCTGTAGCGCCACGGATCTCATAATTGCCCGCATACCATTGATAGCTTATTGCGCCAAGCCCTTCAGCATCAGCCAAAGTATTGCGCGCTGTGAGTGTCTGACCAACAATCGAAGTGCCGGAGATTGTAACGATACCCGTTGGCAAATTATTGTGTTGAAGGTTGATTAACCCTGAGTTGGTGTCAGTGTAAATGTTCGAAATATCTACCACATTGGTTAACTGATCGCTAACACCAGTGGTGCCACCACCCGTAAAGTCATAATATCCCCACTTCACCACTGAGCCATCAGCACGTAACGCAGCAAATGCCGACGTTGTCGAATATACCTTTATGACATCTACCGTACCGTCCAGCAAACTGGCAACAGCAGAGCTATCGCCACCACCCTCTCGGTTGCCCCAAGTCACAACTGAACCGTCGGCTCGTAAAGCAGCAAAAGCCTCCCCCGTCGAATAGACATCAACGACATCCAGTGTACCGTCCAGCAAGCCAGCAACAGCGCTGCTGTCGCCACCGGCTATACTTGCTTCCCAAGTCACGATTGATCCATCAGTTCGTAATCCAGCAAAGGCAAGATTATTAGAAAAAATCTTTATGACACCCACTGTATCAACTGGAAAACAGGTTACGTTGACACCATGAATACCAAAAGTACTCCAAGTCACCACTGATCCATCAGCACGCAACGCAGCAAAAGCATACTCCGTCGAGAATATCTGCTTGACATCAATCGTACCATCCAGCAAACTGGCAACAGCTGAGCTATCTCCGCCATACCCACGGTCTCCCCAAGTCACCACTGATCCATCAGAACGTAAAGCAGCAAAAGCAGATGTTGTCGAATATACTTGTATGACATCAACCGTACCATCCAGAAAACCGGCAACAACTGAACTATCTCCGCCAGACCAAAGGTTTCCCCAAGACACTACCGATCCATCAGAACGTAAAGCAGCAAAGGCATAAAAAGTCGAATACACATCAATGACATCCACTGTACCATCCAGAAAACCGGCAACAGAAGAGCTATCCGCACCGTCATTGGTTCCTCCTCCCCAAGTCACTACCGATCCATCAGCACGTAACGCAGCAAAGGTTCTCTGCGCCGAAAAAACCTTCGTGACATCAACCGTACCATCCAATAAACTGGCAACAGCTCTGCTATCTCCACCCTCGTAAGGTGCTCCCCAAGTCACCACTGAGCCGTCAGCACGTACAGCAGCAAAAGCTGTCGTCGTCGAAAATATGTGATTGACATCAATTGTACCGTCCAACAAACTGGTAACAGCACTACTGTCTCCTCCACAGCCACTTTCCCCAATAAAAGGGGAGACTGGTTCACCGCTTCCTCCCCAAGTCACCACGGAGCCGTCAATACGCAATGCGGCAAAAGCATACTCCGTCGAAAATATCTGCTTGACATCAATCGTACCATCCAGCAAACCAGCCACTGTGAGGCTATTTCCACCAAAAAAATTATGACCCCAAGTCACCACTGAACCATCTGAACGTAACGCTGCAAAAGCACTATCATTGCGCCACTCTCCAACTGTATGTCCTGGAAACATTTTGGTGGTTTCAATTTCTTTTTTTTGTGGTATCGGCGGGGCTGTTTCGGTAAGGGAATTTGCTGCAGTAACTACTCCATCAGAAAATTGGAAATTTTCAACATTGCTGACACGATCAGAACCGTCACGATCGGCGATATTATCAATAACGGTATAGTATGATTGCGTATCATTGCAACTGATTGTATAATCAGAATGCTTACCAGATAATATAAGCGTATCCCTGCCATTGCCTCCAAAAAACGTATCATCACCAAGTCCGGCATAGATTGTGTCATTACCATCATCGCCAAAAATAAAATCATTTCCGGCCAACCCTCTGAATGTATTGTTCAGCGTGTTACCAAAGAGGTTATCATCACTGGCCGTCCCCAAAAAATCAACAGGTTCTATAGCGGCAACTTTCGCTTTCATTAATTCTAAAATTCCATCCATGCTATGCAATGCCAATTCGGCATTGTAGACGCTTTTTAGTGCTAATCCTTCGAGCATATCATTAAATATATTTATATCATCTATCGGTATCGAAATATATGATATATGCGGAAATAATACTTTGACTGTATTTAAATCAAAACCGGGTATTGTTTGGATGGCGTGAAGTGCGTCGAGAGCAATGTTTAAATCTTCTATTCCTTCCGGATTATAAAGTGGTTCAATTTTCCCTATATGGTCAGTTGTTTCCACTGGGATATAATGATCAAAAATTGTAAACCCGTTAGATGTTCCGGAAACCGCTGAGCCATTGGTATAGTTTGTAAACGAAGAAGGGGCACCAACAATTAAAGGATGCATAGAAGGAAGAGGCGTAAGCGGGGATAACAAATTCAGCGGCGTAATGTATGACAGAGGATAAGGTCCTTTCGCAGCAGCAACCGCTATAAATTCATTAGATTTCGTGATATTATTTGCACCAGCAGGATCAAAAGTAGCACCACTAAAACCATACAACTTGGATACCACTTGTGCCAAAGAGCCACCAAGTGAATGCCCTGTTACCAATATATTCGCCGGAGTACTTGCTGATGCATTTTGTTTTGATATATCATGAGCTAAGCTTATAGCGTCTTCAAATTGATCATGCCATGCAGGGCTTGGATTAGCAATTGCCATGTCTGCCAGTATATCAGCAGGATCTGTTGGTTGCGTACCTCGGAAAGCAATAGCAATTTGATTCGTTTGCTCATTCTTGAATACTGTAGCAGAAAACCCGTCAGCTACAATTTGCCTTGTTGGAACAGGTAACATTGGACAGTCTTCTCTGGCTGGATCAGCCATTATAACCCATCCAGCATCAGTCAAATCCTTCCAGGTATTTTTGATCACTGTCACCACATCACTATTGTCAACAGGATTCGACAGATCATCGTAATAGGCAACGAGCGACATTTTTGCCAGAGTGTAATCTTCTGCATAACCCAACGTATGCTCGTACTGCTGCAATGCGACATCTGCAACTAGCATCACCGAGTCAACGCTACCCGTCTTTACCTCAAGCACCCAGTCCCCTCCAGCAGCGGTTCCGCCAGTCAAATCATCCGAGGCCGCAACATCAGCACCGGTCATTTGCGCCAGCGATTCAACAAACTGCTGTCCCACATCACCAGCGCCGACATTACAGCCATAAAGCAAAAGGTCTCCGCTGTCGGTCAATGCGTGACCTATATTGTCAAGCTGGGATTGATACTGCAAAAGGTTGTTTGCGGTAAGAAGGGTGCTTCCAATGGTTATCGCACCCGCAGACCCATGCGAAATGATCTGTATCGAGCTGTACTCGCTTTTGCCCGCAAGCGACTCTTGCATCTGAAGAAGCCCGTCATAACTGGCATCAAGTACCTTATACTCCGTTCCTGCTGCAAATTGCGAAACCAACAAGTCAAGATCGTTGACCCGACTGTCGATGAAGACCATTGTTTTTGCCATGATACCAATCTATTTAAGTATTTATGCTGTATAACCGTTACGAGCGGGTTGCCGCACTTCCGAAGTGCTTACCGCTTTGGCTTGTTCCAGGAGTCAGCCCCTAAAGTGAAATGCTTTTCTGTGGTCCATTTGCTCAGGTCTCCAGGCATCCCGATTTTAAGGCGGTGTCCTGATTGTTGACCTGTAACTCTATATTTCAGAAAGCACTCAGAATTTATACCTTCTGCTGTTGCAGGCGTTCGCCAAGCCACACTTTTATCACTGACTGACGAGATATGCCAAGACGTGTTGCCTCTTTATCAAGCGAGTCAATCATCCACACTGGAAAATCAACATGGACCCGTTTATGTTCCTGTTGTATCCGTCTTGCTTTGCTCAAATCAAGGTAGGGGGTAATATCTCCACCTTCATCAAATGCTTTGTCAAACTCTTCTGCTTTCATAGACTGTTGCACTATCGTCCCGCAACCGTTGAGCCTCAACAAAGTCAATGCCGTGTTTCGCTTTATGTGCTCTGCTTTTTCAGGATCAAACTCAAATTGCATGATGTTCAATATGCTGGATTGCTACGTCACAAATATAAAGAAAAAGAGCAGAAAAAGAGCGTCGCTGACAGCTATCCCTATGCGCATCCCATGTTCCAGCAACCGCTTGGCAACATCAAGTTTTCTCATATCAATTCCAATCTCAATCCTTTTCTCCTTGCCATTTATACGCCCAAGTCCATACAATCAAGGCCGAGGCATCTGCGACACGATCTTCATCAAAGCAGGAAAAAGCTGACCGTCAGCACCAGTGCAAACATGGAGAGCGAAATGGTGAAGAGGCGATACCAGCGCTTGTAATCAGCGATGGAGCATGGGTAGCTGAGTGTGCGTATGGATCGGGTGATATAGCCAAGGGTGAGGGCAACCTGAACCACAATCAGGGCGATTTTGACAAACACCCAGATCGTCCAGCCGTGATAGAGTGCTGCCAGCAGGATGCCGGTGACAATGACCATCTTGAAACCGGTGTCGGCAATTTTGGTTTCAAGCTTGATGTAACGCTGGAGCAGTGAGCCGTATTCGGCGGTATTGCCTGCGTTACCGGTGAGTTTGTCTTCAATGGTTTTAAGAAAATAGATTGAGGCAAGCACTGAACCGAACCATGCAGCAAAAGAGGTGATGTGCAGAAAGCGCAGCAGGGTATGAAGCATTTCCATTGTTTCGACCGATGATGGATGTTCAGGACTGTTTTTGGCAACATAACCATTTCATGCAGCGTTTGTCAAGAGAGAAGCGCACAATTCCTCGCTCTTGTTTATTAAGCTGCGCTGAAGTAGCTTCTTTTTCAAAAAGCGGCTATTTGTTAGTCGCTGAAACCTGATTAATTGTCGCTGAGGATCTTATGAGCAAAGCAGAGGGTACCACCCAGAAAGAGCACTCCCCAATGATGCGGCAGTATCTGGAGGTCAAGGAGCGGTATCCCGATTTTCTGCTGCTTTTCAGGGTTGGCGATTTTTACGAAACTTTTTTTGACGATGCCGTCACGGTCTCTGCCGCCCTGAACATTGTGCTCACCAAGCGTACCATCGATATCCCTATGGCGGGCTTTCCCCACCATGCCAGCGAAGGATACATTGCCAAACTGGTGAAAAAAGGGTTCAAGGTGGCGGTCTGCGATCAGGTTGAAGACCCCGCCGATGCCAAAGGAATTGTTCGCCGTGAAATCACCGACATTATTACTCCGGGTGTCACCTACAGCGACAAGCTGCTTGACGACCGGCACAACAACTACCTCTCGGCTGTGGCTTATGTCAAAGAGGGGAGAACGCTGCTTGCCGGAGTGGCCTTTATTGATGTCACCACGGCTGAATTCAAAATTGCCTCATTGCGCCCCGAAGAGCTCAAGGATTTTCTTCTGTCACTTCACCCCTCGGAGATTCTGGTCTCCTCCGCCGAGAGAGAGCGTGTCGCACTGCTGAAAAAAGTGCTGCCGCCCGAGATGCTGGTGACGGAAGTTGAATCATGGATGTTCAGTGAAGAGCAGGCGCAGGAGGTGCTTGCGCGGCAGTTCAAAACCCACTCGCTGAAGGGTTTCGGCATTGAGGGCAACCGTGCAGGCAAGGTGGCGGCTGGCGTGGTGCTCCAGTATCTTGAAGAGACGCGACAGAATCGGCTTCACTACATTACCCGCATTGGTGAGCTGCACAACGCCGAGTACATGACGCTTGACCAGCAGACCAAACGAAATCTGGAGATTATCTCCTCAATGCAGGACGGCACGCTAAACGGGAGCCTGCTTCAGGTGATGGATCGCACCCGTAACCCCATGGGTGCCAGGTTGATCCGCCGCTGGCTTCAGCGACCCCTGAAAAAGGTTGATGAGATCAGGCTGCGCCTCGATGCCGTTGGAGAGCTGACCGAGAACCGGGCGTTGCGGGAGGGGCTCAGCGAGCAGATGTCGGCCATCAACGATCTTGAGCGCTCGCTTGCCCGTATTGCTACGTTTCGCACCATTCCACGGGAGGTTCGCCAGCTTGGCCACTCGCTCTCTGCCATTCCGAAGATTCAGGAGCTGCTGCATCAGGCTGGCTCAGCCCGGCTGGGATCGCTGGCGTTTACCTTGCAGCCGCTGCCGGAGCTTGCCGCCCGAATTGAGGAGGCGATTGATCCCGAATCTGGTGCATCCATGCGTGATGGCGGCTACATCCGCGCAGGATACAACGCCGAGCTTGATGATCTCCGCTCCGTTGCTTCGACTGCCAAAGACCGGCTCCTGCAGATTCAGCAGGAGGAGCGGGCTGCCACCACCATCTCGTCGCTCAAGGTGAGTTTCAACAAGGTGTTCGGCTACTACATTGAAATCAGCCGTGCCAACAGCGACAAGGTTCCCGCCTATTACGAGAAGAAACAGACCCTTGTCAACGCCGAACGCTACACCATTCCCGCCTTGAAAGAGTACGAGGAGAAAATTCTCAATGCCGAAGAGAAGAGTCTGGTGCTTGAAGCTCAGCTTTTTCACGACCTCTGTCTCCTCATTGCCGAACAAGCGTCAGGGATACAGGAAAACGCCGCACTCATCGCCGAAATTGATTCGCTTTGCTCCTTTGCCCTCTCTGCCGTCGAATATGGCTACTGCAAACCGGAGATTATGGAGCACGAAAAGCTCTTTATTGTTGGTGGCCGCCATCCCGTGCTCGAAAGGATGATGAGCGTGGAGGAGCCTTACGTGCCGAATGACTGCCACTTCGACGAGAAGCAGAAGATGCTGATGATTACCGGCCCCAACATGGCGGGTAAAAGCTCCTTTCTGCGCCAG